>JAKSMS010000006.1 GCA_024400415.1 Bacteroidales bacterium | reverse complement strand
GCGTCAGCATGCCGGCTTGCGGCCTGTTCCTCACCAAGATAGAATACGACTATATTTAGGTCAACGGTCGACGGTCGACGGTCAACGGTCAACGGTCAACCCCTTGACCCTTTGACCCTTTGAACCCTTGAACCTTGAACCCTTGAACCCTTTGAACCTTGAACCCTTGAACTCTTGAACTCTTGAACCTTGAACTCTTGAACTCTTGACCCCTTGAACCCAGAAACTTTTAACTTTTTACCTTATCTTATTCCGGTCATCTTGTGGGTCTGCAGCGACAGGCGCCACTGGGGGTGCTGCTGTATGTATTCGATGGAGGCCTGGGTGTTGCGCCGTGTGGCCTCGGGGTCGCCGGCGATGTCCACGGGTTGCAGGCAGCGCTGCTCGCATGCTATGTGCATCCATTCCTCGGGATCGTCCATGCCCTCACCGAAAAGCAGCTTCAGCTCCTGGCATTTCTCTACCACCACCTTGCCTTTCTTAGGCGACACTGTGGCCCAGTCCACTAGCGATGGGATGGGGTGTGTGCCGTTGGTCTCCATGTGCACCTTGTAGCCGGCAAAGGCCTCGCGTATCAGCTCGTCGGTCACCTGCATCGTCGGTTCTCCTCCAGTGAGGCAAACACGCTGGCATGGATATTGGCTGATGGCTTCGCGTATCTGTGCGGCGGTAATCTCCGAGTAGGTTTCGTGGCGGGTGTCGCAGAATGGGCAGCGGAGGTTGCAGCCCGAGAAGCGCACGAATATCATCGGCACTCCGGTATAGGTGCCCTCGCCCTGAAGGCTGTAGAAGATCTCGTTGATGCGGTATCTCTTGTCCATGGGTGTCATTGTTCGTATTCGGTGTTGTCCACGAGTCCGGCCTCGGCCATGGCCTCTTTGCGTTCCTGGCAGGTGCCGCACACGCCGCAGTGCTTCTCGCCTCCCTTGTAGCAGCTCCATGTCTCGGCGTAGTCGATGCCCAGGGCGCCGCCTTTGCGGGCGATGTCGCTCTTGGTGATGCCCGTGTAGGGGGCAAATACCGTCACCTCGCCGTCGGTGCCCGAGCTGATGGCAGCATTGATGTCGCGAATGAAACCCTCGCGGCAATCGGGGTAGATGGCGTGGTCGCCGCCGTGGTTGGCTATCATCACCTGGGTGAGTCCTGCGCTGTTGGCCATGCCGGCGGCTATCGAGAGCATGATGCCGTTGCGGAAGGGCACCACGGTGGACTTCATGTTCTCCTCGTCGTAGCGGCCCTCGGGTATGGCGTCGGCCCCTTCGAGCAGCGAGCTGCGGAAGTGCTTCTTAAAGAACTCCAGGTCCACCACCTCGTGGCGGATGCCCAGTCGCTGGCAGTGCAGCTTGGCGAAGTGTATCTCGCGGTCGTTGTGGTTGGAGCCGTAGTCGAACGATACGGCCAGGCCGATCTCGTCCTTGTAGTCATAGAGCATGGTCACCGAGTCCATGCCTCCCGAAAGTATGATCAGTTTGTCTTTCACGCCTGAATGTTTTTTTTAGTAAACCGAGGCCGACATGTTTTCATATCGGCCCCGGCAGTATGTGTTAGTCTTAGACTATCAGAGTGTTTAGAGCTTTGGGCCAGCCTCTACGAGAGCCTTGCCAGCCTCGTTGGTGGTGTATTTCTCAAAGTTCTTGATGAAGCGGCCGGCGAGGTCCTTAGCCTTCTCTTCCCAGATGCTTGCGTCAGCGTAGGTGTCGCGTGGGTCGAGGATGGCAGGATTTACGTTTGGCAGAGAGGTTGGAACCTCGAAGTTGAACATTGGGATCATCTTGGTCTCAGCCTTGAGGATGGAGCCGTCGAGGATGGCGTCGATGATTCCGCGGGTGTCAGGAATGCTGATGCGCTTGCCGGTGCCGTTCCAGCCGGTGTTCACAAGGTAAGCCTTGGCGCCGCTCTGCTTCATTCTCTTCACGAGTTCCTCGCCGTACTTGGTTGGGTGCAGCTCGAGGAATGCCTGGCCGAAGCAGGCGCTGAAGGTTGGGGTAGGCTCGGTGATGCCGCGCTCGGTACCTGCCAGCTTGGCGGTGAAGCCAGAGAGGAAGTAGTACTGGGTCTGCTCAGGAGTGAGGATAGACACTGGAGGCAGTACGCCGAATGCGTCAGCGCTGAGGAAGATCACGTTCTTGGCCTCAGGAGCGCTGCTGCCTGGCTGGATGTTGTTGATGTGGTTGATTGGGTAGCTTACGCGGGTGTTCTCGGTCACGCTCTTGTCGTCGAAGTCGATCTTGCCGTCGGCGGCAACGGTAACGTTCTCGAGGAGGGCGTCGCGCTTGATGGCGTTGTAGATGTCTGGCTCATGGTCTTTGTCGAGGCCGATAACCTTGGCATAGCAGCCGCCTTCGAAGTTGAACACGCCGTTGTCGTCCCAGCCGTGCTCGTCGTCGCCGATGAGGCGGCGCTTAGGATCGGTGGAGAGGGTGGTCTTGCCGGTGCCGGAGAGGCCGAAGAAGATGGCGGTGTTCTTGCCTTCCATGTCGCAGTTTGCGGAGCAGTGCATAGAGGCGATGCCCTTCAGTGGGAGGTAGTAGTTCATCATGGAGAACATGCCCTTCTTCATCTCGCCGCCATACCAGGTGTTGAGGATCACCTGCTCGCGGCTGCTTACGTTGAAGGCCACGCAGGTCTCGCTGTTGAGGCCGAGCTCCTTGTAGTTGGTAACGGCAGCCTTTGAAGCGGTGTAAACGGTGAAGTTAGGCTCGAAGCTTTCGAGTTCCTCAGCGGTAGGCTTGATGAACATGTTGGTCACGAAGTGGGCCTGCCATGCAACTTCCATGATGAAGCGGACGGCCATGCGGGTGTCCTTGTTGGCGCCGCAGAAAGCATCCACTACAAAGAGGTTCTTGTTGCAGAGGGCGTTCTTGGCGATGCCCTTCACGGTGCCCCAAACCTCTTCGCTCATTGGGTGGTTGTCGTTCTTGTAGCCCTCGGTGGTCCACCATACGGTGTCCTTCGAGTTCTCGTCCATCACGATGTACTTGTCTTTAGGCGAACGGCCGGTGTAGATGCCGGTCATCACGTTGATGGCGCCGAGTTCGGTCTCCTGACCTTTGTCGTAGCCAGTCAGTGCTGGGTCTTTCTCAAATTTGTAGAGCTCCTCGTAGGAAGGATTGTACACGAGGCTCTTGGTTCCGGTGATGCCGTAGCTCTCGAGAGCTTTCAGGATTTTTTCGTTCATGATATGTTTTTTTTCTTTATTTTTTAATTTGGTTTTTCGCGTAATGGAATGGTTGATAGTGCGATAATAGATTATTGCCCATTCTTAGCGCCCTACAAAGATAATAAAAATTTTCGATATTTTCAACCGAAATGATAATTTTTTATCAAAAAAATATTGCCCTTTACATATATTATATCGAATTGCGCCCGAATCCTGCCAACCGCGGCTATTGTTTGTGGCGTGTATGGACGTATTATTGTGGAGCCATATCTGGACCTAAACTGGCGCATTTGTGCTATATATGTGCTATATATGTGCTATATATGTCCTATCCTATAGAGATAGCAGAAATATAGCACATATATAGCACATATATAGCACATATGAACCATTTAACACTGCCATTAGAACCCTCTTGTGCTTGATTAATGCTCAGGTTGAGGCGGATTCTGAGGCTGGGATTGGCGGCTGGCTGCGCTGAATGGCGGCGCTGTGGGCGGCAGCGCCCAAGTGATTGTGGGTGAGGAACTGCCGGGTGATTGATAGTCTTCAATGGCGGGATTGGCAGGGCGTTTAACATTTTTTTTATTTGTGGGCGTGAAAACTATTTGGTGGTTTTGAGTTTTCTTTGTATATTTGCATCCGCTTTCCGAAGGAACTGCTCGGAAAAGTATGCTTATAACTGATTGTGATTTATTGAATAACGATAATAGTTATGACTAAGGACGAGGTGCAAAAAACGATCATAGAGGGGGCTTGCGGGCTCTTTCTGCTCCATGGCTGCAAGAAGGTGACTATGGACCAGATTGCGCAGGAAGTCCATGTGTCGAAGCGCACCATCTATGAGCAGTTTGCCGATAAGGGTGCCTTGCTGGATGCCTGCATGGCTGCCAAATTCGACCATCTGGTGCATGCCCACAAGATGCCTCCGCAGGAGGAGGACCTGCCGCTGCTGATGATGCTTGCTGCGGTGCAGGTGCATGCCGATACGATGAACCGCCACGAGCGGATGATGAAGGACCTGCAGGATCATTACCCAGAGGTGTATGACCGCCATATCGGCAAGCTGAGGCAGGCCTTTGTGGAGTCGCTGCAGTCGATACTGGAGAACGACCAGAAGCTGGGCCGCATACGCGCCGACGTGGATCCCCGCATTGCTGCCCATGCCGTGGTGGCAATGGCGCTTTACGACCAGGGACAGGTTGCCATGGCAGGCGGTGATCTCAAACAGGCCCATAAGGTGCTTTCGGACGTGATATACACCTATATGAGGGGCCTGCTCACGGAGAGGCTGCTTAAGGAGTATGACTCCCGTCAGGAGGAG
Organism: Bacteroidales bacterium; assembly: GCA_024400415.1. Lineage (GTDB taxonomy): Bacteria > Bacteroidota > Bacteroidia > Bacteroidales > P3 > Colimorpha. The sequence continues at coordinate 50,213 of JAKSMS010000006.1, read as the reverse complement.
CTGCTGACCACGTGGAAGCGCATGATAGATAAGCATGCCTCGGGCTTCTGCCATGGCTGTTCGGAACAAGAAATGATAAAAGAATCGAAAAAATAGAATAAGATATGATAAAGAAGACACTGACAATGGCGCTGATGAGCGTGGTCCTGCTTTGCGGGGCTAAGGCTCAGGAGACGATGAACCTCACGCTGAAGGAGGCTCAGGACTATGCGCTGAACTACAACTACACGCTTCAGAATGCGGCTTTGGACGTACAGAAGGCCCAGGCCGCCAAATGGGAGACGCTGTCGAGCATGCTGCCACAGGTGAGCGGCAAGTTTGACTACCAGAACATGTGCGGCTATGAGATGAACTTCGGCGCAATGTCGATACCGCTGAACCCCAACGGATCGCTGGGCGTGACTGCCAGCATGGCCGTGACGGCGCAGCAGGTGATGGGAACGCTGATGAGCAACATCTCTAAGGAGATGGCCGACATCACCCACAAGAAGACCATCCAGTCGACGCTGAGCAACGTGAAGAACGTGTATGTGAGCATCCTCGTGATGGAGGATATCGTGGACCTGCTCGACTCCAGCCTGGCCAATATGGAGAGCCTCGAACGCACCACTCAGGCCAGCGTGGCTGTGGGTGCCGCAGAGCAGATTGACGCCGACAAGCTGAGCGTGCAGGTGGCCCAGATGAGAAACACCATAGCCAGCAACCGCCGCAGCCTGACGATGCTCTACAACTCCATGCTGCTGCAGCTGGGAGCCGACGTGAACAGCAAGATAAAGCTCACCACCAAGCTGGACGAGATTCTGAACATTGACCAGGTGGCCCAGCTGGCCCTTGGCGGATTCGACATAGAGAAGAACTATGACTACCAGCTGCTTCAGCAGAGCGAGAAGCTCTCTAAAGACCAGCTTACCATGGCGTGGCTCAGCTTTACTCCAACGCTGTCGGCCTTCTACCAGTATAGCTACAAGACCTATTTCGGCAAGTCGGAAGGCATGAACATGACCCCTCCAAACATGGTGGGCGCCAGCGTGAGCCTGCCTATCTTCCAGACCGGTACCCGCGTAGCCAAGATCAAAGAGGCCAAGATCAGCCATCAGGAGACGCTGAACAGCAAGAAGCAGGCCGAGGACGGACTGCAGGTGCAGTTCAACCAGCTGTGCTACGACTTGGCTAGCGCTATAGAGACCTATCAGATCCAGAAGAAGAATCTGGAGGTGACCCAGCGCGTGCTGGCCAACGTGACTGAGAAGTATCAGTATGGCCGCGCCAGCAACCTAGAGGTGACCAATGCCAGCACCGATATCATCAGTGCCCAGAGCAACTATATCCAGGCCGTGATGAGCGTGCTGAGCGCTGAGACCTCGCTGGAGAACCTGTTGGGCATGTAGGTCTTGCCCCACACTATTATGTTGAACCAATTCGATACAAAAAAATAATATATAATGAAAAGAGCATTTGAAATTGCATTGATTGCTGTTGCTGCCATGACTATTGCGGCATGCGGCGGCGGAAAGAAAGAGGAATCTAAGGCTCCTACCACAACCCAGAAGGAGACGGAGAAGGTGAAAGTACAGACTCTTGCCAAGGAGCGTATCTCTAAGACTTTGGAACTGTCGAGCACCCTTGAGGGCTATGAAACCATGAATGTGGCTCCATCTATCACCGGCCATATCGAGCACATCTACGTGCAGGTAGGCAGCCGCGTGAGCAAGGGCTCTATGCTGGTGCGTATGGACCAGACCCAGCTGAACACCACCAAGATCAACCTCAACAGCACCAAGGTGGAGCTGGACCGCGTAGAGGCCCTGAAGGCCAGCGGAAGCATCAGTCAGCAGGTGTACGACCAGACCAAGGCCGGCTATGACCAGCTGAAGGAGAGCGCCCGCTTCCAGGAGGAGAACACCTTCGTGAAAGCCCAGTTCAGCGGTGTGATCAGCGCTAAGAACTATGAGGATGGCGAGATGTATACCGGACAGCCTATCCTGCAGCTGACCCAGATCAGCAAGCTGAAGACCCTCATCAATATCCCTGAGAGCTACTTCCCACTGGTGAAGCAGGGCATGAAGGTGGAGATTGCCAGCGATATCTATCCCGACAAGGTGTTCCCCGCCTCAATCGAGATTGTATACCCAACCATCGACCCCAATACCCATACCTTCCAGTGCAAGGTGGCTATTCCTAATGGCGGCGAGAAACTGCGTCCAGGCATGTATGTACGCTCAACTCTGGCCATCGGCGAGGTTGACGCTATCGTAGTTCCTTACCAGGCAGTGCTGAAGCTGACCGGCAGCAACGAGCGCTATGTGTTCACCAACAAAGATGGCGTGGCACACCGCGTAAGCGTGACCCTCGGCCAGCGCTACGACGACCGCATAGAGGTGCTCTCAGTAGTGCCAGGCGACCTGAAGGAAGGCGACGAGCTGGTAGTGACCGGCCAGGCACGACTGGTAGATGGCAGCAAACTGGAAATCGTGAAATAAATATTTAAGATTTAAGGATTTATCTCAAAGTCAACTAAGGGGAATCTTGCGGAGAATATGTCTGAAAAAAAGGTAAATCTTAAATCTTAAGTCACAAATCACAAATACGAAGAATTATGGCTATTTATAAAACAGCGATCAACAAGCCTATTACTACAGGCTTGATATTCGTGGCCGTCATCATCTTGGGATTGTTCTCCCTGTCGCGTCTGCCTATTGACCAGATGCCAGAAATGGACCCTCCCTATATCACAGTGATGACCACCTATGCCGGCGCTAATGCCAGCGAAATTGAGACCAACGTCACCAAGATCATCGAAAATTCGCTGAACTCGGTGGACGGCCTCAAGAACCTTACCTCCAACTCGAAGGACAACCTCTCGATTGTGACTATGGAATTCGAATGGGGTATGAACTTGGATGAGTCGCTCAACGATATCCGCTCGTATGTGGACCTCGTGTACGACAACCTGCCAGACGGCGTGAGCCGCCCAACCATCCTGAAGCTCAACTCCAGCGCTATGCCTATCATGCAGTTCGGATTCACCGCAGAAGAGAGCTATCCGGGACTGAACAAGATCTTGGAAGACAATGTGACCAACGAACTGAAGCGCATCGACGGTATCGGCAACCTCTCTATCTCGGGTGCACCAGAACGCTACATCTATGTGGACCTCGATCCCAAGCAGTTGGAGTCGTACCATCTGAGTGTTGAGGCTGTGGGTTCCTGCATCAGTTCCAACAACATGGACCTGGCATCAGGTACCGTGAAGATGGGCAAGGAACAGTATCAGATGCGCGTGAAGGGCGAGTTTGAGGAGAGTTCAGAAATCAACGACCTCGTGGTTGCCACTATTGGCGGCAAGCCAATCTATATCCGCGACATCGCTACTGTGCGCGATACTATCAAGGACCTCTCGCTCGATGAGAAGATCAATGGTAAGGATGGTGCGCGACTCATCATCTCCAAGCAGACGGGCGCCAACACCGTGGCCATTGCTAAAAACGTGAAGCGCCAGATGGAGAAGATACAGAAGACGCTGCCTCCAGACATCCAGATGGTGACCATCCGTGATGGTTCGACCGATATCCAGAACGCCGTGAACGGCTTGAGCGAATCCATCTTCTATGCATTGCTCTTCGTGGTGCTGGTGGTGTTCGTATTCCTTGGCGACTGGCGCAGTACCATCATTATCGGTATCACCATACCTATCTCATTGGTGACTTCGTTTATCTATCTGCTCCTTTCAGACAGCTCGCTGAACATCATCTCTATGGCCTCGTTGACGGTGGCTATCGGTATGGTGGTGGATGACGCCATCGTGGTGTTGGAAAATATTACCAAGCATATCGACCGAGGCGAGAGCCCCCGCGAGGCAGCCATCTGTGCTACCAACGAGGTATGGATTTCTGTAATCGCCACTACCTTGGTTATCGTGGCAGTATTTGTGCCACTTACCATGCTGCCAGGCATGGCCGGCATCATGTTCAAGCAGTTGGGCTGGATCATCACCATCGTGGTGTGCGTGTCCACCGCTACTGCAATCACCCTGATTCCTATGCTCTCGAGCAAGATGCTCAAGGAGAAGCCATTCTTCCTGAATAAGGCAGATGAAGAGGAGTATAAGCGCAAGAGAAGTGCTAAGAAGCTGACCTTCGAAAAGACCTTCGGCAAATGGTTTGACAAGCTCGACCGCTGGTATGCTAACCGTCTGCGTTGGTGCTTGAACCATAAGAAGGTTACCCTTATTGCTGCTGTAGTGATCTTTGTGCTGTCGATGCTGCCTATGGGCGCTGGCAAGATAGGTATGGACTTCATGAAGGAGCAGGATAACGGCACCATGTCGGTGAACGTAGAGCTGCAGCGCGGTACCCGTATTGAGGAGACTTTGAAGACCGCTCGTAATATAGAGAAAGATATCAATGAGATCGTAGGCGACGACTTGAGGGTGCTCTCCACCTCGGCAGGTAGCAATGACGATGCAGGATTCTCAGCCCTGTTCAGCAGTACTACCAACAACAAGATCTCTATGAACGTGCGTACCACCAAGAAGTTTGAGCGCGACCGCTCGATCTTTGAGATGGCTGAGGCTGTCCGCCAGAAACTGGGTGAATATCCAGAGATTATCAACTACCAGGTGAGCACCTCATCCGGCATGGGCGGCGGTTCCAACAACAGCCTTAGCATTGAGGTATATGGCTATGACTTTGACGAGACCAATGAGTTTGCTCAGGATCTGAAGCGCCGTATTCAGGAGAACGTTCCTGGTGCCCGCGACGTGAAGATCAGCCGCGATGAGGACCGTGCAGAGCTGAAGATCGTGTTCGACAAAGAGAAGCTGGCTCGTCACGGCTTGACCTCGGCCAGCGTGGCTACATATGTGCGCTACCGCGTGAACGGTATGAACTGCGGATTCCTTAAAGAAGATGGTGAAGAGTACAACATAGTATGCCGTCTGAAAGAAGACTATCGTAACTCCATCACCGACATTGAGGAAATGGCCATTCCAACTACAACAGGCCAGCAGCTGAAGCTCAAAGAACTGGCTACGATAGAGGAGTACTGGTGTCCTCCAACCATCGAGCGCAAGAACCGCCAGCGCTACCTCACTATTGCTGTAACTCCATATAAGACATCACTGAAAGACTTGGCCAACAGCGTACAGGCAGAACTGGACAAGACCAACCTGCCACAGGATATCCACGTGGTGCTGGGCGGTGCTTATGAAGACCAGCAGGAGAACTTTGGCAACATGGGACTTCTGGCCATTCTGATTATCATGCTTGTGTATATCGTAATGGCTTCACAGTTTGAGTCGTTCAGCAAGCCGTTCATCATCCTGTTCTCTATCCCATTTGCACTCTCAGGCGCTATTATCGCCCTTTTGATCACCGGCAATAATATCGATATGGTGGGAACCCTCGGTTTGGTACTGCTGATTGGTATCGTTGTAAAGAACGGTATTGTGCTGGTAGACTACATAAACCTGATGCGTGAGCGCGGCATGGAACTCTATGAGGCCATTGCTGTTTCCGGTCAGAGTCGTCTGCGTCCTGTATTGATGACGGCAGCTACCACTATTCTGGGTATGATACCAATGGCAACCAGCCATAGTGAGGGTTCGGAACTCTGGACCACCATGGGTATCATCGTGATTGGCGGTCTGCTTTTCTCAACCCTCGTAACACTGGTAGTAGTGCCTGTGGCATACGCTATCTTTGAGCGCAAGGGAGATGCAGATAAGAAGGAGAAAGAGCGCAAGAAGTTCGTGTTCATGAACATTGATTTAGAGAACAAAGAGTAACGAAAAAAAGATATTAGACTATGAAAAGTGTAATGATAGTATTCAATCAGGCCAATACCGGCCGAGTAGAATATTTGCTGGATACGCTGAATATCCGTGGCTTCACGTTCTGGGAGAACGTGCAAGGCCGCGGCAGCGTGGATGGCGATCCACACCGTGGCACCCATGCCTGGCCAGAGATGAACAATGCCGTGCTGGCTGTTGTGGAAGACGGACAGGTGGAAGAGATCATGAAATCTGTACGCAAGCTAGACCTACGTAATAAAGAGGTAGGAGTGAAGGCTTTTGTGTGGAACATTGAGCAGATGGTGTAACCAACAAATACGGATTGATCATGAAGAGAATAATGCTTCTGATGGCTATCTGTGCCACAGTATTGCTGACTTCCTGCAAGAAAGATGTCTCGCTGGCAGACCTTCCATCGCATTATGTAACGTTGGACGATGGTTCGAAAGTGCACTATAAGGTGTGCGGAGAAGGCAGTATTACGCTGATGTTTGTGCATGGATTTGGTTGCGACATAAATGCCTGGGACGAACAGTACAAGGGCTTCTGCAATGATACCATACGGATGATCTTTGTAGACCTGCCAGGCTATGGATGCAGCGAAAGTCCGGATACAGCCTATACGCTCCACTTCTTTGCAGATGCTCTTCGCAGAGTTGCAGATACGGTAGGGGTGAGGAATATGGTGTTGGTAGGACATAGCTTGGGCACAGCAGTCTGCCGTCAGCTGGTATTTGACTATCCCATCTATGCTTCGGCATTGTGCGATATTGACGGCGTGTACTGCTTCTATCCCAAAGATGCTGCGCAGCGTGCAGCATACGACAAGCAGATCAACTCCTTTGTAGAGATGTTCCATGGCGACCAGTGTAAGACCAATATTGAGGCTTTCGTATTGTCGCTGCAAGGCCCTTTCACTCCTCAGGAGATAACCGACTATGCGCTCGGCACGATGCCTGGCACTTCAGAGAGAGTGGCCTATAGCACGATGAAGAACCTGGTGGATCCGGATTGCTGGACAGGCGAGAAGATCAATATCCCGACGCTTATTGTCTGTACACGCAATTCGGGCATACCTCAAAACAACCGCCAGCTGATGGATGAACTCTACAACAATGCTACCTATCTGGAATTCGACAACACAGGCCATTTCATTATGATGGAGGATCCTGCCATTGTGAACGACCTCTTGGAGCGTTGCTATGAGCGTTGGCGTAAAACCCAGCCACGACTGCTAAAATAGACTAGATGTCGAATATTATTGAAATAACAACCTTGGATGCGTCCGAAGTGGCGGTGTATAGTCGCTTGACCGAGGCACAGCTCCGCAATAAGCTAGAACCTGAGAAAGGCCTGTTTATTGCGGAGAGTCCCAAGGTGATAAAGTCGGCTTTGGAGTCGGGATGCCAGCCTATCTCGTTGTTGACAACCCATAAGCATATAGATGGCCAGGCGCGAGAACTGATAGCTCGTTGCGGCAATATTCCAATCTATACGGGCGCTGACGACCTGCTGGCCAATCTGACTGGCTATGAATTGACGAGAGGCGTCTTGTGCGCCATGCGCCGCCCTGTAGAGAAAAGTGTGTCGGACGTAGTGGATGGGGCTCGCAGAATCGTAGTGATAGACAACGTGGTGAATGCCACCAATACTGGCGCTATCTTTCGTGCGGCAGCAGCATTGGGCATTGATGCCGTGCTGATGACTCCGACCTGTTGTGATCCGCTCAATAGGCGGTCGGTTAGGGTGAGCATGGGTACGGTTTTCCAAATACCATGGACCTATATCGGCACCACATGTGGCGATTGGCCTCAAAAGGGAATGTCTCAACTGCGAGAACTAGGATTCAAAACAATGGCTATGGCGCTTAGCGACAGGGCCATTCCTTTGGACGATCCTAGGCTGAAGTTAGAACCGAAACTGGCGATTGTCATGGGTACAGAAGGCGACGGACTAGAGCACAGCACTATTGATTTATGCGACTATGTGGTGAAGATACCAATGCGAAATGGGGTTGATTCACTCAATGTTGCTGCTGCTGCCAGCGTTGCTTTTTGGGAGTTGGTATAGGGGAGAATCGTCATCTTCTTTTTTCCTTTATCAAGTCGGCGAGTTGAAAAATCACTACTATTAGGTATTGTGGGATTGAGAGCGTTTGTGTAATTTTGCAGTATCAATACGAGAAGAATATTACTCGTAAAAGGTTGAACTATATAGGAAAATAGGACTTGAGATGACTCTGAAGGATTTGAATATTGGTGCATCGGCACAGGTGGTTTCGGTGAATGGGGCAGGCGTCAACCGTCAGCACATTATCGATATGGGCATGATTCCAGGGGTAAAAGTGAAATTGGTGAAACTGGCCCCGATGGGTGACCCGATGGAATTTCTTGTGCATGGATATTCTTTGGCATTGCGAAAAAACGATGCAGCATTGATAGATGTGGAATTGTACGAAGGAGATGATGATGCGGACGGATGGCATACCAATCCTGATGACCCATCAGAGCGAGATATTCCTTATATTACGGCCCTACATGACCACAATGCCCATCCGGGTATTGGAGAGAATGACCTCAACCGATCTGCCCAGTGTAGGAGGGAACATCATACTCATGAACTGGCGGAAGGCACGTTGCTGACATTTGCCCTGGCCGGCCAGCAGAATTGCGGCAAGACAACCCTCTTTAACCAGCTTACAGGCTCGAAGCAGCACGTGGGTAATTTCCCTGGAGTGACTGTGGATAGAAAGGATGGCGTAATACGAGGGAACGACGACACACTGGTTACTGATTTGCCAGGCGTTTACTCCCTCTCGCCCTATACGGCAGAAGAAATCGTTACGCGGCAGTTTATCATTGATCAGAAGCCCAAAGGTATTATCAATGTGGCCGATGCCGGCAATATAGAGCGAAGCCTTTACCTCACGATGCAGCTGATGGAGCTAGATACCCCCATGGTGCTGGCATTGAATATGATGGACGAGGTGCGTAACAATGGCGGCACGGTGCGAGTGAACGAGATGGAGCGTATCCTGGGAATACCGGTAGTCCCGATAACGGCTGCTAAGAATGAAGGCATAGACGAGTTGGTAGAGCATGCGATACATGTGGCTCGGTATCAAGAGAAGCCGATGAGGCAAGACTTCTGTGACCCAGAGGAACATGGCGGAGCTGTGCATCGTTGCCTGCATAGCATTATGCATCTGATAGAAGACCACGCTGAGCGATCAGGGATCCCTCTGCGATTTGCGGCAAGCAAGATAGTGGAAGGCGATCAGGAAATTCTGGATCATCTGAATTTGGATCAGAATGAGAAAGAAATGATAGAGCATATCGTGAGCCAGATGGAGCAGGAGCGAGGCCTCGACCGTTCGGCAGCTATGGCTGATATGCGGTTTGGCTTCATTCGCAAGCTTTGCCGCCAAACTGTGGTAAAGCCGCGAGAAAGCAAAGAGTATCTTCGTAGCAGAAAAATCGACCAGTTCTTGACCGGAAGGTGGTCGGCACTGCCAATCTTTGTGGTGGTGATGTCGATGGTGATTTGGCTTTCGGTGGATGTGATTGGCGCTCCGCTGCAAGATGGTTTGGATCAGTTGATACAGTGGGTGGGTGCTTTGGCATCAAATGCTATGAATCGCTGGAATGTTGCACCTGTGGTACAAAGCCTAGTGGTGGATGCTATTTTTGGCGGTGTTGGTTCCGTGGTGAGTTTTGTGCCTATCATAATCGTACTTTTCTTTTTCCTCAGTCTTTTGGAAGACAGCGGCTATATGGCGCGAGTGGCGTTTGTTACCGACAAGCTCCTGAGGAAGATAGGTCTTACGGGACGTAGCATCGTGCCGCTGCTTATCGGGTTCGGTTGTTCTGTTCCGGCCTTTATGGCGTCGCGCACGCTCCCTTCGGCCAGAGACCGCCGCATGACGGTGCTGCTGACCCCATTTATGAGCTGTTCGGCCAAGATACCGGTGTATGCTTTTTTGACCAGTATGTTCTTCCCGGGATATGGCGGTGTAGTGCTTGTGGCCCTTTATCTATTGGGCATCGTTCTAGGTATTATAGTGGCTTTGGTTTCTAAATATCTTGGCCGTCGCAGCGAAGCGGCGCCTTTTGTGATGGAACTGCCTAATTACCGTATGCCAGGCTTCAAGAATGTAGGCCATCTTTTGTGGGATAAGACCAAGGACTTTCTTCAAAGAGCCTTTACGGTTATCTTTGTGGCAACGATAGTGATCTGGCTGCTGCAGACTTTTGACTTTAAGTTCAATATGGTAGAAAGTGGCGAAGGAAGCATGCTTGCTGTGATTGCCGGCTTTATTGCTCCTATATTCAGTCCGATGGGATTGGGCGACTGGCAGGTGGTTACGGCGTTTGTGAGCGGATTCTTGGCCAAAGAAAGCGTGGTGGCTACTCTCGAGGTGCTAGGTGTGGGCAGCATGCTGACTACGTTGACGGCTGTTCCGATGCTGGTGTTCACGCTGATCTATACGCCTTGCGTGGCGGCTATCTCAACGGTGCGCAGAGAGCAAGGCTCGGCGATGGCGATATTTGTGGTTGTGTTCCAATGCGTGGTGGCCTGGATCTGCGCTCTGGCGGCTTATTGGATAGCAAGTCTAGTCATGGCGTAATATATTCTGTTCTAAAGTAATGAATATTGCTAGTTTGGCCATATTGCTGATTGTGGTGCTGTCTGCCGTGGCTGCCTTGCGAGTGGTTCTAAGAAAGGGTGCTAGCTGTGGAGAAAGCTGTGGCAAGGGTTGCGGAGGCTGTGCCTTAAAGGATGCCTGCAAGCAGAAGAAAGAATAGTCCGGATTGCCGGGTGGCAGGATCGGAATAATTGGGACTCAATGGCAGATGTCCTGCGAGGATTCTTCGGCTCCTTATTATCGGAGTTGACCGCCAGATTAGTCGGAGAATAGCGCCAGAAATATCGGAGAAAAACATTAGGATTGTCCGCAGCGTTTTGCTGTAAAAAGGTATTTTAGGGTGATATATTTTGCAGTATCGTTTTTTTTTTGTATTTTTGTATTTTAATAAATTGGTTCAAATTATCGGTTATTCATTTAAAACTACAAGAATATGAGGAAATTATTCGCAGTCGTAATGACACTTTTTCTTTGCATCGGAACTGCAAAGGCCCAAAGCCCAGTAACTATTTCTGTTGATTCAGTATCAGCAACTACCGTTAGCGCACATTTTGCTAAGGGCGAATCTTGCACGGAATACTCTTTTATGATAGCCGAGCCGGGCTCTCTAGATATGTGGTTCCAAATGATGGGCGCCACGCTTGAAGACCTCATCCCAATGTGGGGTATTCATGCTACCAGCGACACTTCCTATACCTGGACTGAGTTGGCTGCAGGCACGGAGCAGATTATCTATGTGCTCGCTAATACCGCTTCTGGAAATGTAGTGGATTCTCTTGTTACGGCCACCGCATCAATAGGCGGTTCGGGCGTCAGCGTGATTACCATCGAGGTGTCTGAAATTACTGATAATTCTGCACGCGTGATCTGCACCGCTAACGATCAGACCAGCGTGTTCTATGACCAGCTGATCGAGAAAGCTTTCTTCGACGAGATCGGTACCGACAGCGCTATCGCCATCGTAAAGGAGAGCATGTTCCCTCAGTATGAGGTGGACGATTGGACTTGGCTGAGCCTTAACCCAAATACCGAGTATTATGCCCTTGCTATCGGACAGAATGCTGATGGACAGTGGGGCGAACTGGCAATGCAGCTCTTCCGTACTCAGGCCGGCACCCAAGGCATTGATGCTGTAATCAAATCCCGCATCAGCGTATATCCCAATCCTGCAACCGATCAGGTTACGGTAAGTCTAGACGGCTTGGCTGTGGATGAGGTAGAGCTTTACGACCTCGCAGGCCGCAAGGTGATTTCCTGCCAGGTATCTGCCGATGCTCAATCCGCCACCCTCAGCCTTAAGGGCCTTCTGCCGGGCGCTTATCTGCTCAGAGCTTCAGCCAAGGGCTCGATGGGATTCACTGAGAAAGTGATTGTAAAATAGTCGGTCAGCAAGATTTATGCAGAACACAATCCACTGCCGTTCGAATCTGCTCCTCGGAGAGGATGTCATGCAGCGCATGGCACAATGCCGGGTATTGGTTGTGGGTGTAGGCGGAGTGGGCAGCTGGTGCGCCGAATCGCTAGTTCGGACGGGAATCCAGCATCTCACTATTGTGGATTCCGATGTGGTGGACGTCACCAATATCAACCGTCAGATTATGGCAACTACGCTTACTGTCGGCATGCCTAAGGTGGAAGTGCTGAAAGAAAGGCTTCTTCAGATCAATCCTCAGGCAGATATTGAGGCAGTTCGAGGCCGTTATAGCGACGAAGTCTATCAGGACTTTCATCTGGATAGTTATGACTACATCGTTGATGCCGTTGATAGCCTAAAGGATAAGGTGTCATTAATCCTGCGTGCTTGCGATACGCAGGCAGTGTTCTTCTCATCCATGGGCGCGGCCCTCAAGGTGAACCCAACAGGGGTTAGCGTGGCAGAATTCTGGAAGGTGCAAGGCTGTCCGCTTGCCGCTACGCTGCGTCGTCGATTCAAGCATCTGAAGCAGTTTCCATCACGTAAGTTCCAGTGCGTCTACGACCCCAACGTGGAAGAAAACCGGGGCGAACCTCTCTATAATGCCGATGGGCATCCTATCAATGGATCGCTGGTCCATATCACCGGTATTTTCGGCATGACCCTTTCAGGGCTTATCATCAACGATATATATTCGAAAACCAAAAATCAGAAATCATGAAAAAGATAATATTTGTACTTTCATTCATTGGCATTGCCTTTATGGGTTTTGCGCAAATGAACATGGCAGTGAATGCCAAGGCTCCGAAACCTATTACCCTGCCTTCCGATAGCTTTGATGCAGAAGGCTATAAAGTAGACCTTTATTATCTGGCCCATGCCAGCCTTGTGATCGCCATTAGGGATGGTCAAGAAACCACTTGGGTGTATGTGGATCCGGTAAGCCGTATGGGAGAAACCGATATTGATTATTCGGTGCTCCCCGAAGCCGATTTGGTGCTTTACACTCACGATCATCCTGACCATATCGACAAGAAGGCATTGGAACAGCATGCTACAGACCGTACTATGATTATTGCTCCTTTTTCCTGCAGAGGAATGGTTGATCAGGCAAAGGTGACTCAGAATGCTGAATATCTGCTCAACGACAAGGTCTATAAATATGGCAACAGCTCTGTCCCAATCTTCGTGAAGGCCGTTCCTGCCTATAATACCACCAAGGGCCGCGAACAGTTTCATCCAAAGGGCAAGGGCAACGGCTATATGCTGACTATAGGCAAAAAGTGGACGCTCTATATTGCCGGCGATACTGAACCAATACCAGAAATGGCAGATTTTGCCAAAGAGTTTCAGATTGAGGTGGCACTCCTTCCAGTGAACCAGCCTTACACTATGACTCCAGAACAGTTCGAATCGGCAGTAAAGGTGCTGAAGCCGCATGTTGTGATTCCTTACCACATGGGAGACACCAAGATGGATAAGGCAATAATTCGCGTAAAGAAGAACTTTGGTACCGATATCCGTTTCCACGAAGAATTGCGCTAAGATGTCAGATCAGCAGATACCGCAAGAGGATCCCTTCAGAACGCCAGATCAGGACCCTCCAGGACGTCCGCCTTCGAGAAAGGACCTCATTACCGTGCTAATCATCATACTGGCTTTTCTTGCAGTTGTTATAGTGCAGCGCGGATTCTAATAAAAGTCTACAAGAACTCAAAACTCCATACAATAAACACATACTTCCTCACATGTCTGAAAACAGCAACGAAATCATCAAAGAAGTCACCAATGAAGAGTATAAATGGGGCTTCGTTACCAATATCGATACAGAGATCATCCCCAAGGGATTGAATGAGGATGTTATTCGGCTGATATCCCACAAGAAGAATGAACCTGAGTGGCTGCTCGAATTTCGCCTCAATGCCTATCGTCGTTGGCAGCAGATGGAAGAGCCTGATTGGGCCCATTTAGAGTATGAGAAGGTTGACTATCAAGACTTGAGCTATTATGCAGCGCCCAAGAAGCAGGAATCGAAGAAGTCGCTTGACGAAGTCGATCCTGAACTACTTGACACCTTCAATAAATTGGGCATCTCGTTGAATGAGCAGAAGCAGCTCACGGGAGTGGCTTATGATGCTATCATGGATTCGGTGTCCGTAAAGACTACCGCCTCCAAAGCACTTGAGGAAAAAGGAATCCTGTTCTGCCCCATAAGCGAGGCCGTGCAGAAGTATCCTGACTTGGTTCGTCAGTATATGGGTTCCGTGGTGCCGGCATCAGACAATTTCTTCGCAGCGCTGAACAGTGCCGTCTTCTCCGATGGCTCGTTCTGCTATATCCCCAAGGGCGTGCGCTGCCCTATTGAGCTGTCAAGCTATTTTCGAATCAATGCTGCCAAGACGGGCCAGTTCGAGCGTACGCTCATCGTGGCCGATGAGGGCGCCTATGTGAGCTATATGGAGGGATGCACAGCCCCTCAGCGCGATGAGAACCAGCTGCATGCTGCTATTGTGGAAATTGTGGCCATGAAGGATGCCGAGGTGAAGTATTCCACTGTACAGAATTGGTATCCCGGCGACAAAGAGGGCAAAGGCGGCATTTATAATTTCGTGACCAAGCGAGGAATCTGTAAGGGATCATCCAGCAAGATTTCTTGGACTCAGGTTGAAACAGGTTCTGCCGTAACTTGGAAATATCCAAGCTGCATACTTCAGGGCGATGATTCTTCAGCAGAATTCTATTCTGTTGCGGTTACCAACAACTACCAGCAGGCCGATACCGGCACCAAGATGATTCATATCGGCCGCAATACCCGCAGCACCATAATCTCAAAAGGAATTAGTGCTGGACATAGCCATAATTCCTATCGAGGATTGGTTCAGATCAACGGCGGTGCTGAGAATGCGCGTAATTTCTCGCAGTGCGACTCATTGCTGTTGGGCGACCAATGCGGTGCGCATACCTGGCCCTATATTAAGGCCAATAATTCAACAGCCGTTCTAGAGCATGAGGCTACCACCTCCAAGATATCCGAAGACCAGCTTTTCTACTGTCAGCAGAGAGGTATCAGTCCAGAAAGTGCCGTGGGCCTTATCGTAAACGGCTATGCCAAGGACGTTCTCAAAAAGCTTCCGATGGAGTTCGCTGTTGAAGCTCAGAAGCTGCTTAATATTAGTTTGGAGGGCAGCGTAGGATGAAAAAACTCTCTATGGACGATCTCAATCGTATCTCGGTTGTAGAATTCAAGGCAGCTCAGAAATTGCCGCTCACTATTGTGCTCGACAATGTTCGCAGTCAGAATAATATTGGTTCCGTGTTCCGCACAGCCGATGCTTTTAGAGTAGAGCATATCTGCCTTTGCGGCATTTGCAGCACTCCGCCACACCGCGATATTCACAAAACGGCTCTTGGCGCCGAAGATTCAGTGGATTGGACCTACTTTGAAACCACGTCAGAATGTATCAGCCTACTCAAAAGTAGAGGTTACCATGTTTTGGCTGTAGAGCAGGTGGACGAAAGTGTGATGCTCGACCAGCTAAACCTTGAGCCAGGCACTCCTACAGCAATCGTTTTTGGTAACGAGGTGGAGGGCGTTGATGAAGAGGTTATCCCGTTATGTGACGGGTGTGTGGAAATACCGCAGTTTGGTACCAAGCATTCGCTGAATATTTCAATTGCTGCCGGCATCACCATTTGGGAAATGTGGCGCAAATTATCCTGTTAATAAGATTAAATATTAATAATATGAAGAAAACCTTACTATTTTTAGCAGCTGGCCTTACTTTATTGGCCGCCTGCAGTCCCAAAGAAGCCCCTGTGGCTGAGGCTGACGTGATCGGAAAGCCAGAGGTGACGGTTGAAAACGGTCGGTTCACACCCGAACTCATGTGGTCGCTAGGCCAGATGGGCGAAACTGCTCTTTCTCCCGATGGCAGCCGCATCGCTTACACCGTTAAGTATGTGTCTATTGAGGAAAATCGAGGTAACGCAGAACTCTATTTGCGCAATACTGATGGACAAGGCGAAGAAATCCGCCTCACCAGGACTGAGGGTTCAGAATTTAACCCATTCTGGATGAATGATTCCACCATTATGTTCTGTCGCGGTACTCAGATTATTTCGATGAATGTGAATACTTGTGCTGAAAACGTTATGGCAGAGCGCGAGGGCGGTTTCGAAGGCTTCAAACTGGCCCCCAACGGACAGTCTATCATCTATGTGGCAACTGTTCCTGTACAGCGTCCTGAAAATCTCGACAAGCTCTACGACGGCCTCTCAAAAACTACCGGCCGCATTAATGAGGATCTTATGTATCGCCATTGGGATAACTGGGTAGACGAATATCCAAAAATCTATCTGGCCCAGGTTGCTAATGGTGTCGTTGATATGGAATCGTCCATCGATATCATTGGAGCAGATAATCCATACGAGTGCCCAATGCGTCCTTGGGGCGGCGTTGAGCAATTCAATTATTCTCCCGATAGCAAGATGATTGCTTTCACTTGCCGTATGAAGACAGGTAAGGCTTATGCCGAGAGTACCAATTCTGACATCTATCTTTACGATATCGCCACCAAGCAAGTTCAGAACGTGAGCGAATTCTCTATGGGCTACGACCAGAATCCAGTATTCAGCCACGACGGTACCCGTTTGGCTTGGGAGAGCATGGAACACGATGGCTACGAGTCCGACAAGCTTCGCCTTATGGTGCTCAATCTCACCAACGGTGCCCGTATCGACTACACTTCTAATTTCGATTATGGTGTTTCGGGCATCAATTGGTCTGACGACGATAAGGAGATCCTTGCAGTTGTGATGTATCGCGGTATGCAGGAAATCTTTGCTTTTGATGCTGCCACCAAGGCTATCCGCCAGGTGTCTCATGGCTACCACGATATCCATGGTTTCCAGATGAAGGGCAACGATATCTATGCTTCACAGGTTTCGATCAGCTATCCTGCAGAGGTGTTCAAATATTCTGCCAAGGATTCTCTCCAGGAAGGAACCAAACTCACCACCATCAATGACGACCTTCTCTCGCAGATCCGTATGGGCAAGGTTGAGGAGAAGTGGATTAAGACTGTTGACAATAAGGAGATGCTCACTTGGGTAATCTATCCTTACGACTATGATTCCACAAAGACTTATCCTGCACTGCTTTTCTGCGAAGGTGGTCCCCAGTCTATGGTTAGCCAGTTCTGGAGCACTCGCTGGAATTTCCAAGTTATGTCTGGTGCCGGCTATTTCGTGATAGCTCCTAACCGTCGCGGCTGTCCCGGTTTCGGAACCGCTTGGTGTGAGGAGATTAGCGGTGATTACGGCGGACTCTGCATGAAGGACTATATGACTGCAACAGACGTATGCGCTAAGGAAATTGCAGCTATCGACCAAAACCGTATCGGTGCTTGCGGTGCCTCCTTTGGCGCATTCAGCATCTATTGGCTGGCTGGCCACAACGAGAACAACCGCTTCAAGGCATTCTTAGCCCACAACGGCATGTTCAACCTCGAACAGCAGTATTGCGAAACCGAGGAACTCTGGTTTGTCAACTGGGATCTCGGCGGCCCATTCTGGGATAAATCCAACGCTAAGGCACAGAAGTCTTATGCCCAGTCGCCACACAAGTTTATCGATAAATGGAATGCTCCAATATGCGTGGTGCACAGCGAGTTCGATTTCCGTATCGTAGCTTCGCAGGGTATGGCTGCTTACAATGCTGCCAAGATGCGCGGCCTCGATGCACGTTATCTCTACTTCCCAGACGAGACTCACTGGGTGCTTCAGCCTCAGAACAGTCTGCTCTGGCATCGAAACTTCATCGATTGGTTCGACAAATACCTCAAATAGTAGTCGTCGATCGATAAAGATAGGCTCAAGGGCGTGTTTGCAACAGCAGCACGCCCTTGGCCTTTCTATTTGATAATTTCTTCTGATTTAAAGAAACAAATAAAAAAAACTACAATAAAAATAGACTTGCTACGTTATAGAGATAATTTTAAGTAATAATACACAAAAATTGTAAGCACACTATGAACCCAATCTTGTTGATTCCAAGCGATATGCCTGGTGCAGAAATCGCTTCCAACATGGCTGCTGCCGCAGCCGAACCCGAGAAACTCTCTATTCTCAAACTTGCTATGGAGGGTGGCTGGATAATGATCGTGTTGGCCGCTCTTCTCGTGTTGGCACTCTATGTCACCATCGAGCGCTGGCTGACCATCAGCAAAGCCGTTAAGACCGGCGTTGACGACGAGTTTATGGGCAAGATCCGCAAGGCTATCCACGAAGGCAATGTGGACGAGGCCAAGAAACTGGCTCAGAAAACAAATACCCCTATTGCTCACATGATCGGCAAAGGCCTTTCTCGTTTGGGTCGTCCATTGCCAGATATCCAGGCAGCTATCGAGAACGTAGGCCGTCTTGAAGTGGCCGAACTCGAAAAGCGCGTATCCCTCGTAGCCACAGTGGCCAGTCTCGGACCTATGATCGGATTCCTCGGCACAGTTACCGGTATGGTGCAGGCATTCTTCGATATGGCCAATGCCGGCAACAATATCGAAATCAGCATCCTCGCTGGAGGTATCTATGAGGCAATGGTGACCACTGTTGGCGGCCTCATTGTTGGTATTATCTGCTACTTCCTCTATAATATTCTTGTGAGCCGCATCAACAAAGTGGTGAATGGCCTTGAGGTGCGTGCCGCAGAGTTTATGGACCTTCTCCACGAACCAGCATAGTCCTGTATTATCTGTGGCATGAGGGTAGGCGTGTGCCGTACCTCTTAGTGGGAGAAACCCTAGAGATAACCCACACTTAGTCCCTAGAAATGCCTCATGATAGATACGCCTCTGATTCAATAAAGATTTAGGCTCATTGACGATGGTCTTGGGCGTGATACTCAAATAATTGGATACTAATGATTGGAAGTCATAATCAGATAAAAATCGAAACCAGCAGCAACGCTATGTCTGACCTCGTGTTCCTGCTGCTAATATTCTTCATGATCACCTCTACGCTGATCAGCCCTAATGCCGTGAAGCTGCTGCTGCCCGAGA
This sequence comes from Bacteroidales bacterium, assembly GCA_024400415.1. Classification (GTDB taxonomy): domain Bacteria; phylum Bacteroidota; class Bacteroidia; order Bacteroidales; family P3; genus Colimorpha. The sequence continues at coordinate 31,308 of JAKSMS010000006.1, read as the reverse complement.
GCAATAGCAAGACTATGGCAAAACAGAATGTGACTGTATATATCGACGAGAATTCGCAGCTCTATGTGGGTGAAATGCCTGTGGCCGACGGCGACCTGCAGTCGCAGATAGCTGCCGGTATCGAGGCAGGAATCGACGATGCCTGCGTGGTGCTCCGTGCCGACAAGACGGTGCCAGTTCAAGACGTGGTGAAGGTGATTGATGCTGTGAACAACATCAATTCGCAGAGTGGCACTAAGCACAAGGTGATTCTTGCCACTTCGCCCAAAGCAGAATAGTAAATACACTATTGATTAGAGATGACAGAGCAAAACAAAAATAAGATAATCTCGGCAGTGGCTACCACCATGATTATGGTGTGTATAGTGCTGATATGCTGGGGACTGGGACTCTACAAGCCCAATCCTCCCATCCCGGAGGCAGGCGTGGAGGTGAATCTCGGTAATTCCGATATGGGACTTGGTGATGCCCTCGAGCCCTCGGCAGAGGAGGCTGAGCAGACTGCCAGCACCCCAACTGCAGCCGAAGAAAACGTGATATCGCAAACCCACGAGCAGACCACCACTGTACCCAACACGAAGACCCCTGCCAAAGTGGATACTAAGAAGCCTACCCAGGAGGAACCCAAGAATGAGGTGAAGCCAGAGGCCAAAACCAACGCCAATGCCCTATTCAAGAAGAAGAATACCACCAATGGCGGCAGCGAAGGTGTGACCCAAGGCAGTGGCAACCAGGGAAAAGAGGGCGGTAACCCTAATTCGAATCGCTATGATGGAAATCCGGGCAATGGCGGTAGTGGGTGGAGCCTTTCGGGCAGAAGCAATCTAGGTCTTCCCAAACCCCCTTCGAGCAATAGAAAAGAAGGTAAGATAATTGTGAAGATCTGGGTGGATAGAAGTGGCAAGGTGACTCAGGCTGAAGCACCCGTCAAGGGTTCGACAATTCTTGACAGGGGCATGGTTGAAGAGGCCAAGTCCACCGCACTGAAGGCCAAGTTCAGCGCCTCAGAATCGGCTCCAGAAACCCAGACAGGTACAATCACCTATGTTTATACTATGCAATAGATGGCAGACGAAACATTAAGAATAGATAAATATCTTTGGGCTATTCGCCTTTACAAGACACGCTCTCAGGCCTCCGAGGCACTGAGGGCGGGTCGCGTTAAGATGAAGGGCGTTCCAGTGAAGGCCTCTCATGAGGTGAAGGTGGGCGAGGTGTATGAGCTAACGATAGAGCAACTACACAAGGTTGTTCGCGTAAAAGAACTGCTTCACAGCCGCGTGTCGGCCAAACTGGTGGAACAGTATGTCGATGACCAAACCCCTCAGGAAGAGTATGAGCGCATACAGATGATCCGTCAATACGGCTTTGAAAAACGCGATAGGGGAGTAGGCCGTCCGACTAAGCGTGACCGCAGAGAAATAGAGGGCCTAAAGAACGGATTTTGAGGCAGTAAGCATACGATGTTGATAAAAAGTGCTGTATCTGCTTGCAAGAGTGCAAAAAAAGTTGTAATTTTGTAGCATGGAAGTATTGCCTAAAAATAATACAAAACGTAGTAGTCGAATGACTTACGAGCAAGCGTTTACGCTCAACGGCAATGTGCCTCCTCAGGCTATTGAACTAGAGGCGGCCGTGTTGGGTGCGCTGATGCTTGACGAGATTGCTCTGAACAACGTGATTGAAATGCTCCACGAGGAGTATTTCTACAAGCCGGAGCATCAGGCAATTTTTCATGCAGTGAAGCGTCTGGTGGAGCACACCGAGCCGGTAGATATGCTCTCAGTAGTGGAGCAGCTGCGCAAAGACGGCATGCTCGAGGCTGCTGGCGGCGCCTATAATGTGGCCAAGCTGACGGACAACATTACCTCTGGTGCCCACATTGAGTACTACGTGAAGATACTCTCGCAGAAATACGTGCAACGTCAGCTGATTCTGACTTCCACGGAGACCATTAAGGAGGCCTATGACGAAACTACTGACGTGATGGACCTGCTGGATAGAACCGAGCAGAAGTTGATGGATGTTAACGACAAGAACTTCCGTTCGGACTATCGCGAGATAGGTACTCTGGTGCATGCTGCCATGGAACAGATCAAAGAGGCCCAGCTGAACGAAGGCAACACTAGCGGCATTCCTACCGGATTCTTGGAACTTGACAGAATGACTGCCGGCATGCATCCTGGCACGCTCATCATTGTGGCAGCACGTCCAGCAATGGGTAAGACGGCTTTCTCCCTTTCAATGGCTAGAAACATGGCCGTGAATGCTAAGAAGCCAGTGGCCTTCTTCTCGATGGAGATGACTGGCGAGGAATTGGCTACCCGTCTGATTTCGGCCGAGGCTGAGATCCCTGGCGAGAAACTGAAGAAGGGAGAGAAGCTGGCCCCTTATGAAGAGAAGATACTTATGGAGCGCAGCCAAATACTGAATGACGCTCCCATATATATTGACGACACACCTGGCCTATCGATATTTGAACTTAGAGCCAAGTGCCGTCGATTGAAGCAGAAATACGATATCCAGATGGTGTTCATCGACTACCTGCAGCTGATGAACGCTGGCGGAGATTCCAAAAACGGCAACCGCGAGCAAGAGATCTCAACCATCTCGCGCCAATTGAAGGCGCTCTCGAAGGAACTGAAGATTCCTGTGCTGGCTATGAGTCAGCTGAGCCGTGCAGTAGAAACCCGTGGCGGCACCAAGCGACCTATGCTGAGCGACCTTCGTGAATCGGGAGCCATCGAGCAGGATGCCGACATCGTAATGTTTATCTATCGTCCGGAGTATTACGGCATAGACAGCGACGAGAAGGGCGACACCCGCGGCATGGCCGATATCATCGTGGCAAAGCATCGTAGCGGAAGCGTGGGCGACGTGCGCCTGAAGTTCGAAAATCAATTCGTGCGTTTTACCAATCCCGATATTATCCCGATGGGCAGTTTCGCCACAGGCATTCCGGCCAACGAGCAGTTTGATGCCCTTGGCGGCGCAGGCACTATCATGATAGATTCTAAGATGAACAGCATGGGCAACATTCCGCCAGATTATCCTCCTGCGGACGACTTGCAGGGCGACGAAGGTGTGCCCTTTTAATGAAGCATAATATTTACAAATATAGAATAATAATCAAAAAAACATAAACATGGAAAAGAAAGATCTTCTGAAAGAGACTATTCAGCACATCGACATCAAGAGCTATGACTCAACTCAACTGATCGACGCAATGCGCGGTATGAGCTTTACCTCACGCGATACTGCTCGCGCTGCAGACATCCTCATGATGATGTGCAAGGAGAAAGAGTGTACCAACATCCTTACCCTCGCCGGCTCTACCTCAGCAGCAGGCTGTATGCAGGTGTATGTCGACATGGTTCGCAACAAGATGATTGACTGTGTAGTTGCTACGGGAGCTTCTATCATCGATATGGACCTCTTCGAGGCCCTCGGTTTCAAGCACTATGTAGGCACTAAGGAGAATGTGGTGCCAGACACCGTGCTTCGCGAACTCTATATCGACCGTATCTATGACACCTTCATTGACGAAGAGGAACTGCAGGCTTGCGACCACGCTACCTATGAGTTGGCCAACCAGCTTGAGGCTCGTCCATACAGCTCTCGCGAATTCATCTACGAACTCGGCAAGTGGCTGCACAACGGTAAGGGCGTAAAGAAAGACAGCCTTATCCAGACCTGCTATGAGTGTGGTGTGCCTATCTTCTGCCCAGCATTCAGCGACAGCTCTGCCGGTTTCGGTATCGGCAAACACCAGTGGGAGCGTGCTAAAGAGGGTAAGGCTTACCTGAGCATCGACTCTGTATGCGACTTTATCGAACTCACCAAGATAAAGATGGCTGCTCCTCAGACCGGTCTCTTCATGGTTGGCGGCGGCACTCCTAAGAACTTTGCTCAGGATACCGTTGTTTGTGCTGAGATCCTCGGCTATGAAGTGCCAATGCACAAATATGCAATCCAGATTACTGTTGCCGACGTACGCGACGGTGCATGCTCAAGCTCAACCCTCCTTGAGGCCGGCAGCTGGGGTAAGGTAGACGACAAACTCCAGCAGATGGTTTATGCTGAGGGTACAACCGTCATCCCAGCAATCGCTTCTTATGTATACCACAATGGTCCATGGCAGGATCGTGAGTACAAGCAGTGGCAGAAAATCTTTGAGAAATAATCAATGGTAGCACAAGAAATCAGAGAACAACTTCGCGCTATTCTTCAGCGCGAAGTTGTATTAGCAACCGGCTGTACTGAGCCAGGCGCCGTAGCCCTCTGTGTGGCCAAGGCTCGCGAGACATTAGGCTGCATGCCAACTCAAACCAGAGTAGTCCTCTCTAAGAACGTCTATAAGAACGCTATGGGAGTCGGCATCCCTGGTACGGGTATGATTGGTCTGCCTATCACAGTAGCCATCGCTTTGACAAATGGTGATTCCAAGCGCGAACTGGAGATCCTTACCGTATCGCAAGATGCTGTAGCAGAAGCCAAAGAGTGGCTGAGTGGCAATATTGGAAGCATCAAGATCGAGGTAAACAATAAGGATTGCGACAAGCTCTATATTGAGTGCCATTGCAGCAATGGAAACGATGAGGCCGTGGCTATCATCAGTGGTCGCCATACTAATTTCGTGTACTTGTCGCACAATGCAGAGGTACTGCTCGATAACCAAGTGAAGTCAGTTGAAGGCCAGTCCGCTCAAGACGATGGCATTAAGTTGACAGAGAGGCTAGTGTACGACTATGCCACTACTGCGCCAATCGAAGAGCTGGAATTCATCAACGAGACCGTGAAGTACAACAAGGCTGCCTCTGAAGAGGGCATGAAGGGCTATGGCCTCCACACGGGAGTGACGATTGGCCGGCATGCCACAGAATCGCAGGTGCTTACTGTAATTGCTCGTACCGTGGCAGCCAGCGATGCTCGCATGGATGGCTGTACTTTGCCAGTATACAGCAATAGCGGAAGCGGCAATCAGGGTATAGCCTGCACGCTGCCTGTGTATGAGTTTGGCATGATAAAGGGCCGTTCAGAAGAACAGATCACCCGTGCTTTGATTCTCAGTCACCTTACTTCTATCTATGTCAAGAGAGGCATTGGCAGATTATCAGCATTGTGTGGTTTGGTGAATGCCTCTATCGGTGTCACTTCTGCCATTACCTATCTAAAGGGCGGTAGTTTTGAACAGATAGGATATGCTATCAAGAATCTGATCAATACGATTGCAGGTATGGTGTGCGATGGGGCTAAGCCTAGCTGTGCATTGAAGATGAGTACAGGTGTGTATAGCGCTATAATAAGTTCGCAGCTAGCCATGCAAAACTATGTAGTTGACCAGACCGACGGTTTGTCGGAAAAAGATATCGACCTTTCGATTAGAAATCTTGGTCATCTAGGCCATGACGGTATGAACGAAACTGATGATATCGTGCTCGAAATCATGACCCACAAAGAGTCTTGATAAGTTATTGGTCTAAGAGTGTTGAAAAGTTTCGAGCCAAAGACCTCGAAAAATGAAAAAATCTTGGTATCTTTGCATAAATATTTAAGAACATCAAAACAATAGAGAAATGGATAACAGAGACAGTGAAAATCGCAAAGAAGAACTTTATTCACAAGTGATATCTGCAGGCAAGCGTCGTTATTTCTTCGACGTAAAAGAGACTCGTGGAGGCGATAAGTTCATCACCATCTCAGAGAGTCGCAAACTGTTCGACAATCGTACAGGTGAATTCTACTTTGAGAAAAATAAGATGTTCCTGTATAAGGAAGATTTTGAGAAATTCCAGAAGGGTTTGGAGAATGCCTTCTCATTTGTTGAGACAGGTGTTGTTCCACCATCAGTAGAGGATGGTCGCGAACGTTTCCACTCTGAGGATATCAATATGGATGGCAGCAGCGCCATCGACGATATAGATTTGAATTTCTAAGAGTCTACAAATAGTCTGATAATGGGAAAGATAATCTCAGTTGCCAACCAGAAAGGTGGAGTCGGAAAGACAACCACGGCAGTAAACCTAAGTGCTGCTTTGGCTGTGATGGAGTATAAGGTGTTGCTTGTAGATGCTGATCCTCAGGCAAACGCTACTTCGGGTGTCGGCATTGACCCCGAGACATTGGAAAACAGCCTTTATGAGTGCTTGCTGGGTCAGTGCAAGATTGAAGACTGCTTAGTAGAGTCGGATATGCCGAATCTCGATGTGCTGCCAACTCGTATTGATTTGGTAGGTGCGGAAGTGGAGCTTGTGAACGAAAAACGCAGGGAGTATTTTATGACAAATGTGCTCTCGAGCGTAAAGGATAAGTATGACTTTATTCTGATAGACTGCAGTCCTTCGCTGGGTCTTATTACAGTGAATGCCTTGACTGCTTCAAATTCGGTAATCATACCCATCCAGAGCGAGTACTTCGCACTTGAAGGTCTAGGAAAACTCCTCAATACGGTCCGTATCATTCAGACTCGCCTCAATCCTCAACTCACCATTGAGGGATTGCTAATCACCATGTACGATTCTCGCCTTAGATTGGCGCGTCAGGTAGTGGAGGATGTTCGTTCGCATTTCAAGCAAATGGTGTTCGATACCCTGATCTACCGCAATACCAAGTTGGCAGAAGCACCAAGCTGCGGCAAATCTGTGATTATGTATGACGCTGATTGTAATGGCTCGATTAACTATATGAACCTTGCCAGTGAGATTCTGAAACGAAATAATATAATAGAATAATAGAGAGTGGCTACTAAGAAAATAAACAAAGTAGGGCGCGGTCTGGATTCCGTATTAGGTGATTTTGATATCACCTCGGTCATGCGTCCGGCAGATGTGACTACCAGTATCAACGAAATATCGTTAGACCAGATTGATGTCAATCCTTTTCAACCTCGCAAGGAGTTTTCTGAAGAGGCTTTAGAGGAACTGGCTCAGTCTATCCGTCAGCAGGGCGTTATCACCCCAATTACAGTTCGTCAGATGCCGGATAATCGCTATCAGTTAATCGCCGGTGAACGTAGATTCCGAGCATCAAAACGTGCTGGACTTACTGAGATTCCTGCCTATGTTCGCATTGCTACCGACGGGCAAATGATGGAGATGGCCTTGGTGGAGAATATCCAGCGAGAAAACCTCAATGCTATGGAGATTGCCTTCTCTTATGAGGCATTAATTACGGAGTGCAAACTTACCCATGAGCAACTTTCCGAGAAGGTGGGTAAGGATCGTTCTACCATTACAAATTATCTTAGACTTCTCTCTCTTCCCGCAGAAACGCAGTTGGCGCTTTCCAATGGCACGATTAGCATGGCTCATGCTAGAGCTTTGGTGAATATTGAAGATTCCGAAAAACATGTGGAACTTCTTCGACAAATCATCGACCGGCAGTTATCTGTTCGCCAGACAGAACAACTTATCAAGGAGGCAAAGACTGAGCAAAAGCCTAAATTGGTGGCTAGAACCGCAGAAACGCTTCCAGAAGTTCATGCAGTTGCAAAGTCTCAGCTGAAACAGTATCTGCAGTCTGAAGTAGAGATAAAGCGCTCACGTAGAGGGAAAGGTACTGTCACCATCCATTTCAATAGCGATACTGATTTTGATCGATTGATGAAACTTCTCAAGAAATAGCGATGATATCCTGTTTCGAAAATATCACAAGGTATAGAGCCGGAATATTGATTCTGGCTCTTCTCTTCTGTGCGGTGTCGACATTGGCCCAAGATACCATTCGTCCTCTACCAAGAATTGGCGATCGTCAAGTCTTGAAAGCAACTCGCGACAGCGTCATAATACCAACTGCAAAACCAACTCAGCGTCCTCAATCAGTTTCAACTACGCCAAGTCCTGAGCTAGAATCGTCTAAAGAGCATTCTGCTAATACGGCTCTGTTGTTAAGTCTATTACCTGGTGCAGGCCAAATATATAATGGTCAAGCTTGGAAGGTGCCCATAGTATATGCAGCAATAGGTACGATGGGTTATCTGGTATACAGCAATTATTCTCAGATGAGTCTTTTCAAACAAGATTATCTGAATAGGATTAATAATGGTTCTCCGCTTATTGACGAATATGCCGCATATCCTAATGAAAGTATCTACAATATGTATCAGTCTTATAGCAAAAACTTCCAGTTAATGATCATTATTTCTGCTGGAGTTTATGCATTAAATATGGTAGATGCTTATGTCTTTGGACATCTATACGATTTCCAGATTAGCGATGATCTGTCTATGTCAGTGACTCCATTACTTCAGCAGTCATTCTCTACATCAGGTGGCCTCGCTTTGTCACCTTGTCTTGGGTTGACTTTGAAATTTTAATCTTCCCACACTTATTTCTTTCTTTATGCTGGATCGACATCGAAACCAATCGAGATTGGCGCGTATTGCTTGAGTTTTAGTATCTCATCTGACATTTCGATGATTATTTTTTTTGCTTGGGCAATAGGTTCTCTGCGTTCAAACCTAATGATTATTTTTTTGATATATTGGTTTCGAATGCGGCTGATGCTGGGGTATTCAGGACCGAGCACGCGATTCCCAAAATCGCTTCTAAGCATAGTTGCAAGTCTTGCTGAAGCGTCATTGAGTATTTCGCTGTCTCTGTGGCGTATGGATATTTCTATCAATCGGTAGAGTGGGGGATATCTAAATACTCTGCGTTCTTGAATCTGGCTATTATACATCTCAGTATAATCATTATCGATGACGTTTCTGATAGCTTGATGCCAAGGATTGTATGTTTGAATGATTACTTTCCCTTGCTTGCCATGACGGCCAGCTCTGCCGCTCACTTGGGTCATTTGTTGGAAGCTTCTTTCGAAACTTCTGAAATCAGGGTAGTTGATTAAGTTGTCTGCACTCAGAATACCAACCACACTAACATTCTCAAAATCCAATCCTTTGGTTACCATTTGAGTGCCAACAAGTATGTCGATCTTTCTAGATTCAAAATCTTGCAATATTTCTAGATATCTGTTCTTTTGAGAAGCGGCATCTAGATCGAGTCGGGCTATTTGAGCCTTAGGAAAGATGATTTGCAGGTCATCCTCAATGCGTTCTGTTCCAAATCCTTTCATGGAAAGGTGTGTCGAATGGCATTGAGGACATTCTGAAGGAATAGTCTCGTTGTATCCGCAATAATGGCAACGTAGACTATTATATATTTTGTGATAAACTAGTGATACATCGCAATTCTTACATTCTGGTGTCCAATGGCAGTCGTCGCATTCAATTCTCAGCGAGAAACCTCGTCTATTTTGGAATAGAATAACTTGTTCGTGGTTTTGTAGTGCTTCTTTGATATGGTCAATCAAGAATTTAGATAAGTGTCCGTTCACCTCTGCCTGCTTCTGTGCTTCTTTTAAGTCTACGCAAAGTATCTCAGGCATCATTACGCCACCATATCTATGCTCCATCGTGCAGAAACCATATCTGCCTTGCTTTGCATTATAATACGATTCAAGACTTGGTGTTGCAGAGCCAAGTATCGTTTTTGCATTCCAAATGTGGGCAAGGTATATGGCTGTATCTCGCCCTTGGTATCGAGGGGCAGGGTCATATTGTTTGTATGAATTGTCGTGTTCTTCATCAACGATGACCAAGCCAAGATCTTGAAAGGGCAGGAAGATGGCACTGCGTGCACCTAATAGTATCTGATAACGTTTCTCCTTGTCGGATTCCATTGTCCTATTCCATACTTCGGCACGTTGGCTGGTGCTGAATTTCGAGTGGTATACTCCAACTTTATCTCCGAAATATTTCCGTAACCGGTTGATGATTTGTGTCGTCAACGCTATCTCTGGCAAAAGGAATAGAACCTGCTTCCCTTGCTTTACCACTTCGTCAATAAGTTTAATATAGACTTCGGTTTTACCGCTAGAGGTTACTCCATGCAATAGGGAAACTGCGGGCTGTTCTGTATTTTTTAGGTATTCGAATGCTTTTTGTTGCTCTTCATTTAGTGTAATGCTATCTGGTGAAGTCAATTGGTCATACTGTTGAAGCCTGCTGACGACTTGGTATTCTTTGTGAAGTATTCCGTTCTTTATTAGTGTTTTAAGCGCCGACTCGGAGACTCCGCTCTGATTTGTCAGCGTTTTCTGAAGAACGGCCTCTTTGCCAAAATTGCTCAGCTGCATAAACTGCAACAGTGTAGCAACCTGTTTCTGTGTCGTTTTTTTCTTCTCCAGTTCGTCAAATACTTCCTTGCTAGCATCGCCCTCGTACTGTGGGTCTATAGTAATGAATGCTTCCGATCTTGGCGTGAATTTCTGACGCAACTCCTCATCCATTACTATTATTTTTTGCTCTATCATACTGTTGATGATAGGCATAATCTTCTGAATGTTAAGTGCTTTGGAAATATCGTCAAGTTTCATGATGGGGTGTTCGCTAAGCATTTGAACAATCTTCATCTCGTTCATGCTTAGGTTGCTCAGTTCCCCATCATATTCTGGGTGAATCGTTACTGCTGACTCGCTTGCCAACTTAAATGCCGAAGGAACTGCTGCAGTCATCACATCGCCTAGATAGCTCATATAGTATTGTGCTATCCATTCCCATAATTGGAATTGGCGTTCGGTCACTAAAGGATTCTCGTCTAGTACCGAGAGTATGTATTTGACTTGGTATTGAGGCACGTTTTCGTGGATGCGGCGTACTACTCCGGCATATAGTCTCTTAGCACCAAATTGAACCACAACTCGTTGGCCCACTCGAATGTCCTCGTTGTATTCTTGAGGCACTCTGTAGGTGTAGGTGTCTTTCAGGTGCAGGGGGAGCAGCACATCCACGAACAGTGTTTTCATAGTTTCTCGAATTCTAGCAGTACTTTTGAACCTTGCATCAGTTTTAGCTTATAGGCAGTTATTGTGCAATGAGTCGTTTTGCCCAGTAGTGGCAAGAATGTGTCTTCCAGTTTCATGTTCTCGTCGGGACACATCATTTTGGTTGACCCTATGCGGCTTAGCCTTAATTCGCCTTCAAATTCCGATTCTTGTTTGTAGTCGTAGTCGCCAAAGTATCGATTGCAGCCCGAATAACCCGCAAAGTTGTGGGTCTCAGGGTTGAATTGGATCGTTATCCTCTCTTCATCGTCCTTGTAGTTTATCTCTTTCTGCCTCATTCCTGTCAGAACCCACACCTCATCTCGCTCAAAATCCATTTTGACAGGATTCTGAGAGATTTGGTGTGTCGATCTGCATCCGGATGCAATCAGCAGGATTATCGCTAAGAAAGCAGCTCTTTTCATACTATTCGTGGATTTCGAATCGTTTGATAGCCAATTCCTCATAGCGGGTTCCGGGACGTCCGTAGTTTGCATAAGGGTAGATAGATATGCCTCCGCGAGGCACAAAGAGCCCTGTCACCTCAATATATTTGGGATCCATCAGCTTGATGAGGTCTTTCATGATAATGTTCACGCAGTCCTCATGGAAGTCGCCATGGTTTCTAAAACTGAATAGATACAGCTTCAGGCTCTTGCTTTCCACCATCTTCTTGTCTGGAATATAGCTGATGCGTATCTCTGCAAAGTCTGGCTGGCCGGTGATGGGGCACAAGCTTGTGAATTCCGGACAGTTGAATCTTACCCAGTAGTCGTTGTCAGGGTGTTTGTTCTCAAAGGCTTCCAGCACCTCAGGAGCATAGGTGCTCTTATATTCGGTCTTGTGGCCTAGCAGCTGCAGGTTCTCGTTTTCGCGATTATTCATAGTCTTTCTTTAAAACGTGCAAAGCAACTGTGCTTGCTTGGCAAGGCATCAGTTGCTATTATTAGCTATCTTATTTTCGTAACCTTTATTCTGGGTATACGAGTTTGGCTTTTTCCAGTCTAATACCCATCTGTTTCACGCCGTATATTTCATAGCGGTCGGTTCCGTGGTGTATCTCCAGCCTATGCGTTCCCTTGCTGTTGAAAAAGAAGTATTCCTTGATTCTTTGGTTCACAACCAGGTATTTCCCTTCAAGCGGGCATAGCCAGTTTCCTTCTGGATTGCGCAGATTTACAAAGCTGCGCCAGTTTCTTCTTTCTCCGTTATCGTTGTAAAGGTTCATCACCAGCGGCAGCTGCGATCCTCTGACGCAGTTCGTGTCTATCATCATCGTCACGAAGAAGTTGTAGCAGTCGTCTACGTTGTCTACGTCTATATTGAATGTCTTTACGTCTTGGCGCAGCCATTTCTCGTTGTCAAAGCTGATTGTCTGGTCGAAAAGCACCTTCTCTCCGTTTGAGCAGGATAGGGTAGTCGTAGCAGCTATTAGAATAAATAGTATGTGGCGTAGTTTCATCTTTCTTGGTTATCTATTACGGATTATTTCTTGCGTTGTTCCAGGTATTGCAGTATCTCCACAGCATTCGTGGCGGCACCTTTTCTGAGGTTGTCTGCCACCACCCACAGGTTGAGGGTCTTTGGCTGAGATGGGTCGCGGCGAACTCTTCCCACGAACACCTCATCCTTGTCCTCTGCCACGATTGGCATGGGGTAGATATTTTTGCTGGGGTCGTCGTAGAGCACCACTCCTGGCGTCTCGGCTATCAGTCGGCGAACCTCCTCTAGGTCGAACTCCTTGTTGAATTCCACGTTTACCGATTCGCTATGTCCGCCCACTACTGGTACTCTTGCCACAGTGGCGCTTACCATGATGCTCTGGTCGCCAAGTATCTTTCTGGTCTCGTCCACCAGCTTCTGCTCTTCGGTGGTGTAGCCGTCGTCCAGCCAGTCGCCGCCGTGAGGAAATAGGTTGCGATGTATCTCATAGGGGTAGGCCTTCTCGCAAGGCATTCCCTGCTCTTCGCATTCCAGCTGCTTGATAGCCTTCATGCCCGTGCCGGTTATGCTCTGATAGGTCGACACCACGATTCTTTTTATGCCATATTCGCGGTGCAGTCTCGAAATGGCAAGCACCATCTGAATCGTAGAGCAGTTTGGGTTGGCGATGATGCGGTCGCTAGCCTTTACGCTCTCAATGTTGATCTCGGGCACAACAAGCGGCTTGTCGGCATCTTTGCGCCAGGCCGAGGAGTTGTCTATCACCGTGGTTCCAACCTCGGCAAACAAGGGAGCATATTGTCTTGAGGCCGATGCTCCTGCCGAGAAGATGGCGTATTCTGGTTTCTGAGCAATAGCATCCTCTACCGAAACCACTGTCAGTTCTCTATCAGCAAAGGCAATCTTCTTGCCCACTGATTTGGCCGAGGCTGCTGGGATAATCTCGCATCCCGAAAAGCCTCTTTCTTGAAGGACTTTGAGCATTCTTCCGCCCACTAGTCCTGTTGCGCCAACAACTGCTATTTTCATAATCCTTTTGATGTATTTGATATGTTGAGCTTACTTCTTTGATTGTAATTATCTGATCAGGGTGATGGTGCCGGTCTTAATCTGCTTGGCCTCTGGGTTCAGCACGTTGGCATACTTGATTCTGTATACGTAGGCGCCCTGCTGGCAAACTACGCCCTGGTCGGTTATGCCGTCCCAGTATGAATCCAATCCTACCTGATGGTGTATCAGCTGGCCTTGGCGGTTGTAGATCCAGAGCTCCATCTCGGTCAGTCCGATGCCGATTGGGCGGAACACGTTGTTAGGTGCGTCGGCCAGTGGTGAGAATGCGTTAGGCAGCCAGATGGTCTCCTTCAGCATTGGGATGGTCACGTAGGCGGTGTCCTCGCAGCCAAGGTTGCTGATGGCGCGCAGGCGCAGCTGCACGCTGTCCTTATCGGCAGGGAAGGTGTAGTTGTAGATATAGCTCTCGCTGGTGGCGCCGTTTGGCATCTCCATCCATTCGCGTCTGTCGTTGCCGGTGCTGATGTCAGTCAGGCGGATTATCAGGTTGTCGAGTGTAGCGCCAGTTGGGCTCAGCGATATTTCGGCATGTACAGGTATTACTTCCAGTTTCAGAGTCACCACGCTGTCGCAGCCGTGGGCGTTCTGTAGGGTTACCTGAGGCGTGCTGGTGCTAGAATAGTAGGTCTGGTTGTTGTTTGGCCAGGTGTAAGGTTCGCAGGTGCGTTGCACATCGTCGAAGTAGGTCACGCCCTGGGTGGCCAAGTGGAGGGTCACGGTGCTGTCGCAGCCAGGCTGGGAAGTCAGGTTGTGAACATAGTCGCCAGCCACGCTATAGGTCTGGCCGTTGAAGTCGTAGGTGTCGTTCTCGCACATCGTGTCTGGGATGTGGACGTCGAAGTTAGGATAAGTCAGGATTCGGATTTCTGCAGAGTTTCGGCATCCGTTGGTGTATTCGGCCATCACGCCGATGATAGTGGTGTCGATGTGGTTTTCGATCATTTGGTCGGCTGGAGCAGGTCTGAGGGTGACCGAGCGATGGTTTGGAGACTGTGAGTATCGGGTGGCGGGCAGGTCCACCAGTTCGCCGTCTTCATAGTGCTGTACAGACCAGATGGAGTGGTCGAGCAGCTGTCCTGGGCCCGAGGTCAGGTTCACAACGGAGTTGCTTCCGTGGCAGATTCTCTGGTCGTTGGACTCCAAGCCGGTAACGTTGGCGGTATCTACGGTCACGCGGGAAACAGCGTTGAGCACATAGTTGTAGCCCGTAGCTCCCACAAACACAGCTTTACATTTATAGAGGGTGGTTACCTTGGGGGTAACTACGCAGTTGGTATCGTTCTCCGAAGTCTCGCCGGCGTTCAGGTCGGGCAGGTAGGCGTCGGGGTTGTTCACGCCATTCTCGGTGTATTCGGTGAAGTGCAGAATCTTCTCCCATACGGAGTCTGGAAGGGCCAGAACCTGCTCCATGGTCAGGTTCTCAGCGTTGGGCACCACTGCCTTATACCAACTCTTGTTCTGGCGGGTGGTTCCCTGAGGAGTGAAGCGCCAAGCGCGGTTGGTGATTTCTTCCGTGAAGGGGTTGCCAATGTTGCTGGGCACGAAGTATCCTGGTGAGTTGGGCTCAATCCAGTCGGTAAATGATCCGTTGTGGTCGTTCTTAGTAGATACTTGGGTCTGGCCTGTGGCATTCTGGATGCCTATGATACCTCTTCCCCCATACCAAGAGGAACAATAGTGGTTTTCTTTTACGTGGACTTCAATTATATTTGTTCCCTCATAGAATACGATCTGGTATGTGTTGGCGAGATTGGTGCAGCTGTAGAGTCTCATCTCATTCCAGCTGACAGTCACGTGTCGGCAGGGCCAGTCCTCTGCGGGGGATACACTTTTGTATACGCCCGAATAGAGTGGAGCAGAATAGAGGTTTGGCGTCACACCTGGGTGGAGGTCCTTATAGATGCCGTAGATGGCGTTTTTGGCGTAGGTGGTGCCCGTATATGTGGTGGGGCCGTTGGTGGTCCAAGGCAGACCTCCGTTGGTTTCAGGAATGTCGTAAGGCGTCGTCTGTCCGGCTGCACCGGTGTTGAAGGTCACGAATCCGTTGGCACTCACAACGGCCAGCGATTTCTGCTGACCAAAGAAGCAGAATGGAAAGTCGATGGTGATGGTCTGGTTGTCGTAAACGTCGTCCGAACTGATATTGCTCAACTGTTGACCTTGGTGGAATGAAGGGTCGGCAGGGTTGTAGGGGATTTCCTCTACGAGGTAGGTACCGTTGAATCTCTGTACGGGTACAAAAGACTGTGTCTGAAGGATGATTTCGGGGTGGGCACAGTTGGCCACGGTGTCGTAGATTTCATCTTGGCGATGTTCCGCTCCGAAGAACCAAACACCAGGGCATTGTGCCATCGACTGGGCACTAGTAAGCAATGCTCCCATTAGGAGGCAGGCTTTAAATATATTTTTCTTCTTCATATTCTATTATTTAAGCGTTAATTACATATAACTCTTGCGATGCAAAGATACAATTTTTTTTGCAGCTGTGCAAATTATAGACACAAAAAATCATCTTTTGTTGCAAACTTCTTGCAAAAATAATCATTTTTTTTGGTGATTATATACAAGTTGTCCATAATGACAGTAGAAACTCTCTCTTTGCTTGCGCAAAGAATTGAGACTGAAAGAAATTATCAGAAATTTATCAGAAATTCTGTGTGCGTAGATTTATTTCTGGACAATTTCTGGACATTTCTTTCAGTCCCAATGTTTTGCATTGCAAAACGAGGGTCTATTTGGACAACACGTACATAGTTTCCTTTTTTTTTTCTAGTTGGTGCGCAGATTCGGTGTATCTATCGTCCTCTAAGTCACTTCCACTTGAATGTAAAATGGTTCATATGTGCTATATATGTGCTATATATGTGCTATATTTGTACTATGCTATAGAGATAGCAGATATATAGCACATATATAGCACATATATAGCACATATAAGCCAGTTAATATTGTTTTTAGGTACCCTAAGATTTATTCTTACAGCGTGTTATCTCATTTCTTTTTGAGAGCAAGTATGCTGAGAAAATATGGCGAATTATGGGGAAATAAAAGTGGAGATGGTTCTCTGTCGCTCCCTCATAGGTGCGTTGAAGGGGTAAAACAATGCCCCGAAAGGCATTTGTGTGCGGCCTTTCGGGGCATTGTTTCAAAGCACTTGGCTGCTCATCAACTGCCTTAGTCCGTTTGTTGGAGGCCTGTACAGTTGATGAGGCGCGTGCGCAGGAATTTGGCGCGGGTGAGGTCGGCTCCTTCAAAGTGGCAGTCGACGAGTTCGGAGTCGGTGAAGTCGGCGTTTTTGAGCATCGCCTGTGTGAAGTCGCATCTGGTGAGTCGGGCGCGGGTGAAGTTGGCCATTTCGAGGTTGGCTTGCGTGAATCGGGTGCCGGTGAGGTCGGTTTCGTCAAAGAGCGTCCACGCCAGGTCTTGGCGGCTGAAGTCGTAGTGGTCTAGTGTGTCGGCCTCTATGCGGATGGAGCGTTGGCTCTCCATGGTGAGGATGCGTATCATATTCTATTTGCTGGCTTTTTTTAGTTGCGAAATGTGGCTCTTGAGGCGCTTGGCGGCTTGCCCGTAAGGACTTGTGGTGACGCTCATGAAGTAGGCGCCCATTGTGGTGGTGTAGGTCACCTTGAAGACTTTCTTGTTGAATAGTTCCTCGTTGGAGAAAGTCTCGATGAGGGCCATCATTTCGGCGTGGGATTGGTCGAGTAGGCCGAGCGCCTGGCTGAGCGGAATGCTTTGGTGGCGTTGCCGATTGACTTCGTCCATCTCTTTGTAGTTTTTGCGGTAGGGTTCTGGGATAAAGTCTTTTGGCGTGCCTTGGCGGATGTTGTCTACAAAGGCTTTCTGCAGGCGTTGCCACTCGTAGATGTGCATTACTACGTCGCGGAAGTTGCTGCCTTGCTCAAATGTGGTGCATTTTTTGGCCGATGAGGAGGGCAGGAAGTCGGCCTCGAGCTGCTCGGTAGTGAGTGCGTCCATCTGGTTCTTGAGCTGTGCATAGCCGTCGGCTGCTGCGGCTAGGAGTGAGGTTTTGTCTGTGGGCTGTGGCATATTGCTGTCGGGGATTTCTGGTTGTGTATTTTTTTGGTGATTATATACAAGTTGTCCATAATGACAGTAGAAACTCTCTCTTTGCTTACGCAAAGAATTGAGACTGAAAGAAATTATCAGAAATTTATCAGAAATTCTATGTGCGTAGATTTATTTCTGGACAATTTCTGGACATTTCTTTCAGTCCCAATGTTTTGCATTGCAAAACGAGGGTCTGTTTGGACAACACGTACATAGTTTCCATTTTTTTTGTTTTACTTAATCTGCTTGATGATTTGGCCGTTGCCGCCGACTTGAACCTTGGTGATGTGGCCGTTGTCGGTGCGCAGCCTTACGTCGATGGCGCTGGTGCACCCCATGGTGGTGCCTTGCAGGAAGCGGTAGGCTTCGGCTTGGCGGTAGTATTGGTGCAGATAGCAGGCGAGTGCGCAGTTCGAAGTGCCTGTGGCCGACTCTTCGGGTATTCCGTAGCGTGGCGCGAAATTGCGGCAGAAGGCTATTGGGTTGTCTCCTCCCGTGAGCGCAAAGGCATGAATGCCTACCACTTGCTGGCGTTCGTTGAGCTGGGCCATGGCCTTGAAGTCGGGGGTGAGCTGCTCGAGGACTTCTACCGACTCTATGGGAAAGAGTATATCTTTGAGGCCCGTCGAGACGGCCTGTATGGGAAGGTTCGGATGTGGGCGCGCATTGGGCAGGGCCTCTTGGAAGTCTGTCGGCAGGTACTTCTCGTGGAAGGTGGGCAGGCATTGCTGCATCCAGATGGTGCCTTGCGGGGAGGCCTCTGCCTGCAAGACTCCGGATCGGGTCTCGATAGAGTAGCTTCCTGGCTCTAATCCAAGCGACTGCAGCAGCACGAAGGCGGCGATTGTGGCGTGTCCGCACAGCTCTACTTCGTCGACTGGCGTGAAATATTCTAGCCTGAAGTCGGCTTTGGAAGAACCGCCTATGAAGACGGTTTCCGAAAGTCCTATTTGGGCTGCTATGGCGCACTTTTCGCTAGGGGATAAGCTGCTGTGGCCGAGGGCGATTCCGGCGCCGTTGCCGCCTTGCCCTTGGTGGCAGAAAGCGTTGGCGACAAAGATTTGTTGCTGCATTAATGCTTCGATATTCATGACAATAGAAACGTGGAAGAATGTTTTTTAGTATAAGTCGCGCAAGAATGGGCAATAAACGCGCATAATTGCCGTTAAATATCAAATCATGGTCTACTTAAAGTATATAATGAAGAAAGAACTGATTGCAGCACTGGGCGTGATGACGCTGGTAGGCAGCGTGTATGCTCAGAAACCTAAGAATACTCCCAAGCCTTTAGACGGAATGGCCCGCATTGAGCAGGTGATGGGGCTGATTAACGACAATTACGTGGAATCGCCCAACTTGGAGAAATTAAGCGAGAAGGCCGTTGTGTCGATGCTGACCGACCTTGACCCCCATAGCGTGTATATCCCAGCCAAGGATGTTGAGCGTGCCAACGAGGGTCTGCAAGGCAACTTCGAGGGCGTGGGCGTGTCGTTTCAGATAATGCACGACACCATCAACGTGGCCGAAGTGATTGTGGGCGGCCCAGCAGAGAAGGTGGGTATCGAGCGTGGCGACAAGCTGATAACTATCGATGGCAAGCCTGCTACTGGCGACTCTATCAACAATGCCTGGGTGCCCAAGCACCTGAGGGGCAAGAAAGGCACCAAGGTCCAGATAGAGGTGCTGAGAGGCACGCAGAAGCTGAACTTCGAGGTGGTGCGCGACAAAGTGCCCCTGTATTCTGTGGACACCTACTTCATGGTGGACGACACAATCGGATACATCAATCTGTCGAGATTTGCCCGCACGTCGGTCGACGAGGTGCGCGACGCTATCAAGAATCTGAAGAAGCAGGGCATGACGGCCCTGATGCTCGACCTCAGAGGCAATGGAGGCGGATTCTTGGATATTGCCTGCGGATTGGCTAACGAATTTCTTCCAGCGCGTCACCTGATCGTGTATACCGAGGGCAGGAATAGTCCCCGTCAGAATTTTATGTCGAACTTCATGGGCTCGTTCCGTAAGGGCAGCCTGGTGGTGATGATCGATGAGGGAAGCGCCTCGGCCAGCGAGATTGTTAGCGGCGCTATACAGGACTGGGATCGCGGAATCTTGGTAGGCAGACGCAGCTTTGGCAAAGGCCTGGTTCAGCGCATGTATGAACTGAAGGATGGTGCCCAAGTCCGCCTGACTACTGCCAGATATTACACTCCGTCAGGTCGTTGCATTCAGCGTCCTTACGATAAGGGCTCTGATGCCTATCGCGACGATATCAACCGTCGCTACAAGAATGGCGAGCTGGTGTCGAGAGACTCTATCCGCTTTGCCGACAGCTTGAAATACAAAACAAATTTGGGCCGTACGGTATATGGCGGAGGCGGCATCATGCCGGATGTGTTCGTGCCTATGGATACGATGCGCCTGAGCCAGTATTTTATCGACCTCAGAAGCAAGAGCATCATCAACGACTGGACGACCGATTGGGCCAACAAGCATAGGGAAGAATATAAGTCGGTGCCCTTTGAGGAATACTTGGCCAACTATGAGTCATTAGAGCTGGTAAAACAGTTGGAAGCCTATGCTTTAGAGAAGGGCGTCGTGCGCGATGCTGAGGCCGAGGCCAAGGAGCCCGAGCGTGTCAGCCATAGCGACCGCTACATGCACGAATTGGTAAAGGCGCTTGTGGCAAAAGACCTCTACGGCAGAGAATATTACTACCGAGTGATGAAAGAGATTGACGAGTGCTTCAAGGTGGCCCTCGAACAGTTGAGAAAGAAATAATTATTGAATAATAAAACAAACCAATCATGAAAAAGTCAAATATCACGCTGCTTGCCATATTGGGCGCAGTAGCATTAGTAGTTTTGTGGGGTATCTCTAAGAGGAACTCCCTCGTCGGCCAAGAAGAAATGGTAGAAAATGCCTGGAGCGATGTTGAGAACGTTTACCAGCGCAGAATGGACCTGATCCCTAATCTGGTGAATACCGTTCAGGGCGCAGCCAATTTCGAGAAGAATACCCTTACGGGTGTGGTCGAGGCCAGAAGCAGGGTGGTGAATATCAGCGCCGACGAACTGACCGAAGAAAATGTGGCCAAGTTCCAGAAGTCGCAGGACGACCTTACTGCCGCCCTCAATAAGAGCATCTCTCTTACCGTGGAGGCTTATCCTGAACTGACTGCCACCAAGGGATTCCAAGATCTTCAGGCACAGCTCGAAGGCTGCGAGAACAGAATCGCTACCGAGCGCAGAAACTTCAACGAGAAGGTTAAGTCCTACAACGTATCCATCCGCCGTTTCCCGGCCAACATCATTGCTGGTATGATGGGCCTTGAGAAGAAGGGCTACTTCAAAGCCTCTGAAGGCGCAGAAAAGCCTGTTGAGGTGAAATTCGAATAATACAGAGAAAAGATGAAGATGCGAGCCATACTGCTGGCATTGCTGCTGGCTATACCGCTGATGTCTAGCGCCCAATGGATGCCCGCTAAGAGCAACCGTATGGTGAACGACTATGCCCATCTGCTGAGCAGCAGAGAGGCGGCAGAATTGGAACAGCGGCTAGAGTCCTTTAGCGACACCACTTCGCAGTCGCAGGTGGTGGTGATTACCACCAACACGCTAGGCGGCGGCGACATAATGACTGTCGGCCAGCAGATAGGGCAGAAGTGGGGCATAGGCGGCAAGTCTATGAATAATGGCGTGCTGCTGCTGATTCTGGCCAGCGAAGAAGAGGGCAACGATGTCGCTATCCTGACCGGCTACGGATCAGAAGCCGTGCTTCCCGACGTGGTGTGCAAGCATATCATCGACGAAGAGCTGATACCCCATTTCAAAGAAGGAAGCTTCTATGGCGGCATCGATGCAGCGCTGGACGTGATACTGCCCATCATGCATGGCGAATTCTCTTCTGGCGACTACATGGCAAAGAAGGCTGAGGAAGAAAGGGTGTCCAACATCATTGCGCTGCTCATATTCATCGTGATCATTGTCGTGATAGTTTGGGCGTCGCGCAAGTCCAAGAATGGCGGCAGCGGCAGCTCGGGCAGCAGCAGTAGCGGCGGACCTATCTTCTGGGGAGGAAGTCCCTTCATGGGCGGTTCCTCGTCGGGCGGTTTTCCGTCGGGCGGAGGCTTCGGCGGCTTTGGCGGAGGCAGCTTCGGAGGAGGCGGCGCTCATGGCAAATGGTAGCCTCAAAAAAGCCATTTTGTTAATAAAAATATAAAAAATCTCAAGCAATTGGGATTTTTTTTGTATATTTGCAATGATGCTCATTATGTCCATATTGGGCAAATTCGCTGTGTTTCAGCGGAGAGCAGTTGTTTGTTTAATTAAAAGCGATATTATGATACTTGCACCAGATGCAAAAAAAGTGAATGTTAACGTAACTTCTGAGATAGGAAGACTGCGTGGAGTACTGCTTCATCGTCCCGGCGTTGAAATCGAAAGAATGACCCCAGAGAACGCCGCCCATGCGCTTTATAGCGACATCCTTAACAAGAACATCGTGGACCAGGAATATGCCAACTTTTGCGGCGTATTTGAGAAGTTCACACAGGTATACTACGTGAAGGACCTTCTGGCTGAAGTTTTGGCCGATGATCAGGTCAAGGCCTTCATGGTGAAAGAAAGCTGCCGCATCGACGGCTGCGACTTCCTGGCTGATGAATTGATGGCCATGGAGGCAAAGCAGCTGGCCGACGTGCTGATTGAGGGCTTTGAGTACCGCAAGGGCAAAGACCCCGAGCGCTACGAGGCTGAACGATACATACTGAAGCCCCTCTACAACCTCTTCTTTACTCGCGACGCCTCCTCTACGGTTTACGACCGCGTGCTGATCAATTCGATGAGTTTCGAGGTTCGCCGCAGAGAGATCCTCATCTACAAGACCATCTTCGAGAACTATTTCGGCTGCGAGACCTTCAACGCCGAAGCCAACGACCCCGAGGCCCGCACCGAGGGCGGCGATGTGCAGATAGCCCGCCACGACCTTCTTTGCGTAGGCAACGGCATACGTACCAACAAGCACGGTATCGAGTTTCTTGCTAAGAAGTTTGCTGCCGAGAAGGGCAAGTTCCAGATCCTCTATCAAGAACTGCCTCACGAGCCTGAGTCATTCATCCATCTGGATATGGTGTTCACCTTCTTGAGCCACCGCCAGTGCATGATCTACGAGCCTATGCTGCGCAAGACCGGTATCTTCGCCGGCAAGCATACCACGATGATAGAGATTGATAACGGTAAGATGTCTTATCGCGAGTATGACAACATTCTCGACGGCCTGAAGTCTACCGGAATCGACCTTGAGCCTGTATTCTGCGGCGGCTCTGATCCATGGAACCAGCAGCGCGAGCAGTGGCACAGCGGAAGCAACTTCTTCTGCATGGCTCCTGGCAAGATTATCGGCTATCATCGCAACAGCCACACCATCGAGGCATTAGACAAGGCCGGCTTTGCCGTGCTGCCTGCCGAAGATATCGTTAGTGGCAAGATAGACATGAACCAATACGAGAAGTTCGTGGCTGCCTTCAAGGCCTGCGAGCTGCCACGCGGCGGCGGCGGAGCCCGCTGCATGACCATGCCCATCCTGAGAGACGAGGCTTGGAAATAAATCGTTGGCGTAATCTATATTATATATTGAATAACCTATAAATTTATAAACTCAATGAAAAAGTATCACTTGGTCAATAATATCATCGGATGGGTGGTGTGCATCATCGCCTGCACGGTGTATATTCTGACTGCTGAAGCCACCGCCAGCTGGTGGGATTGTGGTGAGTACATCTCTACCGCATTCAAACTCGAAGTGGGTCACCCTCCTGGAGCACCTACCTTCCAACTTATCGGACGTCTGTTCTCTATGTTCTCCGACCCAATGACCGCAGCCCACGCCGTGAACGTAATGTCGGCCGTATGTAGCGGACTCACCATCCTGTTCCTCTTCTGGGGCATCACCCTTCTGGGTAAGCACCTGCTGCCAGATCCTAAGAATCCGGATGTGAAGAATCCTCGCACTTGGGGCGTTTTCGCTGCCGGTGTTGTAGGCGCACTCGCCTATACCTTCACCGATACTTTCTGGTTCTCGGCCGTTGAAGGCGAGGTTTATGCCATGTCTAGCCTCTTTACCAGTCTGGTATTCTGGGCTATCCTCAAGTGGGAAGAGCAGGCCGACGATCCTCGCTCGCTGCGTTGGCTGGTGCTTATCAGCCTTCTGGTCGGTGTGGCTATCGGCGTTCACTTGCTGAACCTCCTTACCCTCCCAGCCATCGTTTACGTAGTATACTTCAAGAAGTGGGAAAAGACCACCACCAAGGGATTCATCATCAGCGGTATTATTTCGCTCGTTCTGCTGGCATTCATCCTCTGGGGCGTAATCCCTGGCATCGTGAATGTGGCCAGCGCCTTCGACGTATTCTTTGTGAACAGCCTCCATCTGCCATTCAACAGCGGCACCATCGTGTTCTTTGCATTGATTATTGCTGCTGTTGTGCTGGGCCTTCTCTATGCACAGAAGAAGTCAAAGCCCGTACTTAGCGCCTCCATCCTTGGATTTGTAATGCTGGTGATCGGCTATTCAACATTCTTTATGCTGATTATCCGCGCCAACACCAACACTCCTCTCAACGAGAATGCTCCTAAGGATGCCGTAGCAATGCGTGCTTATCTGGGTCGTGAGCAGTATGGCGACACCCCTCTGCTCTATGGTCAGTACTACACTGCAGGCGACCCTGTCGACGTAAAAGAGGGCTACACCAAGTATGTTCGCGGCACCGACGCTGACGGCCGCGACGCCTATATCGAGGCTGCTCATGCTCAAGAGTATATCTACAACAAGCAGCACTGCGGCCTGCTCCCTCGCATGTATAGCAACGATGCCCAGAGAGGTCATCCTCGCTATTATCAGTATTGGGCTGGTCCTGTGCAGAATGGTCAGAAGCCAAGCATGGCGCAGAACATCAAGTATCTCAACGGCTATCAGCTCGAGTGGATGTATTGGCGCTACTTTATGTGGAATTTCTCTGGCCGCCAGAACGATATTCAGGGCCACTACTTCAACCCTGACGGCACTCGCGACTACCTGAACGGCAACTGGATTACCGGTATCAATTTCTTGGACGAGATGCGTCTCGGCCCACAGAGCAACATGCCAGAGCATATGCAGAACAACAAAGGCCGCAACAAATACTACATGCTGCCTCTCATCCTCGGTCTCATCGGATTGTGCTATCACGTCAAGAAGCACCGCAAGGATGCCTTCATCGTGCTCATCATGTTTGTGATGACTGGTCTGGCTATCGCAGTATATCTGAACATGCCTCCTCGCCAGCCTCGCGAGCGTGACTACGCCTTCGTAGGTTCGTTCTGCTTCTTCTGTATCTGGATCGGTTTGGGCGTTATGGCCCTCTCCGAGTGGATCACCAAACTGCTCAAGAATGAGAAGTTCTATAAGTTTGTCATGCCTGCGGTATTTGTGGTTTCCATGGTATGCGTGCCTTGTCTGCTTGCTGCCGAAAACTGGGACGACCACGACCGCTCTGAGAAATATGCCGCTCGCGACTTCGCCAAGAACTACCTCGCTTCGGTTAACAAGAATGGTGTGCTCATCACCTTTGGCGACAACGATACCTTTCCACTTTGGTACGCCCAGGAGGTAGAAGGTTTCCGTACCGACGTGCGTATCCTCAACTACACCCTCAGCGGCATGCATTGGTATGTAGAACAGCTTTATAATAAGCTGTATGATTCTGATGCGCTTCCATTCACCTTGCCTAAAGAGTTCTATGCTCTGGGTAGGGACGTGGCCTATATTCAGGACAATTCCAACCAGTTCCTCGAGGTTGAGGATGTGCTGAAGATGGTACGCGACCATCAGGATCGCTTCGTTCAGGAACACAACGGCCAGAAGTATCTCATTCTGCCTACTAAGCGTTTCAAGATCTCTGTCAACAAGCAGGAACTCATCGACCTGGGCGTGATTACCCCAGCCGATAGCGCTTACGTGCCTAATGAGCTTCGCTTCGAGATCACTAAGCGCAACCAGGCGCTGCTCCGTCATGAACTGATGATTCTTGATATCCTCGGCACCAACCATTTCCGTCGCGATATCAACATCATGAGCCCAACCTATATCAAGGATGTATATCCTCTCATCGAGCAGGGCTACTGCATCCAGGACGGTATGAACTACAAGCTCACCCCATTCGTGCCATTCTATCGTAGTGAAGAGGGCGCTCGCGTTCAGAAACGCTTCTCCGACCGAAGTGCCGACTTCTTCATCAATGGTGTTGATGGCGAGCCTCTCAAGTGGGGCAACCTCAGTGCCGATATCTACGTCGACCCAATCTCGCTCAATATGGGTGAGGTTCAGCGTCAGGTAATGACCGGCCTTGCCGACGACCTTATTGTCCGCGGCGACTCTGTACGTGCTAGCAAGATTATCGAGATCTTGGAGGAGAACTTCCCTTCAAAGAATTTCCCACATCGCGTGAGCGCACTCTATATTGTGCCAGTATGCTACACTCTTTATGGCCCAGAAAAGGGTCTCGAGATGTGGAACGACATCTTCGACTACTACTCATCTGAAATAGTTTACTTGAACCATTTCATGGGCAAGAAGGCCGAAGGCGCTCGCAGCAGCATGCGCGAGCCCGTGATGGTGATGCAGGAGCTGCGAAGGATGGCTTCTAAACTGCCAGTCAACAATCCCGACCTGGTGGCCAAGGTGGATAAGTTCTTTGTTGAACAGTCAATCATGTAATCTACATGCCAATCAAGACGCCACATAAGAAACTGAAAAAGATCAGCATCTCCCTCAATGAGAGGGAGACTGGTCTCCTTCAGCTTTATGCCAAAGCTAACGGCCTGACTAAAGGCATGGCTTTAAAGCGGCTTATGAAGTCAGGTCTGAGGGATTATGAGGACCAGCTCGCAAAGGGCATGCCTCAGAATCAGCTGGGTCTTTTTGATGCACTCCAAACCGATATCTTCAGCTTGGAGGAAGACTGACCGAATAACAACACACACACTTTACTCAAAATCCGAAAAAAAGACACAATGAATATGAAAAAACTACTAGTAGCGCTGCTTATGATCTTCTCTATGGCTCCTATGTGGGCCAACGAGGCCGAACCTGCAGAAGAGAATAAGAAACTCGATGCCGGTTCTATCATCATAGGACACGTTGCCGATGCACATAGCTGGCATATCTTGGACTATTATTCGTCCGATAGCGTGATGCATTCTATCGCTATTCCCCTTCCTGTAATCCTGCTCAACGACGGTCATTGGGATATCTTTATGTCCAGTCGTTTCGAACACGGTCATGCCGTTTACAGAGGCTATAAGCTCGTGGGCGGCGAGGGGCAGAAAGAGGAAATCATCTGTGTAGATGCGTTCGGCGCCCCTACCGGTGTGGTTCCTTACGATTTCTCTATCACCAAGACTGCTGCCGGCATCCTGATTGCTGTCGTTCTTCTGCTAGTATTGTTGTTCACCGCCAAGCGCGGCTATAAGAAGCGCGGCGTCAATGCTCCCAAGGGCGTTCAGTCGCTGGTGGAGATGCTGGTTGTATTCGTTCGCGACGAAATCGCCATTCCTATGATTGGCGAAAAGAAGTACGAGCGCTACCTGCCTTATCTGCTCACACTCTTCTTCTTCATCTTCTTGTGCAACCTGCTTGGCCTCATCCCATTCTTCCCTGCAGGTGCCAACATCACCGGCAATATCGCCGTTACTGCCACCCTGGCGCTGATCACCTTCTTCATCACCAACTTCAGTGGCAACAAGCATTACTGGAAAGATATTTTCAACACCCCAGGTGTGCCTTGGTGGCTTAAGGCTTTCCCTCTTATGCCTCTCGTTGAGGTGGTGGGTATGTTCACCAAGCCTATCGTGCTCATGATACGTCTGTTCGCCAACATGACTGCAGGCCACGTCATCAGCCTCGGCTTCGTCTGCATCATCTTCATCCTCACCGATACTCTCGGCACCACTGTTGGCGTTGTGGCAACCCCATTCTCTATCTTCTTCCAGATATTCATGGGAGCTCTCGACTGTCTGGTGTCCTACATCCAGGCATTCGTATTCACCACCCTCACCGCGCTCTATATAGGCATGGCTGTTGCCGAGCCTGAGCACGAGGAGGCTTAATATTGAAAATAAATAATTTATAATAACACAACACACAAAAACATGAAAAGCATTAAAGACGTTAACTTCAAAGGTCGTAAGGTCCTGCTCCGCGTAGACTTCAATGTGCCATTGGATGAGAACAAGGAGATCACCGACGATACCCGTATCCGCGAGTCTCTCCCTACGATAAACAAGCTGCTCAATGATGGCGCAGCCGTTATCCTTCTGGCCCATTTCGGCCGTCCTAAGAAGGGGGGCTTCGAGTATGAGTACTCTCTTTGCCATATCGTTCAGTACCTCTCTGAGTGCCTCGGCCGTCCTGTTAAGTTCACCCAGCGTCTGCTCGGTGAAGACAGCACCGTTGAGGATCTCGCTCGCGACCTCAAGCCTGGCGAGGTGTTCCTGATGGACAATATCCGCTTCTATCCTGGCGAGACTAAGGGCGATGAGGCTCTTGCTGAGCGTCTGGCCCGCCTGGGCGACTGCTATGTCAACGATGCCTTCGGCGCCTGCCACCGCGAGCACGTTAGCACCGCCACCCTTGCTAAGTTCTTCCCCAACGACAAATTCTTCGGCCACCTGATGGAGCACGAGGTTACCAACCTCAAGAAGCTCATGCTGAATGCCGAGCATCCTTTCACCGCTATCATCGGCGGCAGCAAGATCTCCTCTAAGATCGGCATCCTCGAGAACCTCCTCGACAAGGTTGACAATATGATCATCATCGGCGGTATGCGCTACACCTTCACCAAGGCCCAGGGCGGCAATATCGGCAAGTCGATCTGCGAAGACGACAAGATGGATATGGCCCTCGACCTCCTTAAGAAGATGGACGAGAAGGGCGTGAAGTACTACCTCCCTGTCGACAGCGTGGTAGGCGACCGTTTCGACAACAGCGCCCGCACCAAGATCGTTCCTGCCGGCCAGGTTCCTGATGGTTGGGAGTCAATGGATATCGGTCCAGAGTCCATCAAGGAGATCCGCGAGATCATCATGGAGTCCAAGACCATCCTTTGGAACGGCCCTGCTGGCGTATTCGAGCTGCCTAAGTTCGCTAAGGGCACCAACGTTATCGCTGCTTCTGCCGTTCTCGCCTGCAAGCTCGGCGCTTATGCCGCTGTAGGTGGTGGCGACTCTGTTGCCGCTGTTACCCAGCTCGGCCTTGCCGACCAGATGGACTATGTGTCCACCGGCGGCGGCGCCATGCTCGAGTACCTCGAGGGCAAGACCCTTCCAGGCATCGCAGCTATCGAAGACTAATATCACTCGATAATAGGAATAAGGAACGGATGCGTTCCTTATTCCTTTTTATTACAAAATCATAAGTCTTAAATCCTAAATCCTAAATCATCTTTGCATTTCCTTCCTATCACTCTCGATGAGGTCAAGCGGCTTGGCTGGGACTATGTCGATATCGTCATGGTCAGCGGCGACGCCTATATAGACCATCCCTCCTTCGGCACTGCTGTTATCGGCCGTTCCCTCGAGGCTGCCGGCTATCGCGTGGCCATCATCCCTCAGCCCAACTGGCGCGACGACCTGCGCGATTTCCGCAAGTTCGGCGCCCCACGCCTGTTCTTCGGCGTCACCTCCGGCTGCATGGACAGCATGGTCAATCACTACACCGCCGCCAAGCGTCTCCGTCACGACGACGCCTACACTCCCGGCGGCCAGGCCGGTTTCCGTCCCGATAGGGCTGCCTACGTCTATACCCGCATCCTCAAGGATATCTATCCCGACGTGCCCGTCATCGTGGGCGGTATCGAGGCCTCTATGCGCCGACTGGCCCACTACGACTATTGGGACGATGTGCTCAAGCCCTCGTTCCTGATGGATTCGCCTGCCGACCTCCTCATCTACGGCATGGGCGAGAAACTTATGGTCCAGATGGCCGACTGCCTGGCCGGCGGGGGTAGGGTGGAGGACCTCTATGCGCTCCCCCAAGTGGCCTACCGCGCCAAGACTATCGACCACCTCAAGAATGTGGAGGATTTGAAGATGCTGCATTCCTTCAAAGAGTGCCAGCAGTCCAAGCGGTGCGAGGCTGAGAACTACCATATCATCGAGGCCGAATCCAACCGCATCGAGGCTGCCACCCTCGTGCAGCAGCATGGCGACACCTACATCGTAGTCAATCCCCCCGACATGCCCTTTACCGAGGCTGAGATGGACGCCACTTTCGAGCTGCCCTATCTCCGTCAGCCTCATCCGAAATACAAGAAGCGCGGCGCTATCCCTGCCTTCGAGATGATCCGCAATTCCGTCAACACCCACCGAGGCTGCTTCGGCGGCTGCGCCTTCTGCACCATCTCCGCCCATCAGGGCAAGCAGATCGCTTCCCGCAGCGAGGAGTCCATCCTCAAAGAGGCGCGTTGGATTGCCCAGCAGCCCGACTTCCACGGCGTCATCAGCGATGTGGGCGGCCCTTCGGCCAATATGTGGCGCATGCGGGGCAAGAATCAGGACCTCTGCCGCAAGTGCGTCCGCTACAGCTGCATCCAGCCCAATATGTGCAAGAACCTCCAGTCCGACCACCAGCACATCATCTCGCTCTATCGCAAGGTGTCGCAGATTCCCGGCATCAAGCATGTCTATATCGGCAGCGGCATCCGTTGCGACCTCTTCACCGAGCAGAACCACGGCTGGGACTATTTCCGTGAGGTGGTGGTCAACCACGTCAGCGGTCGATTGAAGGTGGCTCCGGAGCATACTTCGGAGCATGTGCTCAAGGTGATGCGCAAGCCCAAATATGAGCTCTTCCAGGAGGTGAAGCGCCGCTTCGACGGCATCTGCCGCGAGAACGGACTCCGCTATCAGCTCATCCCTTATTTCATCAGCTCCCATCCCGGCTGCCGCCTAGAGGATATGGCCGACCTTGCCGTCAAGATGAAGAAGATGGGCTATCGGTTGGAGCAGATACAGGATTTCACCCCGACCCCCATGACCCTCGCCACTGAGGCCTACTATACCGGCATCAACCCCGAGACGATGGAACCAATCTTTGTGGCCCGCAATCCGCGCGACAAGCAGGACCAGCGCAATATGTTCTTCTTCTACAAGCCCGAGCTGCGTAACGAGATCCGACAGGCACTCCAGCGCAACCATCTGGGCGCTTATGCCAAACAGTTAGGATTATAGCCTATGTCGTCACCTTTAGTAGAGTCTTTGGTGGATCTTTTTGTTGATAGGGCCGAGAAGAAGTTTGCCAAGTCTAACCGCAAATGCAACCAGACGATTACTTTCCGACCCACGGGAGGCATTGTCTTTATTGTAGTATTCTTCGGCGTGCTGGTTTTGGCCATTCTCTACCTCTTGTTTTTGGGGGATTTTAATGTGTCTGAGGATTTTCCTGCCCTCCTAAAGGTTATTGCGCTTATTGCTTTTTTTGTATATTGTATCATATCATCCCTGCGTGATCTTTCTGACCGTGTGGTTGTGGACAAGGAAAAACTGTTAGTAGTAGGGGCGTGGAGGCCTTTGCAGGATCCTACATTTGTAGAAAAAGTCCTTTGGGAATTCAAGCATGCCTATCCTCATGGCGACCTCGAGGTGGAACTTGCTTGGAAGGATATCAAATCGGTCGATTATGAATGGCGTATTGTCACTATTACCACCCGTTCGGGGGAGGTGTTCAAGTTTAGTGCCAACAACTACGACTACAAGGTCGTAGGCGCTATCAAGCGATATTGGAGAAGACATGGCCGAACCATCAATAGTCGCTAACAACTAACAACATTATTCGATTATGAAGCGTACAACCCGACATGATTTT
>JAKSMS010000059.1 GCA_024400415.1 Bacteroidales bacterium | reverse complement strand
GCACATCGGCCACCTCGGCGGCCTGTGCAGCCTCCTCTTCGGCATGGATGTCGGTAACAATAGGCACATCAAAGCGCTCTTTAATCCTTCTCAGCACTTCAAGTCCCTCCTGGTCTCCGATGCCCGAGAAGGAGTGAAGGCTAGACCTGTTGGCCTTGCGATACGAGGCCTTGAAGGCAAAAGGAATCTGATATTTGTCGGCAATTTGCACCAGATGCTCGGCAATCCGCAGCGGACTCTCGGTATCTTCAACAACACAAGGTCCTGCAATAACAAAGAAATTGCCCGTTTCAGTATATCTTAGTTTGTCTAGTTTGGGGTACATTATATATTATAGAATAGCGTTCAATATATGCAACAACAATCTTGGAGGTCTAGTTTCCCAGACATCCAAGATAGATATTTCTGCAATCCCTTATGGATGCATCGATCAGAACTCCGACACGAACTCGCTAGGCTGGGCCTCGTCGGCATCCTCTCTCTGATGCAGGCTGCGCTGCACCGAAATGATGAGGGCTCCAATCATGCGGGTCATCTCCATCAGCAGTTCTCGCGAGGTCTCGCACTGCTCCATCGACAAAAGCCCGCAGTTTTTAGCCATAGTGGTATACACCACGCATTCACGAATAGCAGTCTTCGAGATCTTCAGGTAGTGCTCAAAGTTCACCTTTGCGCGCGACGACCCCTCTGCAATGTTCAGCGAGATGTCGAATGCTGAGTGCATAAACGACGACACCATGGTCTTTTCCGACTCATTACGAGGTGCCTCTAGTGCGTTTGCAAGCCAAGTGGCATAGTCTACAGCCTTGCCGTAGATACGAAGGTCCTCAAAACGGAAGAAGCTCTGAATTTTCTCTTCTTGATTTTCCATAATAGTATGTTTAAGTGTATGTGTGAAATGTCTTTGCTTGGTTTGATCGACGGACTACTTTTCCATCATCTCTTTCATATACGAGGTTCTCAAGGTCATCGAGGCGGATTCGCTCTCCTTCATCGACAGCTTGCCTCTGAAGTCACCAATCTTCTCATAGCCCTTGCGCTGCATCCAGTCCTTCAGATAGTCGTTCATCACCTTTATCTGGTCAGGGCCATTCTTATAAAGGGTTGACACCACCTGCGCCGAGCCGGCTCCTGCCAGCAGCACCTTCACCAGGTCCTCGCCGGTATACACTCCGGTAGCAGCACTAATGTCGCAACGCATCTTATTTTTCAGTATGGACAGCCAGCGCAACACCTCATAGAGATCCGATTCTGGCGTTAGCGACGACGCCTTCTGCACCTCCTCCTTGTCGATATCGATATCGAAATTGGCAGGATTGTTGAACATCGTCACTCCCTGTACGCCCATCCAAGAGAGCAGCTGCATAAACTTGGCCATATCAGTAAAGTTGCGGCCCACCTTGATGGCCAGAGGCGCCACGGTGATCTTCCTCATCGTGCGGATAATGTCGCCAAAGATACGGTCCACATCATCGCAGCTGAGCGACGTCTCGTAAGGCAGTATATCTATGTTCAGCTCAATAGCGCTGCAGCCGGCATCGATGAATTTCTGGGCATAGTTGATCCAGTTCTCATGCGAGTAGCAGTTGATGCTGGCCACCAGTGGCACGCCCAACACCTCATGAGCCTTCTCGATAAACTCAAAATGCTGCTCCAAGGCCCGATCCTCAGTATGCTCAGCCACATATTTATAGCTGTCGCCATAGTTCTCTACAGGGGCTACAATATGGGTATTTTTCTTTATATCAAAGATAATTTGCTCCTCAAAAATGGGTTTTAGCACCACAGCACCCACGCCGGCATCCTCCATCCTCTTGAGGAAGTCAAGGCTGTCATTCAGCACGCAACTGCCTGCAATAATAGGACTTGCAAGCTTCAAACCCAGATATTCTATGCTAGTATCCATAGCAGTTTTATTCTATATTTTCAAAATGCAAAAATATATAAAAAACTCTCATTTTGCAAATTTTTTTACTTTTTTTTATTTTTTTTTGCTCTATAACGAAAAAAATCACTAATTTTGCAAACTCAAAAAGTAAACATAATCACTATAGGCATGAAAGAAATAAACGAAGAGAAAAACATTGAGACTGGCGAAGTTACCACCAATGCTTTACAGTTTTTCAAAAAGTACGAAAAAGTAATCTACATCGCTATTATTGCAGTTATTGTAGTTATTCTTGGCATTTTTGGCTATAAGAAGTTCATCTCTGAGCCTCGCGCAGTAGAGGCCACCGAGCAAGGTTTCGTTGCTTACGACCTGTTCATGAACGGACAGTACCAGGAGGCCCTCAACGGCGCTAACGGCGACATGGGATTCAACGCTATCATCGACGAGTACGGCCACACCCCTTATGGCAACCTCGCCAAGTATTGCGCAGGCATCTGCGAACTCAACCTCGGCAACTACCAGGCTGCTATCGATCGCCTCGAGTCCTACAAAGGACATGACGCCTTCACCCAGTACCAGGTAATCATGCTCCTCGGCGATGCTTACGCTGAGCTCGGCAACTTCCAGAAGGCTGCCAGCTACTACGAGAAGGCCACCAAGACCGAAAGCGAGGACATCATCGCTCCTACTGCTCTCTACAAGCTGGCCCTTACCTATTCCAACCTCAACGAGAACGAAAAGGCTCAGGAAGTACTCAACACCCTTAAGACCAAATACCCTATGTCTGTTGAGGCTAACGGTCCTGAGGCTGACAAGATGCTTGGAACCATGGAGTTCTAATCCGACTCTAACAGCCCCATCATAAGAAAGGAGTGCCCATCGGCACTCCTTTTTTTGGTGAAATAAAAAGACGTTCAAGGATCAAGGTTACTCGGCTTCGCCTCATGACGATTCATCACTCCGGTCTAGAAAACGAGTTTTCTGACTCTCCGTTTAGAATCGTTCAAGGGTCAAGGATCAAAGTTCAAGGTTCAAGGTTCAAGGAGCAAGGTTCAAAGTTCAAGGGTCAAGGATCAAGGTTCCGTAGTCCATTGCTCCGCTACTTTCTACTTTCTACTTCCTATTTTCTACTTCCTATTTTCTACTTCCTATTTTCAACTTCACCACTTCAACCATTCCTCTCCCCCTACAGCACCACTATCTTGGTACTCTTCACCAGTTTTTCGCCTGCCTTGGTAGTCACCAGCATGCGGGCCAGGTAGATGCCTCGGTTCACACGACGGCCGTTCTGGTCGTCCAGATGCCATTTCACCGGACCTACCACATAGCTCCCGACAGCCACCTCTGGATCGTAGCTTCTGATCAGCTGTCCATAAGAGTCATAGATATCTATATGGGCACGATCTATGGTGCTTCCCAGATTGAATTCGGCATGCAGCAGTGCCTCCTCCACCGCAGGATTGGGCATGGCATAGAATCGGCCTATCTCGGCCGTGTCGCCGCCTTGCACGCGGAAACGGATCGTGGCACTATTAGAGTAGTTGAAGATATTCCAAGCCTTGAGCGTCAGGGTATGTTCACCTGAAGCGAGCTTGCCCAGCGCATAGTTCACATAGCCTTTGTGGGCATCGTAGAAATCGGTCTCGTAGAAATCATTCAGGTTGATAATGCCATTGGGATTGCCGTCCACAATGGCGGTAATATCATGCCCCAAACCGCTGCCAAAGGCATTGATGCCTATCTCGTCTTGTAGTACGGCATAGAGGTTGGGATGAGGACCCACTAAGCCGCCATCCACGAAGTTGGAATCGCCTATGTAGAGGGCAATCTCCGGACGAGTCTCTTTCAAGTCGGCATCTTCGTTGAAGCCGCCAAACACGATGTTGCGATAGCTGCCGGCGGCATCTACGCTTCCGCTTGATGCATAGTGGCTTAGACGGCCGAAATCATAGTCGTAGGCCACATCTCTGGGCACCATGAAAGTATAGCTCCAGCGGCCGTCCACCACGGTGTCTCTACCCTTGTAGAGCACGGCTTTTTGCTGCGAAAAGCTCACGTTCGAGGAGTCGTTGTCGTTGGCAAGGGTCTGGGCCTTCTGCACGCGATCAAATACTATCGGATAAATCGTTCCATTAAATCCCTCGGCTCTGCGGCCGTCCTTGTTGCGTATCTCGCCCTCGATGGTCACCTCCGATAGCACCATAGCGGTATCCACCTTGCTATCAGATACATCCACACCATTAATGCGGGTCACCACAACCTCCTTTTGAGGAATGGAGAGCCTCAATGCCGGATCGCCAAAGAGGGCTATGCTGAGCGACTGATGGAAGTCGTTCTGCGCTAGGCGCAATGCATCTCCAACAGTATTCTCAGGATTCAGCAGGTTGAGGTTCAGCTTGGTATTGAACAGCCTATGATGCGAGATGGGTCGCGAAGCGGCTATGGCGCCTATGCCGGCATTGTCGGCCAGCAGCAGGGCCTCGGCACCCGAGGTCACCTCGGGATTGTCGTATCTGCCATAGCTGCAGGTACTTCCCACAAAGAATGCCAGTCGGTCTTGATTGGTAAAGGCGTCGATATCCGACATCTCCATATAGCGCTCCGTGCCGATATACTGCGAGGAGCCGTGCCCTACGTAGTTGAGTATCAACGTGCCGTAGTTCATGCGCTTGCGCACGGCATTGGTGGCGTCTGGGTAGAACGAGCCTACAGCTCCCGACTGCTGCACATAGGAGTCGGCATAGATCTTGTCCACATTAATAAAGGGATAAGTGGCCTGTATCCTAGTGGCAGTATATTCTGATGAAGAGGCAAAGGCGGTATCCCAGATGCTCGAGGGGTCGGCATCGTCGGCCAGCAGCGCCACATAGGTACGCCAGTCGCCGCGTCCGTTGCCCGACAGCAGGTCTTCTCTATAGATATAGCGCTCTATCTTGTCCACCAAGTGAGCGGCCTCCTGATTGGTTGAGGCTGGCAGCCTGCCCACCGAAATATCCATCGTGCCCGACAGTCCATCCGACTCATTATCATGCAGGTAGCCCAACACCATATCGCTACAGTACGAAGCCGCCTCATCGCCGAAAGACACGGGCGACTGATAGGTGGCCACGCAGCCCTTGTTGTTGCCCATCAGGTTCCGGTTGTCGTAGGTGCCGCGGCCCATCAGTAGCAGGTGCTTCGTCTTCTTGGCAACGGGGTCGGACTGCCCGCGATTCCAAAAATAGCGCATCATCTTTCGTATGGCCATAGGGTCGGTGCGCCCCGAGGAAAATTCGTTATACACCTGCGTGGTCGTTGCCACCATCACCTCCATGCCGTCCACCAGGCGATGGATAAACGCCAGCCTTTCGGCTTGGTCGAGATAGTTGGGATGGGTCACTATCACCATTTCTGGATTACTCCCGCCTCGGAGGTCCTGGTTCTCGATAGACTGTATTTCACTTACTCTCAGCACATTCTGCATATTGAAGGCAACATAGTGGCGCACGCCTGACAGGGAGTCGGCAAAGGTGCCGTTGTCGCATCGCATCGCAAAGGGCACAACGGGCGCCGTCACGTCCCACACCATCATATCCTGAGTGCTGCCCGCTATGGGATAGCGCCTTAGTCCGGTTCCATCCAAGCTCCACATATCCAGCATCTTGCCCGACATTCTCAGCTGAGCCTTGGCGTTGACCTGAAGATAGTCCAGATAGCCTGCGTCTACATTCGTACGAGGCGAGAAGGTAAGCGTAAAATCCTGATTGCCAGAACCGCTAACGCCAAACTCCATCAGTTTGCCCACATAGGGGTTCACGCTCGTGAGCACCACCTCGTCCTGCTCGCTTCCGCAGCGCACAGCGAAAGAGGAATTGCCCTGTATAGTGCCGGCAAAAGCACCTTTCACCTTCATTCTAGAGCCCGACACCAGTTGAGGCATAGCCACCGTGATCGTGCGCGTGCGGGTAGTAGAATTGAAACGCTCTCCAACCCATATCTGGCCGGTATGATCCACATTGGTCTCATCGTTATCTACCACGCCTACAGCAGTATACGAAGACACTTCAGAGGCCGTCGGCAGCGACTGCTGCTGGGTCATTCTCAGGCCTTGCTGCTGCGCATTGGCCGTCAGGAAGCAGTAGTTGTAGTTAGAATAGGCGTTGCCAGCATGTTCCACAAACCCAACCGCTGCATCATAGCGCCACACGCTGGCCCCTTCGGCGTAGAACAGCAGGTAGTCGCTGCCGTCAAATAGGCCGTTGCCGTTCGCGTCCTTCACCACGATGGGCAGCTGCTGCATCTCATTGGTCGACACTCGGCTGTTGGCCATCGGCAGCTGGCCGCCCTCCAAACCATAAAGGGCAACAGCATCTATCGAACAACCCGATATCTGAGCAACATCCATAGCATCAACACGATAGACTCCCGTTTGAGGGATAGTCAGCTTCAGCCATTTCCCCGTAGTAAGGCACGAATGGGTGCCCGCCGACTGGGCATAAAGGCCACGAGATGGCAATATCAGGACAAGAGCCATGCCCAGGCACAGCTTCAGAAGCATTCTTTGGGTAGTGTACAGCGTTTTCATACGCTGTAACAAACGCAGAATCGGCCAAAATATTGTCCCATCCCCAAAGTTTAAATCCTAACACGATAAAAAACTTATTGGACAACTTAATTGGATAAAACATAATTGTTAATGAACTATAGATGAGTCTAATCTGGTTCATATGTGCTATATTTGTGCTATATATGTGCTATATTTCTGCTATTCTATAGAAATAGGACATATATAGCACATATATAGCACAAATATAGCACATATGCGCCAAATAATATTCAGGTGGGGTCCCCCTAGATTCTTCCAACTAACGGGCAGACAAGGCAATTATGGCAGGTTCTGCAAATTCACAGATTGAACAATTTCAGCAGCCCGCCGCATGCGGCTTCTTTGGGCCTTGCGGAACCACTCAAAAAGCAACACAAAACATCTCGCAACGAATAGCGGCTAACAGGCAAAAAACGTGAAAAACGAGTTCCCAGGTGGGCATTTTACACGAAGCAAATGGCCTAAGAGCAAAAAAAAATCACCTCATTTTCAAAACAATAGAATTTATTTTTAAAGAAAGCGCTGATAATTGCAAAAAAAATCGTAATATTGCCATTCAAATTTTGGTGTATATATACATTCACGCAATGATGAAAAAACTCAAAAAAATATCGCTGGTTTTGGCACTCCTGATGATGGGCACCACCTCCGTATGGGCCCAGGACGTCAACTTCTCACAGTTCTACGCCAACCCTCTCTATCTCAACCCAGCAATGGCCGGTTCCAAGGTAGCACCAAGAATCTCTCTTTCCTACCGCAGCCAATGGCCTGAGCTCGTTAGTGCTTTCACCACTGTGTCTGCATCCTACGACCAGTATTTTCCAGACCTCCACGGCGGTCTCGGCTTCATCGTGATGACCGATCGCCAAGGCGACCACGGCGCCCTCAAGTCCAACATGCTGGGCGCTATGTACTCCTTCCGCTTCAAGCTCACCGAGGAGTTCTACGTCAACGCCGGTCTCGAGGCCTCTATCAACAACACCAACATCTCTTGGAACGAATTTCTCCGCTTCCCGGATCAGATCGACCCTACGAGCGGTTTCATCCACAATACTTCTGCCCAGGCACCTGAGGACCAGAGCAAGTGGTACGCCGACTTTGCAGCCGGACTCATGGCTTATGGTTCGCGCTGGTATGCAGGCGTGGCCGCCTCTCACCTCACCCAGCCCAACCAGGGCTTCTATGGCGAGAGCATCGTGCCTATGAAGCTCACCGCCAATGCCGGCGGACTCATCAACGTTTCTGCCGACCGTCGCCGCTGGTCGTCCATCGGCCTCGGCACCCCAGTGCTCTCCCCTAACCTGATCTATCAGTATCAGTTCGGCATCGACGCCGCCGACACTGCCAGCGTAGGCGGATTCCACACCCTCAACTACGGCATGTACCTCGACTGGGATCCTTTCCTGGTAGGCATCTGGTATCGCCAGAGCTTCGAGAACTCCGACGCCTTCATCTTCATGGTAGGCTTCCAGAAAGACTACCTCAAGATCGGCTACAGCTACGACGTCACCGTGTCTAAGCTGGCCAACAACGTAGGCGGCGCCCACGAGGTAACCCTCGGATTCCTCCTCCCAGCACCTGACCCACGCCACAAGGTTAAGGCCATCCGCTGCCCATCCTTCTAATAAAAGAATTACGCGCGAACGAAACCTTTTCTGAAAAATCACGTATAAGTATAAAATATAAAAGTACAATTATATGAAAATCTTCAAAACATCTTGCATCGTAATGGCAGCCGTAATGCTGCTGGCAGGCTGCAGCAAGCGTCAGTCCGCCACCACTGGCTGGAATTACAACGATTCAAAATGGGGCGGATTCGAAAACATCGACGGTCCTACTCAGCGCACCGCACCAGGCCTCGTATTCATCGAGGGCGGTTCCTTCACCATGGGCCGCGTAGCCGACGACAGCCGCTACCAGTGGAACAACGTGGCACACACCGTCACCGTATCATCCTTCTACCTGGATGAGTGCGAGGTGACCAACACCGCCTACCGCGAGTATGTATATTGGATGCAGCGCGCCTTCGGCGAGGAGTATCCTGAGCTCGTGGCAGCCATCTACCCCGACACCAACGCTTGGCGCGACAAGCTCGCTTGGCGCGAAAGCTTCGTAGACTACTATTTCCAGGATCGTGCATACGACGACTACCCTGTAGTAGGCGTGTCCTGGCGTCAGGCCAACGAGTACTGCCGCTGGCGTACCGACCGCGTCAACGAGAAGATCCTTATCGATATGGGCCTCCTCCCTCTCGACCAGGCCGAACTCGACGGCGCACAGGCCTTCCAGACCGACGTATACCTGGCTGGTATGTATAAGGGCGAAACCCGCGAGGGCCTCAAGAACCTCGACCCTGCTGCCGGCGGCGAGTCCCGCCAGGTACGCAAGCAGGACGGCATCCTCGTGCCTTACTACCGCCTGCCTACCGAGGCTGAATGGGAATTCGCAGCCCTCGGCCTTATCGGCAACACCTACGACGAGCGCATCGTGGAGCACAAGATCTATCCTTGGGCCGGCTCAAGCGTTCGCTCCTCCAACCGCAAATACTACGGTCAGTTCCTCGCCAACTTCAAGCGCTCTCGCGGCGACGCCATGGGCGTGGCTGGCAACCTCAACGACGGCTGGGACTACACCGCTCCTGTTAGATGGTACTTCCCCAACGACTACGGCCTCTACAACATGGCAGGCAACGTAAGCGAATGGTGTATGGACGTATATCGTAAGGACGCTAACCCACTCGGCGCTTCCGACCAGGATCCTTACCGTGGCAACATCTACCGCACCGTGACCATCGAAGACGAAGAGGTACTCATCAACGACACCACCGGATCTATCGTATACCGCAATGTTGACGACGACATGAACCGCCGCAACTACCGCCAGGCCGACAACGTAAACTACCTCGATGGCGACTACGCTTCTGGCATCAACCCCGACAACTGGAACCCAACCGCTGAAGGCGACGACGAGTACGCTGAGGAAGGCAACCGCTTCACCGATCAGGACAGCATCACCAACGAGATGTACCGTCGCGTAGGCAACAACAACCTCACCACCTCCTCCCTCATCAGCAACAAGGTTCGCGTAGTGAAGGGCGGCAGCTGGAAAGACCGCGCCTACTGGATGCAGGCTGGCACCCGCCGCTACTACGATGAGGACAAGTCCACTGCTTGGATCGGATTCCGCTGCGCTATGGACAGCTTCGGTCCTCGCCACAAATAAGAGCAGAGAATCTTAACCCTCTATAATAAAAGGAGCACCCACAAAGTGCTCCTTTTTCATAACCAGCAAAAGCATCATGGACAACAACCCTAACGACCACAAGGTACTGCGCAGCCACACCAACTGGAAAGACCTCTTCTTCTACCAGAAGGCCGACGCCCTCTACCAGCTCACCTTCAGCTTCTGCGACCGATTCCTCCCCGAATACGGCGACCGCACCGTAGACCAGATGGTGCAGGCGGCTCGCAGCGGAAAGCAGAATATCATCGAAGGTTCCGAAGACGGACTCACCTCCACCGAAATGGAGCTCAAGCTCCTCAACGTGGCACGCGCCAGCGTCCACGAACTGCGCGAAGACTACCGAGACTACCTCGTCTCCCGCCACCTCAATCATTGGCGCAAAGGTAATCCACGCTATGCAGCCATGCAGCAGTTCACCTCCCAGCACAACCGCCTCGAAGACTACCAGCCTTACTTCACAAAATGGAATGACGAAGAGATGGCCAATATCGGCTACGCCCTATGCTGCCAGGTAGACGCCCTGATGAACGGCTATCTGGAAAAATTAGAGCGTACCTTCGTAGAAGAAGGAGGCATCAAAGAGCGCATGCACCGCGCCCGCACCGGCTACCGCCAAGAGCAAGACGCCCGTCTCAAGCTCCTCGAAGCCGAAAACGCCCAACTCAAACAAAAGATCCAAGAGCTAGAGCAGATAATAGCACGCCTCAAAGGATAAAGGAAAAAGGAGAAGGAAAGGGAAAGGAAAAGGATTCTAAAGGATAGCAAAGGATTTAAAAGGACTAGTCTTCAAAAAGACCATCCTTTTCTATCCTTTTCTATCCTTTTCTATCCTTTCTATCCTTTTCCATCCTTTCCTATCCTCATCCATCCTTTTCTATCCTCTTCCATCCTTTTC
>JAKSMS010000058.1 GCA_024400415.1 Bacteroidales bacterium | reverse complement strand
GTAGAGCATCGTGAGGAATATGATGGTGACTATTGCCAGTACGACGAGGCAGAGTTTGCGTCCTTCTTTGTGAAATTTCATAGGATTAATGTGCGATAAATGCAATGATTAATAGAAATGGGGTAACGGCCAAGATAGAGTCGAAGCGGTCGAGAATGCCGCCATGACCGGGCATGATAGTGCCGGAATCCTTGACGCCACAGGAGCGCTTGAACATGGATTCGGCGAGGTCGCCCAGCGTGCCGATGACGCTGCAGAACACGGCTATGAGCAGCCAGACATACCACGAGAACTCACCACCCAACAACGGGCCGACAAATATGGCTGCAAGGATGGAGAACAGCAGTCCGACGGCACAGCCCTCCCAAGTCTTGCCGGGAGAATGGCGGGGCCAAAGCTTGTGCTTGCCAATAAGAGAACCGCCCATGTAGGCGAAGGCGTCATTGAGCCAGATGAGGACGACAACCATCATCATCACCCCCTGACCCAAAATCGAATTGTCGCCCAAGAGAACGAACAGCATCAAAGGGAGGGCCACATAGAGCACGCCAAGGATGGTGACGCCGAGGTCGGCAAAGGGATTGCCCTCCTTGCGGAAGAGCGCCAGCAGCACCGCCACGACAGGAAGCAGTGGGGCTAGAATCATACACACAACCGTACTCAACAAAAGTTCTTCATATACGGGGATAAAACCCAGCAGAATGCCAAAAAGCACAAGGCCTGCGACATATCCGAGCACCTTCATTGGGCGAAGGCCTTTAGCCTCGGCCATGCGGTAGAACTCAAAGAGGCCCACCACCATCACGAAGAGGAAGAAGGCATACTCGATGAGGAAGCCAAAGACAGAACGGTTGTCAAGGCCATCTGAGAACTGAGGAAAGATCATGTCGAAGCAGATGACGAGAATCATCAGCGCGGCATAGACTGTAGCCGAAGCGGTACGTATCCAGAAGTTTTTCATGCTTGCGGGGTATTATCGTCTGATTCCTGCTCAGCAGTTTCTGAAGGAGCATCCTGCATAGAATCGGATTCGGGATTAGCATTCTCGGTATTGGAAGCTGCCAGCTGCTCGGCAGCCTTGTTGGAGAGTTCTGGCACATCGTCCTTCCAAGGACGAGGACCATAGATATTCTCAAGGTCGGCGCGGAAGAGCACCTCTTTCTCAAAGAGGAGTGCAGCCAGCTGGTCGAGTTTGTCGCGATTCTCGATGATGAGCTGCTTGGCCTTCTCGTAAGCCTCGGTGACGATGCGCTTCACTTCGGCGTCGATCAGTTCGGCGGTCTTCTCGCTGAAAGGCTTGGTAAAGTTCCAGTCGCTCTGACCAGTAGAGTCATAGAAGCTGATATTGCCTATCTCGGGGCTCATACCATAGTAGAGCACCATAGACTGGGCCATCTTGGTGGCGCGCTCCATATCGTTGAGTGCACCGGTGCAGACGCGGTTGAAGACCACTTCTTCGGCAGCACGGCCGGCCATGAGGGTAATCATCTC
Organism: Bacteroidales bacterium; assembly: GCA_024400415.1. Classification (GTDB taxonomy): domain Bacteria; phylum Bacteroidota; class Bacteroidia; order Bacteroidales; family P3; genus Colimorpha. The sequence goes on along the minus strand of JAKSMS010000058.1, from coordinate 9,709 downwards.
GTGGAACATCTGCTCATAGGAGAGAATCTGGCGCTCAGAAGGCAGATACCAAGCAGCGCCGAGAGCCTTGCCGCGAGGAACGATAGTAACCTTGACAAATGGGTCGGCATACTGGAGCAGCCAACTTACAGAAGCGTGTCCAGACTCGTGGTAAGCGATGGTATATTTCTCCTCTTCGGTGAGGACCTTGGTCTTCTTTTCGAGGCCGCCTACGATGCGGTCGATAGCATCGAGGAAGTCCTGCATCTCTACCTGCTTCTTATTCTTGCGGGCGGCACAGAGGGCAGCCTCGTTGCACACGTTGGCGATATCGGCGCCGCAGAATCCTGCGGTCTGCTTGGATAGGTTCTCCACATCGATGCCTTCGGCATACTTGATCTTTTTCATGTGGACGCCGAAGATGGCCTTGCGCTCTTCAAGATCGGGGAGTTCGACGTAGATCTGACGGTCGAAACGTCCGGCACGAAGGAGGGCCTTGTCGAGCACATCGGCGCGGTTGGTAGCAGCCATTACAATAACGTTGGTGGTGCTGCCAAAGCCGTCCATCTCGGTGAGGAGCTGGTTGAGGGTGTTCTCACGCTCGTCGTTGGCATTGCTCAGACCTGCACGGCCACGAGCACGACCCACAGCATCGATCTCGTCGATAAAGACAATGCACGGAGCCTTCTTCTTGGCTTCTTCAAAAAGGTCGCGCACACGGGAAGCGCCCACGCCAACAAACATCTCCACGAAGTCTGAACCAGACATGCTGAAGAAGGGCACGTTGGCCTCGCCGGCAACTGCCTTAGCAAGGAGGGTCTTACCAGTACCCGGAGGACCTACAAGAAGGACACCTTTAGGGATTTTGCCGCCGAGATCGGTGTAGCGCTTAGGATTCTTGAGGAAATCCACCACTTCTACCACCTCTTCTTTGGCGCCAACGAGTCCGGCCACATCCATGAAGGTGATCTGGTTGGCATCCTTGCCTTCGTAGACTTTGGCCTTGGACTTGCCCACACTGAAGATGCCGCCACCGCTTCCACCGCCCATCTGCTTCATGCTCATGCGGTTCATAACGATGATGATGACCACAAAGAACAGGAGCGGACCGAAGAGGACGAGAATCTCCTTCCAAGGGTTAGAGCGAGTCTCAACCTCATAGTTGATGTGGTCGCATCCGGTAGTCGCCTCCAGATGCTCCAGCATCTTGTCGAAGTGGGAATAATCGCCGATATTATACTTGTAGATGCCGGCTTCGGGCGACTGTCCAAGAAGACTCTGCTGATAGAGTTCCTTATAGTCGGCACGCTTCAATGCATCCTTGGACATGGTGATCTCAGCAAACTCCTCATTAACGACCACGATCTTCTCATAATAGTGGTTAGTGAGGATGGGCTCGAACTTCGCCCAATCAATTTCCCTGGTGAAGCTGCTGCCGCCACCAAAGAGCATGCTGCATAGCGTGATGATGATCACGCCATAGACCACATACATGATCATGCTGCCTTTCGGACGCTTAGGCTTGTTGGGAAGTTTTTTCTTGATATCTTTTTCTGACATAATGTTAGTTTTCTAATTTCACTTCCTGGCCGTCGCACCACAGCTGGTCGAGACGGAAGAAATCACGTTTATCCTTCTGGAAGATATGCACAACAACGTCGAAGTAATCCATCAGGATCCATTCTGCATTCTGATAGCCTTCCACTTTGTGGGGATTGTATCCAGTGGCCTTCTTGATCACCTCAAAGACATTGTCGCTCAATGCGCTCACATGAGAAGGCACGTTGCCTGACGCAATCACAAAGAACTCTGCGGGAGCAGACTGAACGCCGCGGAGGTCAAGTATTTTGATATCTTCACCTTTCTTGTCATCGATGGCTTTGGCCGCCAATTTGGCCAACACCTCTGATTCTTCAATTTTCTTCTTCATTTATTTTGTTCTTGCTTAAAATTCGGTTTAGGTATTCTTTACGGGGTGGTTGCTAGCAGTTCACCACATGGGCTTCAAGGGTGCGCACCCCCTCATTCTCTACAATTTCGACTCTGACATAATGGTCAGGCAGGAGCTCTTCAACTTTCTCGGTCCACTCAGTGAAGCAATACTCGCCGCTATAGAAGTACTCTTCGTAACCAATATCGTACGCCTCGGCGACACTCTTAAGGCGGTAGAAGTCGAAATGGTACACAGGGCTGCCACCAATAGTCTGATAGGCATTAACGATGGCAAATGTGGGACTGCACACATTGTCCTCGACACCCAAATAGGCACAGAGCTCTTTAATGAGCGTGGTCTTGCCTACGCCCATCTTGCCAAAGAAGGCAAAGAGGCGTTCCTCTGGAAAAGACTCTATCAATTCGCGTGCCACATCGGGCAAGACTGCAATATTGTCAAACTTTTTTTCCACTTTGCAAAAAAAACCTATCTTAATCTGTCAGCAGCCCTTACTTTTGCCTCGTCGCGCTTGATGGCACGCTGAGCCAGAAGCAGCATTACGATGCTCACGCAGGGAGTCCAAGTGGCTACCGAATAACTCATTTCTAGACTGCACTTGAGCAGATTCCTCACTGCCTCGTCAAACGAGTCAACTGCCCAAAAGAACACAAGGAAAACATACACTACGTTGAGCAAGAACCCCACAGCCACGACACGCATTTGAAGAACACGGTTCTTGAACAGGAAGATGCTTACAACAGCAACAGCCAACACTACAGCAGCCAGCACCGAGAGGGGCCAGATGGCAACAAGTCCGCTCTGGTCCACAATCACATCGCCGCCAACAGCAAGCTGAGAAAGGGTCTCAGGATGAGACTGAGGTATGAGTCGGAGGTCGGCGCTCACGCAAGTGCCAAAAGTAGATTCGCCCTGATAGGTGGCGATAGGGAACATAAACAGCAGCGCCATAGCACATGCTGCCAGAAGAAGGTAGATGGATTGAATTCTCTGTATCATGTTAGTCTAATTCGATTTCGTTAATACTCAAATAATTCCTATAGTGCCACTTTCCAATCACCCTGCCGTGCTTGATGAGGACGATGCCTGGGTTGGAACGCAGCATAGTCTTGATAGCCGTCTCGTCGGCAAAGTAGAAGTCGATATCGGCGAGGTCGTTCTCATACTGGAATGCCTGCATATCGTCCTGCAGAGCCGAAGAGAGGATCACCACCTGCATGTCGTTCTCCATGGCGAAGCGCTTCATGTACTTCATAGCCTTGACGCCGTCTTCGTCGACATCGGCAAGATGGTGGATAGTCATGATGAGCAGATAGCCTTCATCGCCAATGAGGTCGGTCGCATAGTCTTCGCCTTCAGCATCGAGCATAGCAAATCCATCAGCGGATATCTCATAAGGATTTTCTACGCGGCTGTCCACAAATTCCCACTCTTCTTGATAGTTAGGATTTTCGGACACAAAAGCCATAAACTCCTTGGACTCAAACTGCTTCACTTCGCCGGTAGCCTTATGCTTGTAGATAAGGAAGCTTTTCACCTCAAGTTCCTCTTCGGAATCAAGACCTGGAATCATTTGGTTGCCAACCTTCCAAGGTCGGAAGTCGATGCAAGGCTCGTTCTTGATATTGTAGATGCCGAAAATGAGCATTATCACAATGGCAAACAGCGCAATAAGCACATCGCGCTCGGTACGGCGCTTCACATCCTTTGGCTTGAACACGAAAATCAGCACCACGAACACATCGAGTGCCACATTTTTCCAGAAAGTCTGCCAATTAGTCAGTTTGACAGCATCGCCGAAGCAGCCGCAGTCATCAACCTTATTGGTGAGGGCATCGATAAAGGTGGTAGTGGTGAAGAAGAGCATCATCAAAGCCAGCACCCAAGGGGTAAGCTTCTTGAAGCTATTGCATATCAGCATAACGCCCACTAGGAACTCAAGCACGATAAGGGCCATCGACATAAACTCAGCAAATGGCAGTGCCCATTGGAACCCAAAGCTGCCAATGCTCCATGCTGTCAGGTAGTCTTCAATCTTGTAGGTTGTTCCGAGCGGGTCGACGCCCTTCACAAAGCTCGAGAAAAGGAATACTGCGCCAACTACGTAACGGGCAATAGTGTTTATCAAGTTTTTTTGATTATCTTTCATGCGATTTATTTTTCGTTTTCCATTTCAGTCATTCTTATCAGGCAGAAGAGGGAGTAATTGATGATATCCATATATCCGCCCTCGACGCCTTCGCTGATGATAGTGCGGCCGTCGTTATCTTCGATCTGCTTGATTCTGCGAAGCTTCATCAAGATAAGGTCGGTCATAGAGCTGATACGCATCTGGCGCCAAGCTTCGCCGTAATCATGATTCTTGTCGAGCATCAGGCTGGTAGTGCGGCCTATATGGGTATCATAGAGCGACATTGCCTTCTCGAGAGGCAGCTCCAACTCGCCATCCTGGCCGAGTTCCTGCTGGATGAGGGCCATCACAGCATAGTTGACCATAGCCACAAACTCAGGCTGCTCGCCCTCGCTAACTCTATGTTCGCCACTTTCCTGAATGCTTCTTATGCGATTAGCCTTGATAAAAATCTGGTCTGTAAGAGACGGAAGCCTCAGCACTCGCCACGAAGTTCCGTAGTCGCGAGTCTTCTTCTCGAAGATTTCTCTACAGCGCGAAATTTCCACCGCAAACTCTTCCGAAGTGTTATATTTTTTCATTTTTATTAGTTTTCTTACAAAAAATTGTATATTTGCATATCGAGTTGGCAATAGTCCCAACCCATTTATTCACTGAATCACAGCATCTAGGACCTAACGAATAGACCTATGACAAAAAGCAAAGATACAAAATTTTCTGCATTTAGCCTACTTTGTAGGCAAAAAAATATCACATATGACAAACCTGTAGTGATGGGAATCCTCAACATCACTCCCGATTCGTTCTACGACGGAGGCAGCTATACCACCGAAGAACTGATGCTGCGCCGTGCCCACGAGATCCTCGACCAAGGCGCAGATATGATCGATATCGGAGCCGTAAGCTCGCGTCCCGGCGCCATACTGCTGCCGCCAGAAGAGGAACGCGACCGCCTGGTGCCCGCCATCAAACTGCTTCGTTCCGAATTCCCAGATGCCGTCATCTCGGTTGATACCTGCTACTCACTTCCGGCCGAAGCCGCTATCAACTCCGGCGCCGACATCATCAATGACATCAGTGGCGGACAGTTTGACCCCAACATGATACCAGCCGTAGCCAAGATGCAGGTGCCATACATACTGATGCACACCCGCGGACTGCCTGGCGAAATGCAACGAAATACAGACTACAACGATATCATCCAGGAAATCTCTTCCTACTTCTCCGAACGACTCGAACAACTCTATCGGCTGGGAGGAAGAGATATCATCCTAGACCCAGGATTCGGGTTCGCTAAGACATTGGAGCAAAACTATTTCCTCATGAACCACCTCGACGATATGATACAGCTCTTCAAAGAACCCTTCCTAGTAGGAATCTCTCGAAAGAGCATGATATACAAACTCCTTGGTAATACACCAAAAGAATCGCTAAACGGCACCACGTTCCTCAACACTATTTCGCTCGAAAAGGGAGCCGCCATACTGCGTGTTCACGATGTTGCCGAAGCAGTTGAAACCGTACAACTCCACAACGCACTGCACAACCCACTCTAACCAATCGCGATCGTCATGATTTCCAACAGCCTGCTACTCATACCCGGACTTCCAAGCATTAGATTCATCGACATTGTCGACATCGCCATGGTTGCCATTCTTTTTTACGAGCTCTACAAGCTGGTGAAAGGCACCAACGTGATGCGCATCTTCTGGGCCGTAATCATATTCTACATAAGCTGGCGCATCGTAGACGCGCTCAACATGAGGCTTTCTAGCGAGATTCTCGGACAGTTTATCAGCATCGGCCTTATCGCATTGGTAATCGTGTTTCAGCCCGAAATACGCAAATTTCTGCTCTTGATCGGCACCAAGACACAGCTGGACGGCGACAATGTGCGCAAACGCATCCAGTTTTGGAAGCACCACATGAACAACGCCAAAACCGTATCCTACGACGCTTACGTTCAGGCCTGCATACACATGTCGCAAACTCGCACAGGAGCCCTAATCGTGTTCAAGCGCCAAAACGAAATCGAGGAGATTGCCCGTACCGGCGAAGCCATCCACGCAAAAGCCTCATCGGCACTCATTGAGACCATCTTCTTCAAGAACTCGCCACTCCACGACGGAGCCATGATTGTGCAAGGAAGTTCCATTCTGGCAGCACGCTGCATACTTCCCGTCTCTTCCAACCCCAACATTGACCCAAACCTCGGACTAAGACATCGCAGCGCTATTGGAATCACCGAGCAATTGGACGTCATAAGCGTAATCGTTAGCGAGGAAACCGGAGCCATCTCCTACGCTGTAGGAGGGGATATACACCACAACGTCACCCCCATCGAACTTCAGCAATATTTAGAACAGAATTGCTAAATTATCGAAAAACGATAAAAAAAATTTGCTCATATATAAAATTATTTGTAATTTTGCAGTCGCTAATTACAATAATTCATGAGCAAAAAAAATCACACATCCAACAACAAATTGCGGAGGATTAGAATAGTATATTCTATTTTCGCCGCCATCACAATTATTGGGATTGCTCTATACTTTCTCAACTTCTTCACCACAGAGCTGCCCATCCAGCCAGACCAAACCATCACCGACAACGACATTGCTCTGATGATCACCGACCTCCACAGCGGAGACAATCTCTATCATCAAAGCCACATCCTCAAGTCGCAAAACGACAGCCTCTACCTCAACGCCCACATAAGCCGCTTTGATGTGGAAATCATCGGAGACTCGAACCTCTATGGCCAATACGACCGCAACCGAACCGCTTGGATTTGGGTGCTGCAGTCGCTTCGAAGCATCTTCTTCTTCATAGCCGTGCTGCTTACGCTTTGGTTCCTGGTGACGTTCTACATCTCCCTCAAGAAAGGCAACGCCTTCCCATCCAAGCACCTCACCCTCGTAACCATCATCGGCGTCCTCATCATCGTGATGGCCCTTTGTGGCGACATCAGCACCTATCTCGAACGCCAGCTGGCACTCGATATTCTTGAACACACTGAGTGGGTTCCCGAGGTACACCTCGTGCTCCATATTTCTCAAATAGTAACCGGACTCGTCATCGCCTTCTTGGCAGAACTATTCAGAGCCGGAAGTGAAATACAAAAAGACCAAGAACTTACCATATGATCATAGTCAACCTTGATGTAATGATGGCCAAGCGCAAGATGTCGCTCACCGAACTCTCTGAAAGGATTGACATCACGCCCGCCAACCTATCCATCCTTAAGACCGGTAAAGCCCGCGCCATCCGATTCTCAACACTCGAGAGCATCTGCCAAATACTCAAATGCCAACCTGGCGATATCCTAGAATACGCTCCAGACAATACCGAGATAAATAAATAATCAATAATTTCACATTTAAATTCACAATTATGAAAAAAACCTTGTTAATGATGCTCTTTGCCGTTATCCTCGGCAGCATCGCATTCGCACAGGGCGAGGCCGTAGACCTCAACCCTAAAGTGCCTGTAGACAAGAAGGTTCGTATCGGCCATCTCGACAATGGCCTCACCTACTACCTCCGCGTCAACAAAAAGCCAGAGAACCGCATCCAGTTCCGTATGGTAACCAATGCCGGCTCTATCCTCGAGGACGAGTCCCAGCGCGGTCTCGCCCACTTCTGTGAGCACATGGCCTTCAACGGTATCGAAGGTCTTCCCCACAACCAGATGATCGACACCCTCCAGAAGAACGGTATCGAGTTTGGTCGCGGCATCAACGCCTACACCTCTTTTGACGAAACCGTTTACTATGTCGACATGCCTGCCGACAATCCTGCAATGACCGACCTCGGCCTCGCCATCCTCAATGGTTGGTGCGGCGGCCTCCTCTTCGACCCAGACGAGCTCGAAGCCGAGCGCGGCGTTATCCACGAAGAGTGGCGCGGCGGCCTTGGTGCCAACGAACGCCTTCGCGAGAAGACCTGGCCTATCATGCTCAAAGACTCAAAATATGCAGAGCGTCTGCCTATCGGACTTGAGAGCGTAATCATGGGCTTCAAGCGCGACGACATCGTTCGCTTCTACCAAGACTGGTATCGTCCAGACATGCAGGCTATCGTTATCGTTGGCGACTTTGACATCAACGCCATGGAAGCCCGCGTAAAGGAAATCTTCAACAAGCACGCTAAACCTGCACAGCCAACCCAGCGTCCTACTTTCGGCGTTCCCGACAACGTTGAGCCACTCATCGCTATCGCTCAGGATGCTGAAGCAACCTCTACCACCCTCGAACTCATCTGGAAGCACAAGAAAGCCGCTCAGGGCACCGTTGGCGACTACCGCCAAAGCCTCGTTCGCAGCCTTGTTAACGCTATGATCAGCGACCGCTTCCGCGACCTCCTCGAAAACCCTGCCACTCCTGTTATCGGTGCTGACGCCGGCTACGGCGGATTCATCGGCCGCGATTGCGACGCTTTCACCATGTATGCAGTTCCAAAAGAAGGCAAGATTGTTGAGGCTACCGAATTCCTCCTTAATGAATTCCGCCGTCTCGACCAGCACGGATTCCTCCAGGCCGAACTCGACCGTCAGAAGGAAGAGCTTTACGCCAACTACCAGAAGATGGCAAAAGAGGCCAACAAGACCCAGAACAACTCACTCGCTACCGAGTACACCAACCACTTCCTCCACGGCGAAGTTATCCCTGGCATCATGCAGGAATTCAGATACGCCAAGGAGTTCCTCCCCAACATTACCCTCGCAGAGTGCAACGCCATGGTTTCTGGCTGGATCACCGACGAGAACATGATCTACTACCTCACCGCTCCTGAGAAGGTTACCGTTCCTACCGAACAGAAGGTAAAATCCATCATCAACAACTACAAGAACTCCAAGACCACCCCATGGGTTGACAACTTCAAAGACGAGCCTCTCTACACCAAGCAGCTCGCTGAGGTTACCCCTAAGGTTAGCAAAGAAAACAAGGCTCTCGGCTACACCGAGTACACCCTTCCTAACGGCATCAAGTTCATCGTGAAGAAGACCGAATACAAAGCTGACGAAATTCAGATGAACTCCTATGCATGGGGCGGTACCTCCATGTACAACGACGCTGACTTCTACAACGCACAGAATGCTGCCGGATTCATCGACGAAGGCGGTATTGCAAACTTCTCTGCCACCCAGCTCCAGAAGAAGCTCAAAGGCAAGAACCTCAGCATCTCTCCAGCCATCCGCCAGCTCACCCAGGGATTCAGAGGATCCTGCTCACCTAAGGACTTCGAGACCATGATGCAGCTCCTCTGCCTCTACTACGAGGCTCCTCGCAAGGACCCGGAGGCTTTCAGCCGCAACATCGAGGCTCTCAAGACCCAGATCAAATTCATCGAGGACAACCCACAGGTTGCTTTCCAGAAGACTTGGCGCAAGACCATCTATCCTAACGACAAGCGCTCCATCATCATCCCAACCGAAGAGCAGATCGACAACCTCAACCTCGATAAGATGTTCAAGATCTATCAGGAGCGTTTCTGCGATGCTTCAAAGCAGACCTTCTTCTTCGTAGGCAACATGTCCGACAAAGAGATCGCCCTCGCAGCCAAATACCTCAACAACCTCCCAACCAACGGCAAGCAGAAGAAAGACAAGTGGGTTAACCGCGAGCCTAAGTTTGCTAAGGGCGTAGT
>JAKSMS010000057.1 GCA_024400415.1 Bacteroidales bacterium | reverse complement strand
CGATGCGCTCTTCTACATTCTTGACGTTCTTTATCTTGAGACGCTCGATGCATTCTTGAGTGTTCTCTTTGATGTACTGGAGTTGTAGCATAGTTTTACTAATTAATGTTTTTGTAACGCGAGAGTGCGCGATTTATTGTCCTTCGTATTGACGAATTCGCTCTTTTATCTCTTCGGGGATGACGGCGGAGGCGTGGGCACTGCGGCTGTAGCCGGAGAGAATGGTGTGGCACACAACGCAGCACTTGCCGTTGGCATGAACTTCTTGATGAAGTGTAAGACTCTTGTTTCCAAGTTTTTCCAGCCGTGTGCACACTTGCATCTTGTCGTGGAAGAGCATCTGGCCGGTGAAGTCGACGTCGTAGTGGACTATGAGCACGGTGAAGTCGCTCTCAGGGGTGACGGAGATACCTACCGTCTCGAAATAGTCGGACTTGCCGAGGTCGAAGAATTCCATGATGACGGCGTTGTTGATATGGCCTTGCTGGTCAACGTCGTTGTAGCGTACTTGTAGGGGGACAATGTGGTGAAACATTTTTAGTTCTGTTTATGGTTTGCCTGACGGCACTCTGGTTATTTACGATTTAGGGAGAAGAAGAATTCCAGTCCGCCGCCTTCGCGGTTTTTAGCGTAGATGGTTCCGCCATGGAAGATGACGGCATGCTTGACGATAGAGAGTCCGAGTCCGGTACCGCCGTTCTTGCGGCTGCGGCCCTCGTCGATCCGCTGGAAGCGGTCAAATATCTTCTCAAGATACTGGCCGTTGACGCCGCGGCCCGTGTCGTAGACATGGAGAAAATACGACTTCTCGTCTTGGCGGTAGCATTCGAGATAGATCCCTACCCCATCGCCCGCATAGAGAATGGAATTCTCGATCAGGTTGCGGAATATGGCATAGAGGAGGCTGTGGTTGCCGTTGATGGTGAGCCCCTCGGGAAGGGAGTTGCTGATAGTGGCCCGATGGGCTCCCGACTGGTCTTCGAGTTCAGACACGGCCTCTTCGGCGATGGCGCGGATATCGACGGACTCTTTCGGGAAGAGGTCGGAGGATTCTTCCAACTTGTTGATGACCGACACATCGTGGATGAGGTCTGAGAGGCGGAGTATTTGGGAATAGCAGCGCTGGAGGAAGAACTGGCGCCGGGAGTCGTCGACGGGCTTGTCGCCCAACAATATTTCTAGATATCCGCGAATGCTGGACACGGGGGTCTTCAGTTCGTGGGAGATATTGTTGGTCATCTCCTGCTTGAGCTGGCGGTTGCGTTCTTGCTCTTTGATGATGATAAGCTTTGACTCTTCAGCGGCCAGAGCCTCTTGCCGTAGCCGGCGAATGAGGCTTCGCTGGCGAAATACCAGGAAAGTCATCAATGCCAATAGCACAACTAGCAAAAAGATATATACTAACGGGTTCATTTTTCCTCCTTTACAAAGGCATAGCCCATGCCCGAGCGGTTGATGATGGAATAGCCGGAATCGACCAGCTTCTTGCGCAGGCGGGTGATGTGCACGTCTACGCTGCGGTCGTTGACAAACACTTCGTTGCCCCACACGAGGTCGAGAATCTGTTCTCGAGTGAAGAAGTCTCCCTGGTTCTCGTAAAGCATCTTGACGATGAGGAACTCCTTGTTGGTGAGCTGTACCGGAGTGCCTGAGACGAGTATCTGATGATGTGCCTCATCCAGCACAAAGGTTGAGGAATCGACTTCGGAATGGGTGCGTTTGAGCACAGCATGCACGCGGGCCAATACGGTGGCAAACGAGAAGGGCTTGGTGATATAGTCGTCGGCGCCGACCCCGAAACCACGCAGCTGGGAGTTCTCAGAATCGAGAGCCGTAAGGAATATGATGGGAACGTTGTTGCCTTGAGCACGCAGCTGCTGAGCCATATCGAAACCGGACATGCTATCGAGCATGACGTCAAGCAGAATAAGATGGTGCTGCGGGGTAAGCATGGCAAGGGCCTCTTCGGCCGAATTAGCGGTGTCTACATCGTAACCCTCCGACTCTAGATTGAACCGAAGAATCTCACAAAGATCCAATTCGTCATCAACAACTAATATTCGCATCAAGACACTAATATTAATGAATAATATATTAACAAAAAAGGGAAGCTTGTGCTTCCCTTCTTGTGGCATCGACTGGAATTGAACCAGTGACACAAGGATTTTCAGTCCTCTGCTCTACCAACTGAGCTACGACGCCATCTCTCGTTTGATTTCGGGTGCAAAAGTACACAGATTTTCCGAACTGACCAAATTTTTTTCTAATAATCTATATTCTTTTCCAACACCTCTACTATCTTTCAAGCACTTACATTTTCATTTTTTTCTTCGGCGGATGGTATTTCGGTCTGCAAATCGGTAGTCTCAGAGGTCTTTTTTTCAAAAAATAGCTGGTCAATCAGCAGCAGAATAACGCCTATAGTGATGGCAGAATCGGCCACATTGAAGATCGCATTGAAGAATTCAAAGCGGTTGCCGCCAACAAAGGGCATCCACTCGGGCCATGTGGTATCGATAAGCGGGAAATAGAACATATCCACCACTTTGCCATGACCGAAAGTCTCATAACCGCCCGCAGCGGGGAAGAGCTGCGCCACCTCAAAGTAGCTCTCGTTGAAGATAAGTCCGTAGAAACAGCTGTCGATCACATTGCCTATAGCGCCGCAGAATATGAGTGCCAGACTGACGATAAACAGCATACGGGCGTTCTTCTTGATCTGATAGCACATAAACCACAGCAGGGCGCCTGAAGCCAGCAGGCGGAACAGGGTGAGCACCAGTTTGCCTACTCGGCCGCCGAAGGCCATGCCGAAAGCCATGCCCTCATTCTCGATGAAGTGAAGTCGGCACCAGCTGCCTATCAGCGGTATCTCCTCGCCAATAAACATGTGGGTCTTGACCATGATCTTGACCACCTGGTCTATCACCAGCACCAGAAATATGACCACAAAAGGTACGATCCATTTAGATTTGGTAGTATTCATATATTATATAGTATGTATTCGTTGTTGGTATAACTCAGATTAGCGATTATTATTGCGTACAAACTCCTCACAGCAGGCCACAAGTTCTTCATACCACTCTGATCCGAACTTGCGGATAAGGGGTTCTTTGAGGTAGATATAGAGCGGCACGCCGGTCTCTCGACCCTTGGCCACCGCACAGCGGCACACATCCCATTCGTGGTAGTTGAGCGACTTAAACTCGCCGTAGTCGTCCACTCGGATAGGATATAGATGGCACGAGATGGGCTTCATGAAGTCTATCTTGCCATCGCGCCAAGCCCTTTCTATGGCACAAAGCGCCAGGCCGTCTTGCCACACCACGTAGGCGCACTCGCGGTTGTTGACCAGCGGAGTAACAAGGTCGCCATTCTGGTCTTCTGTAGCCACGCCCTCTCGCTCAACCACAGCCACGCCCTCGGGCGTCATGTAGGGTTTCACTTCTGGAAGGATGCGTTCGAGCACCGCAACCTCCGATTCCTCGAGAGGCGCTCCGGCGTCGCCTTCCACGCAGCATTCGCCCTTGCACTTACACAAATCGCATGCAAAGCACTTGTCGGCCACATGCTCGGATACTATACAGTCGTCTACTATTATCATATCATCTAGTTTTCTTCAACAATGAGATTATTTTGTCGGCCATAACAGCGGCCAGCTTATACTTTGACTCTATGGTCCAACCGCCCACATGGGGCGTAAATACCGTGCGATCGCTCATGAGCAGGTAGCGTAGGTCTTCGGGGACGGACTCGATGTCGAGGCCATCTTTGGCCATATTCTCGTATTCCATCACGTCTATGCCGGCGCCGAGGATTTTTCCGCTGCGAATGGAGTGCGCCAGCGCCGAGGTCTTCACCACCGCTCCGCGGGCTGTATTGAGCAGATAGAAGGGTTTTTGAAATTGGTCCACAAAGGCATCATCGACCATATAGCGGGTCTCTGACGTGAGGGGCACATGCAGGCTCACCACGTCGGACACGCGCTGCAGCTCTTCTAATGAGACCTCTTCTACATAGGATGGGGCATATCCGGACTTATACTTGTCGTAGGCCACTATGCGGCACTCAAATCCCTGCAGGCGCTGCGCAAAGGAAGCACCCATATTGCCGAATCCGATAATGCCGACGGTCTTGCCTTTCACCTCCACTCCGCGGTTGCCCTCTCGGCGCCAAAGTCCTTTGCGCACTTCTGCATCGGCCAGGCACACCCTATCCATGAGGGCCAGCAGCAGTGCCGTAGCATGTTCGCCGACAGCGTCACGGTTGCCCTCTGGGGAATTGAGGCACGCTATCCCCTTTCCTTCGGCATACTCCACATCGATAGTCTCCATGCCGGCACCCAGGCGGCCAATGCACTTGAGGCGGTCGCCACAGTGGTCCAAGAAGTGCCTGTCGATCTTTATCTTGCTGCGCACTACCAAAGCGTCGAAACTATCGGCCACACGAAGCAGCGAATCATAGTCGATACCGGAATCCACCACCACCTCAAAGTCCGACAGCTCCAACTTCTGGCGGAGCACATCATGGCAATTGTCAGTAATCAATACTCTCATTTCCTACGGCGTTTGGCTTCGGGCATCTGAATGCGTGGGGCTGGGAATATCATAGAGGACTGAGAGGCAAACACGCCTATGGCGTCGCCCTTGATATTAGAGTAGGTCTGCATAGGCTCCGCAAACATGGAATATGACGAGGAAGCCATGGAGGCCGACCTGCGGAATTCGAACATATCGGGAGAATAGACCACTACGCGGAGCCAATAGTCGCGAGTGGTGAGCCCCGTAGTGTCTACTATAGGGGTTGAGATGAATCCCACCGACTTGGTCTCGCCCGAAAACTCCTTATCGGAAATCACCAAGGCGGTGGCCATCTCGGCGGAAAAGATGTCCTGACGGCTGGTATCGCCTACCTCTTTGAGTCCCAGATATAGGAAATAGGAACGAAAGATGGTGTCGATAGCCTCATCCTCCTCATATTCCGGACGGCGGTCGCGCTCGATAACCTCGAAACGATAGAAATCCTTTTCGTCTGCAGGGTCGGTAATATCGGCTTGGATATATTGCAGATCCATCATACGCCAAAACTCATAGCCGGTGGTGGCAGTGACAAACACATTCTCTATCTGAGGATGGCTCACCACTCGGGTTGCGGCGCTGATGGTGCCGTGGCCCGGCACGTCGGCCTCAAACCACACGCTGTCGCCTCCAACAGGCGAAACGGGGAACTGGTAGTTGCCCTCCGACACCGAAGAAGGAGTATATGCTGTGCCGTTCACCCAGAGGGTCATACTTGCGTCATTGATATACTTGGGAGTATCGCTATTGAGGAAGAAGCGGCTATAGGCGAGGTTCACCACCGCAACGCTGTCTGGCTGCAGCTGGGCCATCACCACCACATACTGCTTGCCCTCCATACCCGTGAAGTCTATCTCTTTCTTGCAGCCGGCAAAAAGCGCTGCGACTGCCACAAACATTAGTATTATATTCCTTTTCATCTTCTGTACTCATTAAAAGCGGTAAACATACGACACACTAGGCAGGATTGGGAAGATCGAAAGCTGCATGAGCTTCTTAGTCTCGGTAAGTCCCAGATCGTAGCTCTGGTATATCAGATATGGGTTCTGGTGATTATATACGTTATAGATGCTCACATTCCAGGTACGCTGGCCGTGCTTGAGCTTCTTGTGGAAGTTGGCACTGAGGTCCATGCGGTGATAGGCGGGCAGTCTATAGTTGTTGCGGCTCTCCATATAGTTTACATCCACAGGCTCTTCCACAATGACGGGATTGCCGAACTCGTCCATCTCAACACTGGTGCTGCCCTCTTGGTCTACAATCTGCTGCATGGCGAGCGTTGAGGTATTGCCGGTGCTGTACACAAAGGTGGCACTGCAGTCAAAGCGGTCATTGGGTTTGTAGGTCAGCACGATGCTTAGGTCGTGGCGGCGGTCATATTTGGCCGGGAATACTTGGCCGTTGTTGAGCACCTGGCCTTCGCGGTTGAAGAGGCGCTCGGCCTTGCTCCAAGTATAGCCTATCCAGCCTGTATATTGACCGACAGTCTTCTGAGCCAGCAGCTCCACGCCGTAGGCCCAGCCGTCGCCCATGCTCACCTTCTGTTCCCAGGTCTCACTGCTTCCCATGAAGGTTGACCCCTCTTTATACTCCAGCAGGTTACTCATCCGCTTGTAGTAGCCCTCTACGGAGAAGTCCACGAGGCTCTTCCAGCTGTAGAACACGCCGCCAGCCACCTGGTTTGAGGTCATAGGGAGTATCTTGTCGGTCACCGGCACCCATAGGTCAGTAGGCAGGCTCACGCTGCTGTTGCTGAGCAGATGGAGATACTGGGTCATATAGGCATAGCCCACCTTGATGCTCCAGTCGTTGCTGAGCAGTATGCGGCCGCTCAGCCTCGGCTGCACGGAGGGGTAGAACTTATCCCTTACGCTGAATCCGGTAAAGTTCAATCCGCCATTGATCTTCACGCTCTCGGTCACCGACCAGTCATCCTCTATGAAGGCCATCATCTCGTGGGCGTAGACGGTGCTGGACCTGAGAGTTCCGACGGTATCTACACCTTCGTCGCCTGCGTCGTCGCCCGTATTAAGGGCATAGTCGAGCACCTCGGGCATAAACTCATGATAGGTATAGGCGGCACCATATTTGATGCTGTGGTTGGGGTTGGGCATATAGTCGAAGTCGATGCGGCCGCTCCAGTCGTGGATATTGCTGTTATAGTCCATCTGCATATCCAGGACGGTGGTAGTGTCGTTGATACGATAGTGTTCCTCGGTGCCGAAGAGCACGGAGTTGCGATAGCGGGTAAAACTGCCGCTAATGTTCATGAAGAGTTTGGGATTGATCACGTAATTCCATCTCAGGGAGCCCACCATATTGCCCCATTGGAATCCGAACTTCAAGTAGTCGTCCTTGCTCATGATGGGGTTGTCGCCCACAAGCACCTTGGCATACATCACGTCGTCGCCCAAGTAATAGCTGGCATACAGGCGGCTCTTGTCGCTAAACTTGTGGGTCACCTTGGCATTGAGGTCGTAGAAATAGTAGCCTACCGACATATCGTACTCGTCTTGGTCCAATATCAAGGGGATAAAGGGCTGCAGCAGAAAGTCGGCATAGGTCCTGCGGGCACTTATGCTGAAGGTGGTCTTCTCCTTTATGATGGGGCCTTCAACGGCTATCTTGGCACTGATGAGTCCCAGGCTGGCCGAGCCGTGATAGGTCTGGTCGTTGCCGTTGTTGGTGGTGATGTCGAGCACGCTGCTCAGTCGCCCTCCAAAGTGGGCGGGGAAGCTGCCCTTATAGAGGGTCACGTTCTTCACAGCATCGCTGTTGAAGGCGCTGAAGAATCCGCCAGCGTGGTTCACATTGTAGAGCGGAACGCCATCCAGCAGGAATAGGTTCTCGTCGGGGCCTCCGCCGCGCACATACATGCCGGCCTGGCCTTCGCTGCCGCTCTGCACGCCCGGCATCAGCTGCAGGGCCTTCAGTATATCGCTCTCGCCGAAGAGCACCGGCACCGCCTTCAGCTGTTCAACGGGCACCTCGATGGCGCTCATCTGGCTCGACTTCACCCCTTGCACCTTATCTGCTGTAATGACCACCTCTTCGAGCTGCTGCGATGGATAGAGCTGCACGCTCAGCTGCTCGTTTGCCGAGAGCATCATCTTGCGTTCGTAGGGACGATAGCCTACATAGGAGATTCTTAGATTCACGCTGTCCTTCTTGAGCGTGAGGGTATAATAGCCGTAGGCGTTGGTCACGGTGCCTTTGCCCGAATTCACGTCCATCACCGTGGCGCCTATCAGGGTCTCGCCGGTCTTCTTGTCGGTCACGGTGCCGTTGATGGTGTAGCTCTGGGCCATAGCCGCCACGCCCGCCATCACCAGCATCAGGTATGTCAATAGTCTTTTCATTTCTTCTCGTCAATGTTTTTCTTGATTTCTGCTGCCGACATCGAGCCAAGTATGCCGATGCCGCCCACCACGTTGCAGTGTATCTGCACTGGCTCGGTGAATATCTCCAGCGCGTCATACGACTGCTCCTTGGTCTTCATGTAGAGGAACAGGTCGCGGCTCAGCGCCGTCACATTCACTATCAGCGTGCGGTTGTGCACCCCTCCGTCGGGCGACTTCTCGTCAAAGTCATAGTCATAGTCGTAGTAGTAATACGAGCTCTTCAGCAGGAACTCATGCTTCTGTCCGCTGATGGCGTCGTCGAGGAACATGAACTTCCTTTCCCCGCCTCCCTTGGCCGAAGGTGCTTTGAAGTCGAAAATGTCTTCAATATCGTCCAGTCCGACACCTGAAGACAGCACGGGGTCGTCGCTTTCTAAGTACAGCGTGTAGTTCCTCACCTCTTGGTGCGGCATGATGGTGTCCCACCCGATGGTGTCTGGCACATACTCTCTTCCGTTGTAGATATAGTCGACCCAGGGTTCTATTATGGTGTCAAAGTCGATGGTGTCCAGCAGCTTTGCCGAGAGCATGTATCCCACGCTTTCCGAAGGCCGGTCTTGCAGCACCACCGAGAAGGTCAGCTCGCGGTCGTAATAGTCCACGTCGCGCTCCGAAAGCAGCTTCAGACCCGACAGCTGGGGCTTGTAGGGTATGCGGGTGCCGGCGCTCACTGGGGCCTTGCCGGGCACGCTCACATCCAGGTGCACGGTGTCGCCAGGCTGCGGACTGCAGGCTATAGTGTAGCGGCCGTTGCCGAAGGTGGCCGGCCCGGCCGGAGTGCCGTTGATGGTCAGCGCCAGCGTGGCGTCGTTCACCACCTTGAATTTGGTTTCGTCAAGGAAGAATCGGCTCAGGGTCACGCGAGCCGTAAAACCGCTATCGGCCTGCATCACCGAGTTCACCACCACCAGGGGCTCGGTCTCTTCGATTTCGAACTCGATGGGCTTCTCGCAGGCTGCCAGGCAGCACATCGCTGCCAGCAGGTATATGTATTTTTTCATGTTCGTTTAGAATTTAAAGATATATGACACGCTCGGGATTATAGGGAACAGCGACAGCTGCATCAGCGACGAGCCGTAGTGCTGTCCATTGTAGTCGTAGGGGGTTCCGTAGCTCTTGTACACAACAAAGGGGTTCTGGCGATTGTAGACGTTATACACGCTCACGTTCCAGGTCCTCACGCCACGCTTCAGTTTCTTGTGGAAGTTCATGCTCAAGTCCATCCTGTGGTAGGCCGGCATGCGGAAGTTGTTGCGGTGCTCGATGTAGCCGAGTTCGTAGGTGTAGATGCTGCCGTCGTCGCTGCTCTCAAACTCCTGCATGGCCAGCGTAACGGCGTTGCCGGTGCTGTACACCCAGGTGGCACTGCAGTCGAATCGGTCGTTGGGCTTGTAGGTCAGCACGATGCTCACGTCGTGGCGACGGTCATACTTGGCGGGGAACACCAGTCCGTTGTTCAGTTCCTGGCCCGGACGGTCGAAGAGGCGCTCCGTCTTGCTCCAGGTGTAGCCCACCCAGCCGGTGAAGTCGCCCACCGTCTTCTGAGCCAGCAGTTCCAGGCCATAAGCCCAACCTTCGCCCATGCACACCTTGTCTTCCCAGCCCACGCTGCTGCCGAAGAACGAGGCTCCGTCCTTATACTCCATCAGGTTGTTCATCTTCTTGTAGTAGGCCTCGGCCGAGAGGTCCACCAGTCCCTTCAGGCTGTAGAACACGCCTGCGGCCACCTGGTGCGCACCCATAGGGGCTATCCTTGCCGTCACCGGCACCCACAGGTCGGTGGGCAGGTTGATGCTCGAATTGCTCAGCAGGTGCATATACTGGGTCATGTAGGAGTATCCGGCCTTCAGCGAGAGGTCCTCGCTCAGCAGTATGCGGCCGCTCAGTCGCGGCTGTATGGAGGGATAGAACTTGCCCTCCACCGCAAATCCGCTCATCATCACGCCAGCGTTGACCTTCACGATCTCGGTGATGCTCCAGTCATCCTCGATGAAGGCGTTCAGTTCCTCTGCCCTCACCCTGCTCTGGCCGGCCACGGTGTCGAAGGTGTAGTTCATGCCATCGCCGTATTCATAGTCGTTCTCCACATATTGGCCGCTGGCGCTCAGCACCTCGGGTGTGAAGATATGGTGCATTACCGAACCGCCGAACTTGATGCTGTGCGAGGGGTCGGGCGTGTAGTCGAAGTCCACGCGGCCCACCAGGTCCTGTATGCCCGACTTATACTGCATCTCCATGCTCTCGAAGCTGGTCATGTCGCTATACTCCGACCCCAGGCTGATGTCGTTGCGGTAGCGCGTATAGGCGCCGCTCACATTCATGAAGAGCTTGGGATTGATCACGTAGTTCCACCGCAGCGAGCCCACGATGTTGCCCCAGTTGTAGCCCAGCTTCATGTATTCCTTGTAGCCGTTGCCGCCAAACAGGATTCCCTCGCGGGTCTTCAGCTTGGCATACACCACGTCGTCGCCCATGTAGTAGCTGGCATAGAGGCGGCTGCGGTCACTGAACTTGTGGGTCACCTTGGCGTTGAAGTCGTAGAAATAGTAGCCGGCGCGGCTCTTCATGTCTTCCATCAGGCCTATCATGCCCACGAAGGGCTGTATCAGCGCGTCGAAGTAGGTTCTGCGGGCACTCACACTGAAGGTGGTTTTTTCCTTCACGATGGGGCCTTCGATGTTCACCTTGGCACTGATGGCGCCGATGGAGGCGCTGCCGTGGTATTCCTTGTCGTTGCCGTTGTTGGTGGTCACGTCCAGCACCGAGCTGATCCTGCCGCCGAAGTGGGCAGGGAAACTGCCCTTATATAGGGTCACGTTCTTGATGGCGTCGCTGTTGAAGGCGCTGAAGAATCCTCCTAGGTGGTTCACGTTATACATCGACACGCCGTCGAGCAGAAACAGGTTCTCGTCGGGACCGCCGCCGCGCACATACATGCCGCTCATGCCCTCTGTGCCGCTCTGCACGCCCGGCAGCAGCTGCAGGGCCTTCAGCACGTCGGCCTCGCCAAACATCACCGGCACCGCCTTCAGCTGTTCAACGGGCACCTCTATGGCGCTCATCTGACTCGACTTCACCCCCTGCACCTTGTCGGCCGAGATCACCACCTCCTGTAGGCGGGTCGTCGGGTTGAGGGTGATTTCTAGTTTCGTATTCTGGCGCAAGTCCATCTGCCTAAACTCTGGCGAATAGCCTGCATAGGAAAATCTCAGCATCACGCTATCGGCCTTCAGCGTCAGGGTATAGAATCCGTAAGCGTTGGTCACCGTGCCTTTGCCGCTGCGCGTATCCAACACCGTGGCGCCAATCAGCGTCTCGCCCGTCGCCCGGTCGGTAATCGTGCCGCTCACGGTATAGCTCTGAGCCATCAGGCTCCACGCCCCTATCAAGGCAACAACGAACAATATCAGTTTTTTCATAGGTTTAATGTTCAAGGTTTAAAGTTCAAGGTTCAAGGTTCAAGGTTCAAGGTTCAAGGTTCAAAGTTCAAGGTT
>JAKSMS010000056.1 GCA_024400415.1 Bacteroidales bacterium | reverse complement strand
TCTTTGGAACTCTGTGCGGAATCCTTGCCGCCATCTGCTATGGCACCAACAATTTTGGCGCCGTGAACCTCAAATTGCTGGGCATGGGAGTGAACAGCACCCTCTTTTATCGTTTCAGCTTGGCGTGGGTGATCATTGCGGTGGTGATGATGCTGCGAAAGGAGTCGGTGAAGGTTACTCGCAAGGAGTTTGGCACCCTGTCGATGCTGGGCATCCTGTTTGCCCTGTCGTCGCTCTCGCTCTACCTGTCGTTCAACCACATGGACTCGGGCATCGCCTCCACGATCCTGTTCGTGTACCCGGTGATGACGGCTGCCCTGATGGCCTTCTTCTTTAAGGAGAAGATCACCTATCCCACCCTGACGGCGCTGCTGCTCTCGATAGTGGGCGTGGTGCTGCTAGACTGGAACGGCGGCGCTGATGCGCGGCTCTCTACGTTGGGCGTGATACTAGTGCTGGTTTCGGCACTGACCTATGCCGTGTACATCATTGTGATGGACCGCGGCAACCTGCAGATGAGCCCGTTCAAGATCAACTTCTACGTATTGGCCTACTGCACGTTGGGACAGCTCATTTACTCGCTCATCATCCAACAGCCTATCGTGATGCCGCAGGGCGTGGCATGGTTCTATGTGGGCTGGCTGGCACTGGTGCCTGCCATCCTGGCGCTGATGCTGATGGTGTATGCCGCCAAGTATGTGGGCAGCACCGTTACGGCTATTCTGGGTGCCTTGGAACCGCTCACTGCAGTAGTGATCGGACTGGCCGTATTCGGAGAGTCGTTCTCGATGAACCTCGTATTCGGCATCGTTCTTATCCTCAGTTCGGTATGCATCATCGCACTGAAGAAGAAGTAGCATAGCCTTAGACCGTATACCCCTTTGGGTGGCGGCCTACGAGGTGACGCTCGGCATAAAGCTGCTGGATGCGTGCCATGTCGGCTTTGGCATCGTCGGTGAGCTCCACCTTAGTGAAGTAGCCCACATGCTTGGTGCCCCAATCGAAATAGGCGAGATATACGGGTATATTTGCCTCCCGAGCAATAAGGTGGAATCCCGTCTTCCAATGCTTTACTGGTTTGCGGGTACCCTCTGGCGCAATAGCCAGGTGGAGGGTATCGGCGGCCTCCATTTCGTTGATCACGCTCTTCACCATCCGGGTGGGATTTTTGCGGTCGACGGGTATGCCTCCCATGGCCCTGATTATGGATCCCAGCACGGGCACAAAGAGGTCCTTCTTGACCATGCACTTGACCATCTTGCCGCCTCCCTGCGAACGATAGTAGAGGAAGGCCACCAGAAAGTCTAGAATGCTGGTATGGGGGGCGCCGAGGATGATGCACTTCTTCTCGGGCACCACGCCCGAATCCACCGTCCATCCGGTAAGTTTGAGTATCAAAGCACTGATGTTCATATCCTATTTCTCATTATTGGCATTATCCTCCTTGTTCTTGTAGAGGAATCGTTTGATCTTCTTAGTGGCAGTCTTAGTGAAGGGGTCTTTCTGCACCTTCACCTCTTTGATGCGGGAGTTCTTGTTGACGTGGGAATTGACGTAGTCGAGGATGGCCTCTTTGCGCTCCTCGAGATTCTTGAGGAACTTTTCCTCGCCGTCGAAGTCCCAGTCGAGCACATTGTCGTCGTAGTGCACCAGGGCAACCAGCTGTCCGTCGCGCTCCACTACAAGCGACTCGTTGATGCCTTCCATGCTGTTGATCACGCATTCAATCTCTTCAGGATAGATGTTCTCGCCCGAAGGTCCTAGAATCATGTTGCCCTTGCGGCCTTTGATATAGTAGCGTCCCTTCTTGTCGCAGCTGGCCAGGTCGCCGGTATGGAACCATCCGTCCTGGGTGATCACCTCTTGAGTGCGGCTGTAGTCCTTATAGTAGCCGCGCATGAGGCAGTCGCCTTTCACCACCAGTTCGCCTTCGCCGGTAGAGGGGTTCACGTCTTCGAGTCTGACCTGCACGCCATGAGAGGGCTTGCCGGTAGACCCCACCTTGGTCTTGAAGGGGCCTGCATCGCAGATAAGGGGCGCCGTCTCGGTAAGTCCGTAGCCGATGGCGTAGGGGAAACGGGCCTTGTGGAGGAATGCTTCCACGTCGGGGTCGAGCTTGGCGCCGCCCACGCCGAAGAAGCGCAGCTTGCCGCCGAAGACGGCCTTGACCTTCATGCCCACCAGGAGGTAGAGCAGGAAGGGTATATTCTTGCGCATCCAGCTGAGCATCGGGCTCTTGGTGATGGTGGGAAGCACGCTGTTGCGATAGATCTTCTCGATCACCAGCGGCACGGAGAGCATGGTGGTGGGGCGTATCTCTTTGAGGGTCTTGATGAGCACCGTAGGGGTTGGCGGCTTCTGGATATAGTATACCTTTGAACCTGTAGAGAAGGGATAGAGCATGCCGATACTGAGTTCGTAGGCATGGGCCAATGGGAGTATGGACAGGAACGTATCCTTTTCGTATACTCGATGAGCATGCCAGGCTGCCAGCACGTTGGCGCAGAAGTTGCGATGGCTCAGCATCACTCCCTTGGCGGATCCGGTAGTGCCCGAGGTATAGATGAGGGCGGCAATATCGTCCTCGCGGGGATGGGATATCTGTCCGTCGCAGGTATAGCATTCGTCGTTGCTCTGCATCACCGAAAGGTCGTCGAGGCAGATCACCACGGCCATGCTGTCTTTTACGTCCTGCGGAATGCGTGACGCTAACTTCCTTGATACGAAGAGAGCCTTCGAGTCGGAATGTGTGAGGATATTGCGTATCTCGTTCTCTGAGAGTTCAGTGAGCATCGGCACAGCGATGCGGCCGAATGCCGTCACTGCAAAGAATGCCACCGACCAGTTGGGCATGTTCTGCGAGAAGATGGCCACCTTGTTGTAAGGCATGATGCCGAAATTGGCAAGCAGCCTCGAGGTGCGCCTGCAAGTCTCGTCGAATTCCGAATATGTATATGATTGTCCGCCTTCTACGAAGTCCGAAGCCGAGCGCTTGCCAAACTTCTTTACCGAGTAGCTGTACAGGTCTGCGAGTGAAGTGAAGTCGTGTCTTTTACGCATGTATTATATTGATGCAATCAGATAGTCATAGTTATGCCATACGCCTTTGTTTATGTTAAACAACGTTAACTTTCGCAAAAAAGTATACAGCGCTCTGTTTTTCTTACAAAAAAACGAAGAGAGGGCTCAGCGGCCCTCTCTTAATCGGTGAATTATTAGAACCCACCTTTAGTATTCTTCGATGGTGCGGGTTCCGGTGAGCCTCGCCTTCCATTTTTCCTGTTCGGCCTTCTGCTCGATGAGCACCTTCACAGGTGCCAGTCCGCTAGGGCTGTTCTGCTCGATAGCCTTCAGCACGGCGCCGCCGCCGGTGAAGATGTAGTAGTCCTTGCTGTCGAGGGCCATGATGTAGAGGCCCGGGAGCAGTCGCTTGAGTTCCTGCATGGTGTCGCCGCCGCCGTAGAGCTTCACGGCATGGGGGTTGCGGTCGATGACGGTATCGAGGGCTATGGTGCCTTCGTTGAAGTGGGGCACGAGGCCCATCACGGCGTTCACAAAGATGGTCTTGGCCGAGAGGAACACGTCAAGGATCTGAGGCTCGTCGTAGCTGCGTGGGTCTACGTCGAGCACATAGTTGAGCTGGGTGCCCTTCTCAAGGGTACGGATGTCGTGCACGCGGTATTTGCCCTCTACGCGCTCGCCGAACACGTCGCTCTCGCAGATGTAGGGCAGCTCCACAATCTTCTTGGGATACTGCTCGGCAAACTTCACAAACTTGGCTGCCAGTGCCACATCTTCTTCGGTGACGCCCTTGATCGAAATACCGTATTTGGCGCAGAGGTAGGCGTTGTAGATCACGCCGCCCAGCACCAGGCTGTCGCACTTCTGCATCAGGGCATAGAGGCTCTCGATCTTGGTGTCGAACTTGCTGCCTGCCACCACGGCCACAAGGGGCTGCTTGGCGTTGAAGATTCGCTCCAGGTTCTCAATTTCCTTCTGCATCAGGAATCCGGCATAGGAGGGCAGATACTTGGTGATGCCCACCGTCGAGGCATGTGCCTGCCAGGATCCGAAAGCGTCGTTGACATAGATGTCTGCCAGTCCGGCAAGCTGGTTGGCAAAGCGGTCGAAGTTCTCGTCCTTGGCCTCCTCGCCGCAGAACCAGCGGGTGTTGGGCAGGTAGACCATGTCGATATCATGGTTTCTCAGTCTGCGGATGGAGTGGTTGATGTTGCTCTCGATGCTGAGGTATCCCTCGGTGCCATGGGTGTAGAACTCAGGCACCTCTATCTTCAGGTGGAGCTTGTTCTGCAGGTACTCCACGATAGGCTTCACGGAGGTCTCTTCGTCCTGCTTGATCGAGCCATCCTTCTTGTTTTTGGGACGGCCCACGTGGGTCATAAGGATGATCTTGCCACCCTTGGAGAGAATATAGAATAGGGTGCCGAAAGTGGCATCTATACGGTAGGGGTCATGGATGACGCCCTGTTTTACCACATTGTGGTCGACTCTCACGAGCACAACCTTGTTTTTTAAGTCAGCCTCTTGAATGAGAGGCAGGTCTCTTAATGGCATAATATTTTAGATTTAGTGTTTAATTTACAAGTTTTTGGCCAGGCGTACCGAGCGGGGATACTGGATTCCGGAATGGCCCATCTCGATGCTGCTGGGGTTGAAGAGCAGCTGGGCGGCGGTGTGGCCCAGAGTGCCGTCATACACATCATAGGAGCTGGTCCAATAGCAGCCCAGGTGGCCCACCGACACCATCTGGTTCATGCCCACCAGCTTGCAGCCGGCAGCAGGCAGGAACACGCAGCCCGCCTCGCTCAGCTTCTGCCACTCGTCATAGGTGTACGGATTATAGGTATAGGTGCTGGCGATATTGATGGATTCCGGATACTGCACAACCACTCCGTCAGGCATCACCATCTGGTCGGGGAAGAGGATCACTCCGCCCTGGTCGGCCACAGCGGCCATCACAAAGCGAGCGTTCTCCACGCCGGCAATAGTGGTGTTGCTGCGGCGGAAGAGCATATATTCCCATTCGTCCTTGGTCAGCGTGCGCCAAGTGCCGGCCTCGTAGGTGGTGCCGCCGCACTGGATAGCGTTGCGCAGGCCCCAGTCATACTGAGTGCCGGCAATGTCGCCATCGTGGTAGTAAGCCGAGTTAGAGGTGCCCGAGCTGTAGGGCATCTGGCCCTCATGTCCGCTGGCGCCCCATGCGAAGCAGTCTATCCATCCGCCGTAGTTCTCCGAGGCTTCCAGGTTGCCGTCGCCCACCATGTCCCATGGATTCTCGGCAAAGCGCCAAGTATCGGTAGTGGCCTTATACTGGAGGTTCCCCTCAGCCAGACGAACCCGATTCTCGGCCGATACGCTAAACACATTTTTGGCATTTTCAGCACCACCCGTAGGGGTATTGTCGGGCTCAATAGGGTCTTTTTTGCATCCCACAACAGCAGCAAGCGCTACCATGGCACATAGCAGTAATCTCTTTTTCATATCATTATATATTTATTTGATACAACATGAATATCGACTGCAAAGATACAACATTTTTCTTAATCCCGCAAGAAAAAAAAAGCGATTGCCCTCATCGGCATCATCCAGACCAAGATTTTTCACCAGCAAAAACGATTCGTACAGAGGCGTCTTTTTTTTCGATATATCCCTCGTGAGCAGCATCATTTTCACCAGCAACGCCCCCGCCCGCAACAGATATTCCCTCCTGAAACAGAACGAGATAAGCATACTTCGTCACAGATAATCCCCGCCAATTGAAGATAATTTCGTAATTTTGCACCCATTATCAAGACTCAGAACATGAATATAGCAGCATTGGTTTCGGGAGGAGTGGACAGCTCCGTAGTAGTGCACCTGCTCAAGGAACAGGGCTACGACCCAACGATATTCTACATCCGCATAGGCATGGAAGACGAAGAAGGCTTCATCGACTGCCCCGCCGAAGAGGACATCGAGATCACCTCCTACATAGCCCGCAAGTACGGCTGCCGCTTCGAAGAGGTCAACCTCCACAAGGAATACTGGGAAAACGTCGTGTCCTACACCATCGACTCCGTGCGCCGCGGCCTCACCCCCAACCCCGACATCATGTGCAACAAGATGATCAAGTTCGGCGCCTTCGAGCAGCGCTGGGGCAAAGACTTCGACCGCATCGCCACCGGCCACTACGCCACCACCACCCTCTTCGACGGCACCCCCTTCATGGCCACCGCCAAAGACCCCGTCAAGGACCAGACCGACTTCCTCGCGCAGCTCAACTTCGCGCAGATCTCCAAGCTCATGTTCCCCATCGGCCACCTCCTCAAGAGCGAGGTGCGCGAGATTGCCGCCTCGGCCAAGCTTCCCTCCGCCGCCCGCAAGGACTCGCAGGGCATCTGCTTCCTCGGCAAGATCAACTACAACGACTTCATCCGCCGCTACCTCGGCGAGAAGGAAGGCCCCATCATCGAGCTCGAGACCGGCCGCCGCCTCGGCACCCACCGAGGCTACTGGTTCCACACCATCGGCCAGCGCAAAGGCCTCTACCTCAGCGGCGGACCCTGGTTCGTAGTCAAGAAGGACATCGCCGAAAACACCCTCTACGTCTCCCAAGGCTACGACCCCCAGACCCAGTACGGCACCGAGATCGACCTCGGCGGCTACTACTACCTCTCCAAGGACATCTGGGGACACTTCGACCAGAAAGAAGTCACCTTCAAGATACGCCACACCCCCGAGTTCAACCGAGGCACCCTCACCCTCCGCCCCGACGGCCGCGCCCACCTCACCAGCCACAAGCCCATCCAAGGCATCGCCCCCGGCCAGTTCGCCACCATCTACGACGCCGACGCCCACCTCGTGGTAGCCTCCGGCATGATAATATAATACCGCCATGAGACCCATCATCCTGATCCTCGCCCTCATGCTCGCCATCCCGGCAGCAGCCCAAGACTTCTACCACCCCCCATTCATGATGCAGCCAGTCATCGGGGTCAAGGAAGCAAAAACCTACGTCAGAAACTCCCCCGACCAGCCAAAGAAGCTCTACGAAGTCCGACGCTACAACAGACAAGGCTACGTGACAGGTCCCGACTACGAATACCGATTCGACGAGCATGACCGCCTCGTATACTGCATGAAGTCGAGCGGCGAGGCCATCCATGTCCAATACGACCAGGACGGACTGGTCAGCCTCTACGTGGACACCACCTACGACCACGACTCCATCTACCACATAATCACCATCCGCCAGATCGAAGCCCGCCGGCACCCGGAATTCGGACTATGCCAGCTCACCTTCATCCGCCAACATACATCCCTCGACGAGACAGACACCATCCGCATGACCCAGACCTTCGACCACAAAGGCCGCATCGTGGAAGAGTCCACAACCGAGGGATGGGGAGGCCTCATGGACGGACTCTGCACCTACACCTACGACTCCGAAGGCCGCCTCAGCACCCGCGTCAGGTACCTCTACGAATACTACGACTCGATGAGCTACACCTACACCCCCACAGAGCGCATCGGCACAGGAGCCGCCGCCAACGAAGGCTACTGGGCCACAATCACCAACCGCGCCACCCTCGACGGCACACTCAAAGAAGAGCACTACCTGTGGATGGCGCCCACAGAGTGGGACGAACCCGACAGCGAGGATCTGATCCTCTTCGACCCCAAAGGCAGCGTCATCTACGAAAAAACGACCACCCGCCTCTACGATTCCGACAAAGAAGAGGTGCGCGAGTGCTGGTACGAGATCGAGTACTACAAGTAGCGCCCACAAACATACCGCCCACCCCCGTCGCAGCCAGCTGCATCATAGCCCATTCTCCGGATTCACGAAAAACAATACAGCCATTCATGCCGTCCATTGCCCGCATAAATGGCTCACAACTAGCGCATATCTGAATCCTAACTGGCGCATATGTGCTATATTTGTGCTATATATGTGCTATATATGTCCTATTCTATAGAGATAGCAGAAATATAGCACATATATAGCACATATATAGCACAAATGAACCATCTTAGAACCATCTATGCCCCCTCTCCGAACCCCTTCATGACTGCGAAAGTCCGCGGCAGCAGGATGACTATGGGAACTTTGTAGTCGTAAAGTTTGCCTATATTAAAAATTGTTGCTATATTTGCAGTATCGACTGCGAGAGAGAAGCAGTCGCAATGTATTGAGAAAGCGCATTATACGCCTTATTCCGCATGGGTAAAACTGGACATTTTACAATAATAGCAGGAATAAAGTCACATGATGTGCTCCCTTGGTGTGTAGTCGTATATCCTCTACGATACATCCATGTGGGGCTTTTCATCTAGACCTTATTTTGCTATATAGGGAGTCCAGCCCTACCCATGAAAATATGGTTAGTAATGGATGGCTCCACTTTCTTGTTTTTGTCAATTGTAACAGCAACTTCGGGCCAAAGGTGCAAAAAGAAAAAAGATGAAAAGACTAATACTCTTTTTAGCAATCTTGTTGACTACGAGTCTCTCGAAAGTAAACGCAGAATCTTTCGAGAAACTTGTGAACGGGCATTACCTTAGATTTAATACTACGTCTTCTAGTACAGTAGAGTTAACTTATTCTTGGATCGATCTTAACGATCATACTAATGGCTATGACTCCGAAGATCAACCTAATATTTACCAGATTCCCTCGACTGTCACAAGAGGTAACACCACCTATACTGTGACTCGCATAGGAGATAGCGCTTTTATGTGTAGCAATATTGCAGGTGTCGATCTGCCCTCTACGATTCTCTCCATTGGTAATGGTGCTTTTCAGTATTGCATGAATCTGTGGGATATCACCATTCCTAGTTCAGTGACCTCCATCGGCAATTATGCTTTTGATTGGTGTAGTACGTTGGACCATATTACAATCGAGGCAACCACTGTTCCCACAATGGGTAATAATGTTTTCTCCCATGTAGGAAATATCCCTGTCTACGTGCCATGCGGTACTGTTGCTGCGTATCAAGGAGCTTCTGGCTGGAGCGGCTTTACAAATATCCAGACCTACGGCGACTGTAGGCCCAGATATGACTTGTATTATGTGTTGAATGAAGCCAACCATACGGCGGAGGTATTTGGCTCAGCAGGAGTTGGACGGGTTCTAATTCGAGAGTTAGGCAGTATTGAAGATTTGATTATTCCGTCGAGCGTGGAATATAATGGCAGCAACTATACCGTGACCAGCATTGGAGACCATGCATTTTATCAAAGCGGCCTTACCCGCATTACGATTCCCGAGTCTGTAACCACGATTGCGAACAGTGCATTTGGCCAGTGCCGCAGCTTGTCGAGCGTAGTGTTTAATGCTCGAAATTGTACACGCATGGGTTCTGAAAACAATCCTGCCTCTTACCCTGTTTTTAACTCATGCACGAGCCTCAGCCAGATAACTATCGGCAATGAGGTTGAAGTCATCCCCGCCTATGCGTTCTATGGATGCAGCGAAATAAATAGTATTACCATCCCTAATGCGGTAGCCAGCATAGGTGATCATGCCTTTGATGGATGTTCGAATCTCACAAGCGTCACATTCAATGCGGAGAACTGCACCGAGATGCATCCTCAGACGAGACTCTTCCGCAACTGCGCTCAAGGCTCTATCGTGATAGGAAGTGGAGTTAGGACAATTCCCCCATACGCATTCTTCTACTGCACCAATATAACGGACTTCGTTATCCCCAATACCGTCACGACTATAGGCACAGGCGCCTTCTACGGATGCTCAAACATGACGAGCATCACCATCCCCAATTCGGTAACCAGCATCGGAAGCAACGCATTCGCGACGATGGAAAGATTGTCGACAGTCAACTATACAGGTAGCCTTTCTGAATGGTGCAATATCGACTTTGCCGACTTTCCTGCAAACCCGGTTTATTTCACTCACCAACTTTCGATCAATGGGACTCCCGTTTCTGGAAATGTGTCGATTACAGGAACATCGGAAATAAAGCCATGGGCCTTTTACGGATGTACGACAATCACAAGTGTCACCGTACACAACACGATTGGAAGAATCGGCCATCACGCCTTCTTTGGATGCAGCAACCTACGGAGTATCAGCACTCCTGCCAAGACGGTTGGATGTGCAAACCCAACCTCAGACATGCCCAAGACTACGTCTGCTATCGAATACAATGCCTTTGCAGAATGCAGCAGCTTGAATAACATAAATCTTGGCAACAATCTCGGCAGCATTGGTGTAGAAGCTTTTTATAGGTGCAGCGGCCTTACGAGCGTGACCATTCCCAATTCGGTGACATCTATAGGTAGGTCTGCTTTCGAGGGTTGCTCCAACCTTACCAATGTCTCGTTCGATGCTGGCAGTGCATTAAACTTCATTATGTCATCGACATTTATGAACTGCACTAACCTCGTTAGCATCACAATTCCTAATGGGGTAACACGCATAGGTGCAGAAGCGTTTTCTGGTTGCAGCGGCCTCACGAGCGTGACCATTCCTGAGACAGTTACCGGTATCGAATATAACGCTTTTGATGGTTGCGTAAGTCTCAGGAGTATCATTATTCCACGTTCGGTGAATGTGGTCGGCGTGGATGCCTTTAATGATTGCCGAAATCTTACCGTTTTTGATTTGTCTAATATCGACGATGACGATCTAATGGGAGGCTTGCAGAGTAATAATCTGAAGAGAGTGGTAAGATGTAGCAATTATGGTACAAGAGAGAATGCCATCCATCAGATACCGGACACCTTCAGTGTGGTTTCCTCTGAGGATGGTGACGAGAACCATATTCCAGCATCGCTGATACCCGACAATTTCATCTACCAGGATCAGGGAGCTTGGAAGGCTAAGAACATTGTGCTTGTGGACGACACTTGCCGTTTCTTTAGTCCTGTGGCTTTTACGGCTGACAATGCTACCTACACTCGCACATTTGCCAACAATAACCGTAGCACGCTTTATCTGCCTTTTACGGCCGCTAAATCAAACTGCGATGGCTTGGAGGTGTATGAGTTCGCGAACTATAGCAACGGCACTTTGTCATTCAAATCTCTCGAAGGTGACAACGTCAATGCCTACACTCCTTATCTTGTAGGCTATGGCCTAACAAAAGATGGCTCGAACATCTGCTCAATAGAACAGCCTAATGCCGTATTCCCTGCAACTGCTGAGGATGCTGGTGCCGTAACTAAGGTCGGAATGACTTTCCACGGAACGATGAAGCGCACCGACGACCTGTCTAACAACTGCTATGGCTACAAGGACGGATACTTCGTACAGAGCGGCGGTCATGCCCATGTGAATCCTTTCCGCTGCTACTTCACCGATAATAGTGGTTCTAATCTCAACTCTTTGGGCGTGGATATCACCGACGGCGACTACCTTGGCATCGAGGATGTGGACGACGATATGGAGCAGCCCTCTATCCGCTACAGCAACGATGTTTACGACATGATGGGTCGCCTTGTGCGCAAGAATGCTGAGAGCCTTCGCGGCCTGCCTAAGGGCATCTATATCTGGCGCGGCAAGAAGCAGATCGCCTTCTAAGTAACCTTTTGTTTAACAGAAAAAAACTGAATGAAAATGGAAAACAAGAAAAACTATATAAAGCCTGAACTCAAAAG
>JAKSMS010000055.1 GCA_024400415.1 Bacteroidales bacterium | reverse complement strand
AGTATTACAACCATCACAACCATCACTGCTATGATGCACCAGAAGGAAGTGGTATTGGTGATGAACGGGAAATCGACATTCATACCAAAAAGTCCGGTCACCACGGTAAGCGGGAGCATGATGGTGCTGAAGATGGTGAGCAGCTTCATGATCTCATTGGTCTTGTTGGCCTGAAGGGAATCGAACGTCTTCGAAAGGCCCTCAATCAACTCGCCATAGTCTTCGATGGAGTCGAACATCTTCTGATACTGGTCCAGGATATTGCCCCAGTAGTCTTCCATGTCGAGCACCTCGGGGTCGACAAAGCCTTTGATGCCGCCGCTTTCGAACATGTGGAGCACCCTCAGCTGAGGCTTGAAGGTGGTGTTGAGAAGAATAATGTTTCGGCGAGTGATGGAGATGAGCTCGATGATGCTGCGGGCCTTCTTGTTGAAGATGTCGTAGTTGATCAGGTCTACTTCAGCGCCCACACGCATGATGAGCGTATAGGTCTCAATCATCAGTCGGTCGAGGATATGGTAGAGCAGCAGGTCGCTGCTCGACATTTTCTCCTGAGCGTCTTCATCGCCTTCGCGGAGGTCTTCCTGAATCTCGTCGAAAAGCTTCTTTACCACCCAATGGGACTTGCCGATAGTGATGATGTAGTCCTTTCCCCAGAAGATCTTGACTTCACGAATGCGAATAAACTTGTTACCCTTGTCGAAATAGGGGAAATGCAGAATCAAAAAATAGTAGTCGTCGTACTCATCGATTTTCGGACGCTGGTTCACGCCACGACAGTCTTCGATATCCAAAGGGTGCACCTCATACTCTTCAAGCAAGTAGTCGTAATCATCCTCTGTAGGATTTGTGATATGTTGCCATTTCAAGGACTTGTATTCAATAGTCTCTCTCATGGGGTGTTCTCCTTTCTTTGGGTTAGTCGATCACTGTGTGGTCTTGGATTCTACATTCGTGTATATATTATGATTTCAAACTGCAAAATTACGAATTTTTTTTGAATAAAGGCAAAAAAAATGATAAATAGTTGTATCATCGAATGTTAAAAAGCTTTCTACAACTTTTTTTTTGTCGTGCCAGCCGCCTAAAAAGATGACATAGCCTACTACCGATTGCTTGACTTGAAATGATAGTTCAACGGCAGCTCCATGCATGTTTGCAAATAGCCCAAGGGTATTCCTTTTGGGTTGAAAGAAAAGGATCGAGTCCCCCCATTCCGGTAAATACTTAAGAGGGCGTCTATTTCAATATTAATTGGCGCATATGTGCTATATTTGTGCTATATATGTGCTATATATCTGCTATCTCTATAGGATAGTACAAATATAGCACATATATAGCACAAATATAGCACATATGAACCAGATAATATTCAGATAGAGTGCATTAAGAACCTATTTCGCTGCGGAAAATCTTGCTAGAAGACTTTTCGGCGGGGATATGCGAAAATGGACGGTTGGGAGTTTTTTTTCGGGTAGCGCTTGCAGATGTCAAGTTTTTTTGCGTACTTTGCATAAAAGTTGTGCATGTTTACGGAGTTTTGTAATATGTTGAATACCATTGCATAATACAAAAAAAATACTGACTTGTACCACTTTGATGAAGCAGTTTTTTTTAGAAGTAAATCATCCAACAGATTAGTGACCTATGAAAGCAGACTACTCTTCAGAATCTCATATTTCGACAATAAAGGATGTGAAATCGTTTCTCCACCATGTGGTGTATGACTGGGAATGGATTGAGTTTCACCCGGACGACTCTTTTGCTCAGTATCGTAAGTTCCCATCAGGCCTAGTGGCTGATTACGATCGCCTGCTTGATGAATGCAAGTCTGTTTGCAAACAGTCTGGCGCCGACATCTACCAGATGGGGCTGAATGAGATTCGCACTTATATGGTGAAGCACAAGCTATAAGCCGATACGAATTGTGTGTTATATATAGGTGGTGGGATCTGCATCGCTCTTGTGCGTGCAGTAGGCACAAATGGGCGGTGAAGCAAAGTATCAAGTATAGGTTTAGCATAGCCATAATAATCATTTGTGTTCGATATGGTTGGTAATAATAATTGATATTGGAATCATTTGTACATTGGGAGATGGGCGATGTATGTGCACTGGCATCAAAAAAAAACAACGGTGTGTGTGATAATTGTTATATAATTAGTATAATACTATAAAAATATTTTTTTTTATCGTTGTTTTTTTGTATTTTTGCAAAAACTGATATATTTCGTGTTTGTGAAAAGACTTGCCTGTATACTGCTACTAATGACTTCGTTGTGCCTTGTGAGGGCGCAAGAGTTTAAGTGTACTGTGCAGGTTAATTCCGAAAAGTTGATGGCCTCGAACCAGAAATACGAGACTACCGACAAGAAGGTCTTTGAGACGATGAAGCAGAGCCTGGAAGACTTTGTGAACGGCCGCAAGTGGACCAATGTGGCGCTGGAAAACCATGAGAAGTTGGAATGCTCTATCGGATTGGTGCTTTCTCAGCGCAATTCGGCCACTGACTATGTAGGGCAGATGACCGTTCAGCTGAGGCGTCCGGTATTCAGTTCGAACTACACGACAGGCCTTTTCAACTACATTGAGAACAACTTTAGCTTTCAATTCAATGAGAGCCAATCGCTTGAGTTCGACCCATCTACGTTCTATTCTACGCTGACTTCTACCGTGGCGTATTATCTGTATATAATGCTGGGCGAGTATTTTGACTCTTTCTCGCTCAATGGTGGTGAGGCTTTCTACGCTATGGCATCGATGATTGCTCAGACGGCGGCCTCGAGCCAATATCACCAGGGTTGGAAGTCGAGTGAAGGTCAGAAGGCTAGATTCTGGTTTCAAGAGAACCATACGAATTCGGCATACTCGCAGCTTCACAAGGCCTATTACGACTACCATCGGCTGGGCCTCGACATGATGACCAAGGATCAGACCCAGGCTAGGGCCAACATCCTGATGGCCCTACAGGACCTGCAGGAAGTGACGAAGGTGAAAGCCAATCTGTTGTCGGTGCAGCAATTTGTGGACGTCAAGATATCGGAGATAGTGTCGATATTCACGCCTGCGCCCCAAGAGGAACAGCAACAGGTCTATATGGCCATCAGGGCGCTGAGTCCTATAAACGTGTCAAAACTAAAAGACTGGAATTTAAAGTAAAGAAATAGAATAAAAAAACAAAATCATAATCAATCATGACCCAAATACCAATAGCAAAAGAGGTAATCGATCGCATTGCCGCAGAAAATAAGATTGCTAACCCTGGAAAGGCTTCTATTCGCGAGGTTCGCAAGATGATTCAGGATGTAGAAAAAGAAACTGGCGTACGCTTTGTAAAGATGGAGATGGGCATTCCGGGCATCCCAGCCGCAAAGGTTGGCGTGGATGCTCAGATCAAGGCTCTTCAGAGCGGCGTAGCCTCTATCTATCCTGAGGTTTATGGCACCGCCGAATTCAAGAAAGAGGCCAGCCGCTTCGTTAAGAACTTCCTGGACATTGATGTTCCCGAAGACTGCTGCGTGCCTACCGTAGGCTCTATGCAGGCAGGTTTTGCCAGCTTCTTGACCCTGACTCGCTACGACAAGAAGAAGACCAAAGTGCTGTTTATCGACCCTGGCTTCCCTGTTCAGAAGCAGCAGTGCCGCGTGCTCGACATTCCTATGAAGAATTTCGACGTTTATGACTATCGTGGCGAGAAACTTCGTGCCAAGCTTGAAGAGGAACTCAAGGATGGCGACGTTGCCTGCCTGATCTATTCTTCACCAAACAACCCTGCTTGGTTCTGCTTCACCGACTATGAACTCCAGATTATCGGCGAAATGGCCAACAAGTATGGCGTGGTAGTATTGGAAGACTCAGCCTACTTCCTTATGGACTTCCGTAAGGACTATAGCCATCCAGGCCAGGCTCCATTCCAGCCAACCGTTGCCAAGTATACCGACAACTGGGTGATCATGATCTCTGGCTCAAAGAGCTTCAGCTATGCTGGCGAGCGTATCGCTATGATGGTTGTCAGCCCAGCCCTCTACAACCGCGAGTGCCCAGACCTGGCCCGCTACTATAGCCAGACCCAGCTTGGCCGCGCCCTTATCTATGGTACCCTTTATTGCCTCAGCTCAGGCACTGCACATTCCGTACAGTACGCTATGGCTGCTATGCTCAAAGGCGCCAACGAAGGAAGCTACAACTTTGTTGAGGACATCAAGGAATATGGCGAGAAGGCCAACATCATGAAGCGCCTCTTCACCGAGAACGGCTTCTATATCGTTTATGACGAAGATATGGGCGAGCCTATCGGAGACGGCTTCTACTTCACCTTCTGCTATCCAGGATTTGGCGGCGTTGACTTGCTCAACGAGCTTATCCGCTATGGCGTAAGCGCTATCTCTTTGGATATTACTGGTTCTACTCGCGAGGGTATCCGCGCTTGCGTGGCTTTGGTGCTCCGCGACCAGTTCGGCGACCTCGAAGAGAGATTGAAGAAATTCCACGAGGATCATCCTGTCAAATAAATTGATTCGTTGCAGAAAATCAATATAGCAAGAAAGGAAGTCGCTTAGGCTTCCTTTCTTTAAACCTAACAAATAAATGATTATGAAAAAGTTCTTACCAAAGAAGGTTCTGTCCCTTCTAATGGCGGCAGCTTTGCTGCTGCCGCTGCTGACCAGTTGCGACCCCAATGAGACTGGCAATTCTGATGATCCCAACAATCCAGGAGGCAGCGAGAATGTCACTGCCCTAGTGGGTACGAAATGGAATTGCGATACCACTCTCAGCATGGCGCAGTTAAGCATAAGCGGCCAGCTAGAGTTCCTTGCCGCCACTACTGGAAAAGTCACCTTGTCGGTGATGGGCACCGAGATGTCATCAATCAATGTGAATTACACATATGATGGCTCCAATGGCACCATTACTCCTGCTGATTACGACGGCACCGTGGCTTTTCACAAGACCGATGAAAAACATATCACCGTAGCGATGACTGCCGATTTCTTAGGCGGTAATATGGAAAGTAATCCATATTCCCAATTGTTTGCTATCTTTGGCGGAAGCATCAACCTTGTATTCACTCTTAATGATGGTACTGGCGGCGGTACTGGCGGCGGAGAAGAACCAAGCGGCAACTATATCAGCTATGATGGAGTTCAAAACCAGATCAGCATGGCTATCATGAACCAGGATGAAGGCAGTTATGTCTATAGTTTTGTGGCTGGCAGTTTGAGTTTCTCAATGGTTAATCCGACTCAGCTGCAGAGTGGAAACTATAGCTTTCTTTCCAATAGTGAGATGATGCGAGGAACGGCTGGCTTGTTCGCCCTGGTGGCTTCTACATCAAACGATGGAGTAGACTTCATCAACAATGGAACACTGGAATTGGTGCTCGATGGCGAACAATATACTATCGACATCACCGCCACAACAGTGGCAGGAAAGGCCTTTATCCTTCACTATGAAGGCGCAATAGCCGATATGTCATCCCCAACCGGCAGCGGAACACTTAATACTCCTAGAGGATCCTTTACATTCACGCATGCTTATACGGCAGTTCAGTCTCAGGGAGTTCCTATTAGTGTGCTGGCCTTTTCCGACGATGATGACAATGTGAATGTCTCATTCGCCAAGATGGGTAGCGAGTTTGGAACGGGCAGCATGCAGATTGCTTCTTCAGAGGATGAATTATTATCAGGGAAGGTGCTCTGCGAAGTAAGCGTATATGATCCAGAAAATGATATTGATATCGAATTTACTGCCACTGGCGGCAATATCACCATATCACAGAACAATGGTTCCTATACGGTGAATTTTGGTGGTACCAGCACCGAGGGCGCTTTCAACGGAAACTACAATGGCAGCATTAGCTCCCTCAGCAAAGCCCATTCTATCATTAAGATGAGAAAGAACCGCAAATAAAGAGTGCATCTATTTGCCCCAAAAATAGGAAAAGCAGCCAATCGGCTGCTTTTTCTTATTCTGACAGAATCGGTATCTGTGATTGAATCTTCTTGGGCAGTTTTCTTACCACCTCGTTGTAGGCATGGTTGGCCAACATCCTGATCGTGCTGTCGTCTACGCCGCGATTGAAGGGTATCTGGTTCCAATATTTCTTGTTCCAGTGATAGGCGCCCTCTATGTCGCTATATTGCTCGCGAAGCTCTATGGCTTTTTCGGCATTGCATTTTAGCACGCAAAGGTTTGGGTTGTCGATAGCCACACAGCCAAATATTTTCCCCTCAATTCTGAACACGAGCACATCTTCTCCGAATGGGGTGTCCTCTGTTGCCCCGGGCAAAGAGAGCATGTATTCGCGAAAGGATTCAATGTCCATTGATTATCTGTTGAGGAATTCTCTAACGCTGTCGAATACGATGCCGGCACGGATGTCGAATGCTTCGCGGGTGGCGTATCCGATATGAGGAACGAGCACGCAGTTGTCTACCTGGCACAGCGGGTGCTCTTCTTCCAATGGAGGCTCTTTCTCGTACACATCGATGCCTGCGCCTGCGATTCGTCCTTCGTAAAGGGCGGCAGCGAGAGCAGGAATGTTGACCACGTTGCCACGAGCCGTATTGATAAGAATGGCGCTTGGCTTCATCATGTTGATTTGCTCGGCGTCGATCAGGTGAGTTGTCTCGCCGTTGAGTGGAACATGGAGGGTTACTATATCTGAATTTCTAAGGAGTTCCTCTAAAGAAACATATTGTGCGCCCAATGCCTTAACTTCATCGCGCTCAGTACGGCTGTAGGCTAACACCTTGCATCCAAAGGCAATCAGCAGGCGGATTGTGGCTGTTCCGATGGCTCCTGTTCCTACCACGCCGACGGTTTTTCCGTGGAGTTCGCGGCCGAGGAATCCTTCGCGGGTCATGCCCATCAGTGTGTTGTTGTGCAGTTCGGTAACATGGCGAAGCACGTCGATCATCAGGCCTATAGCCAGTTCGCTGACGGCAACGGTGGAATATCCGGCGGCGTTGCGAACTTCGATGTTGTGCTCTTTGCAGTATGCCAGATCAATATGGTCTAGTCCCGTAAAGGCGACAGATAGGAATTTGAGGTTGGGACATTTGCTGAGTGTGTCGGCGCTCAGTTTGATATTAGAGATTACTGCCACGTCGGCATCGGCAATTCGGCCTACGAGGGCCTCGGGGTCCTCATTGCGGTCGGTGTAGTAGTCAAAAGTATGTCCTTTGGATTCGAACTCGGCTTTGAGCAGTTCGAACTGTTCCTGGCTGATGCCAAGGGGCTCTACGCAAGATATCTTCATAAATGGTTGTTTCTTTTCTGGGTTTACCGGCTGGTTTCTATATTTTACTTTTTCTTTTTGACGGAGAATCCAAAGCCGCCGATCTTCTCGCCAAGTCCGTAATATTTGCCGTGGGAATAGGCTAATGGGTGGGCATGGTTGAGCTGGAACTCGCCAGTGCCTTTGTCCATCAGTTTCTCTTCGGCATTGACGGCCACTACGTTGGCAATGAACATGTCGTGGCTGCCAAGTTCTTTGACCTCAACTACCTGGCATTCGATGTTGAGCGGCGATTCGGCTATGAGCGGCGCTTTGACGATTTGGGCTTGTTCGGGCGTGAGGTGCATTTCGCGGAACTTGTTGTAGTCGCGTCCGCTACGCACTCCGACCCAGTCTGTAGCGCGGGCGAGATCTTCGGTTGTGAGGTTGATCACAAATTCACGAGTGCGCATGATAATGTCGTGGGAATGACGTTCCTTGCGCACCGATATATAGCACATGGGCGGGTTGGTGCAAATGGTGCCCGTCCAGGCCACGGTCATGATGTTGTAGTTCTCAGGAGAGTCGCCACAGCTGACCATTACGGCGGGCAATGGGTATATCAGCGTTCCTGGTTTGAAGGGTATTTTCATTCGTCGCGGAATCTCTTTTCGATATCGTCGACCCAGTATTTGAACTGTTTGTCGGACTCTACCAAGTTGGCAATCTGCTTGCAGGCGTGGAGTACGGTGGCGTGGTCCTTGTTGCCGCATTGTAGTCCGATAATTGCGAGCGAGGACTTGGTCATCTTTTTGGCGAAATACATGGTCAGCTGGCGGGCCTGCACGATTTCGCGCTTGCGGGTCTGGGTCTGAATGGAGTCGATAGGCAGTCCGAAATAGTCGCACACCACTTTTTGGATATAGTCGATGGTGATCTCTCGGGTGGTCGACTTCACGAACTTGTCGATCATCTGCTTGGCCAGGTCGATGGTAATCTGTCGGCGGTTGAGCGACGACTGGGCAACGAGAGAGATGAGGGCTCCCTCGAGTTCGCGTACATTAGAATTAATGTTGTAGGCGATATACTCAATCACGTCATAGGGCATGTCGATGCCGTCGTTGGCAAGCTTCTGCTTAAGGATTCCTATTCGAGTCTCAACGTCGGGTGCCACAAGGTCGGCCGAAAGTCCCCACTTGAGTCGGGAGAGGAGTCGGGGCTCGAGTCCCGATAGCTCTGATGGCGCCTTGTCGGAAGTGATGATGATCTGCTTGCCGCGCTGGTGCAGATAGTTGAAGATGTGGAAGAAGGCTTCCTGAGTGCGAGGAGCTTTGTTTGCCCAAAACTGAATGTCGTCGATTATCAGCACGTCGATCATCTCATAGAAATAGATGAAGTCGTTGGTGGTGCCGTCGCGACCGGCGTTCTGGTATTGCTGCAGGAATTGCTCTGAGGTGACATAGAGCACCTGCAGGTTTGGGTGCAGCTCTTTGCATCTCAATCCGATAGCGTTGGCCAGATGGGTCTTTCCAAGGCCCACGCCGCCGTGGATGAGGAGGGGGTTGAAGGCAGTCTTTCCTGGATTTTCAGCGATGGCTTGTCCGGCTGCTCTGGCCAGTCGGTTGCAGTTGCCCTCTACAAAATTGGTGAGGGTATAGGATTCGCTGAGCTGGGAGTCGATCTTTATCTCCTGCATGCCGGGGAACAGGAAGGGGTTTGGGAGATCCTTCGAGCCGTCGGCACTGAGGTTAAGCGCCATAGCAATGTCTTTGGGACGGTTGGCGGTGGCGTTGTGGCTAGGAGAGGAGGGGAGCTGGGTGAAGATGGGCTTCTCTGCGATGCTCTGGTCCATTACTATACTATATTTAAGCTGGCCCTCTGGTCCGAGGATAAGCTTGATAGTACGATGGATGAGGTCGATGTAGTGAACCTCGAGCCAATCATAAAAGAAGTAAGAAGGCACCTGGATGGTGAGTATGCTGCCTTCCAGCTGAACTGGTACTATAGGCAAGAACCAGGTCTTGTAGGCATCTTTGTTCTGCTCTCCCAGATTGTCCTTGATTACCTCTAGGCATTGTTCCCAAACTGTCTTGTGGTTGTTCTCCATAATAGCTCCAAATACTCTAATTGTTGATAATAATCGACTTAGACTTTTTTCTTCAATTTTTTTGTTGGTGCAAAGTTCGCATAAAAACTCTTAATAACTTTTGAAAAAAAAATTTGCTCATGTCCGCAACTTTTATTAAAGCATCCGAGAATTGATGCCCTTTCCGAA
This sequence comes from Bacteroidales bacterium, assembly GCA_024400415.1. Classification (GTDB taxonomy): domain Bacteria; phylum Bacteroidota; class Bacteroidia; order Bacteroidales; family P3; genus Colimorpha. Next base: position 2,808 of record JAKSMS010000055.1, on the reverse strand, counting down.
TTTCCATCCCCCAACACTACTGCTGAAAACTAACCATTTAATAATTTTATCAGCTAGTTATGATTTGCCCCTCTATAACAAAAAAATCATGGCCTCAAAATAATTTTTCTATATTTTCCATTCTTGTGGCAATTTTCTTAAAAATATAGTTAATGCTTTGATAATCAACACTTATAAACGATTGTTTCAATTGTAAAATATTGAAAATGAACAGCGATTTGTTAATTTATTGGTTTTCAAAAAAAGAGAATTTCGACAAATAATTATCCTACTGAAAACTACTATTTTGGAAAAATAATCCACAATTGGTTGTGAATAAAAAAAAATTATCAACAATTTTGCAAATTGTATATTTTTCTACCATTATTATTGATGGTATGGGATTGTGAGGAATAGGTGCAAGAATCCAGAAGAATGATAACTGAAGCATAACTCTGTATATTCTCCGGCTAATCTCTAGGTCAACTCCGATATTATGGGGTAGAGATTGGCCGCGGAAATTGCAGGAATAACCCGTTAAAAATGGCCAAGCGCGGGCTTGTTGATAACTTTTTGAGATAAATTATTAGATTATTTATCATATATTAAAAAAAAGTCCTATCTTTGTAAACGGATTGGGGAGGCTACCCACTCCATAACTTATTATCTATAAAAACATTAAATAAATCTTAACAAGATGAAAAAAGCTTATAACTTCAATGCAGGTCCTTGCCCCCTGCCAAAGGAAGCCGTTGAATCAACCATCAACGCTATCCGCGACTTCGACAACACCGGTATCGGTCTTATGGAAATCTCACACCGCACCCCAGGTTGGGAGCGTACTATGGAGGAGACCCGTCAGCTCTGGCGCGATCTTCTGAACATCCCAGAGGGTTACGAGGTACTTTTCCTCGGTGGTGGTGCTAGCACCCTTTTCCTCGACATTCCTGCCAACTTCCTGAACAAGAAGGCTGCTTACCTGCAGACTGGCGTTTGGGCAAAGAAGGCTGGCAAAGAGGCTAAGCTCTTCGGCGAGGTTGACATCGTTGCCAACAGCGAGGATAAGACCTACAGCTACATCCCAAAGAACTACACCATCCCTACCGATGCTGACTACTTCCACATCACTACCAACAACACCATCTACGGTACTGAGATCAAGTACGACATGGACTGCCCCATCAAGCTCATCGCTGATATGTCCTCCGACATTATGAGCCGTCCCGTTGACGTTACCAAGTATGCTTGCATCTATGGTGGTGCTCAGAAGAACGTAGGCCCCGCCGGCGTTACCTTCGTTATCGTAAAGAAAGAGCTCCTCGGCCAGATCACCGACCGTCAGTACATGAATCCTCTGCCCACTATGGTAGACTTCCGTACCCACGCTGCTGAAGAGAAGAAGAACATCTCCATGTTCAACACTCCTCCCGTACTCCCCATCTTCGTTATGCACGAAACCCTCAAGTGGGTTAAGGACACCATCGGCGGCCTTGAGAACATGAACAAGATCAACACCGAGAAGTCAAAGATCCTCTACGATGAGATCGATCGCAACAGCATGTTCCGCGGCACCGCAGAGAAGGAAGACCGCTCTATCATGAACCACTGCTTCGTAATGGCAGAAGGTCGTGAGGCTCTCCAGGATGAGTTCATGGCATTCGCTAAGGAGCGCGGCATGGTCGGCATCAAGGGCCACCGTTCAGTTGGCGGTTTCCGTGCTTCCCTCTACAACGCTGTTACCAAGGAAGACGTTGAGGCTCTCGTAGCTTGCATGCAGGACTTCGAAAAAGCTCACAAATAAAAAACAATACACTCAGACTCTCTAGCCCTCTAGCCCGACTAGACAGCTAGAGAGTCTAGTTTTAAAACCAAACACATTATAATGAAAGTTTTAGTTGCTACCGAAAAACCTTTCGCAAAAGTTGCTGTTGACGGCATCCGCGAAGTTGTTGAGAAAAATGGCCACACCCTGGCTCTTCTCGAGAAATATACCGACGTTAACGAGTTCTACGCAGCAGTTGCTGACGCTGACGCTCTGATCGTCCGTTCCGACAAAGTTACCAAGGAAGTTATCGAGCACGCCAAGAACCTCAAGATCGTGGTTCGCGCAGGTGCTGGCTACGACAACCTCGACCTCGAGGCTTGCACCGCTAAGGGCATCGTGGCTATGAACACTCCTGGCCAGAACTCCAACGCTGTTGCCGAGCTCGTTATGGGTATGCTCGTTTACTGCGTTCGCAACTTCTACAATGGCAAGTCTGGTTCTGAGCTCATGGGCAAAAAACTTGGTATCCTTGCTTTCGGTAACGTAGGACGCAACGTGGCCCGCATCGCTAAGGGCTTCGGCATGGAAGTTTACGCTTACGACGCATTCTGCCCAGCAGACGTTATCAACGCTAGCGGCCTCGCTACCGCTGTTGCTAACCAGGAAGCTCTCTTCGAGCAGTGCGACATCGTATCTCTCCACATCCCAGCTACCGCTGAGACCAAGAACAGCATCAACTACGCTCTCGTAAACAAGATGGCCAAGGGTGGTATCCTCGTGAACACCGCTCGTAAGGAAGTCATCAATGAGGCAGAACTCATCAAGCTGATGGGCGAGCGTACCGACATCAAGTACATCACCGACATCATGCCAGATGCTGACGCTGAGTTCAAGGCATTCGAAGGCCGCTACTTCTCCACCCCTAAAAAGATGGGTGCTCAGACTGAAGAGGCTAACATCAATGCTGGTATCGCAGCAGCCAACCAGATCAGCGACTTCTTCGCTACTGGCAACAAGAAATTCCAGGTTAACAAATAAGATTAATAGGAATTCATCTATAATAA
>JAKSMS010000054.1 GCA_024400415.1 Bacteroidales bacterium | reverse complement strand
CGCGTCGGTCTCAAAAACCGATGAGGTAACACTCGTGCCGGTTCAAGCCCGGCTCCGGGTACAGCGCTAGGCCCCCAAATTTTGGAGGGCCTTTTTTCTTTGTACTGGCCGTGTATTGCATAATCATTCTTCGGCCCATAGCATCGGAGTTGATACAGAGATTAGACGGAGAATAGCGCCAGTTATGCAGCAGCAAGCAAACCTCCATGACGCATTATTGCCGGATCGACTATTTTTCCAAGCACGACCGCAAGGCTTCTGCTAGAACGATATATCCTTGCCCATAAAGGTAGTTGTCTTTTACATACCCCTGCTTTATCGTTCCGTCCTTCTCGGTCAGCAGCTGATAGAGGTCTATATACTTCAGCCGGGCATTCTTTTCGGAATACCGCTTCAGCCACTTGTTGAACTGCCGTTCTCTTGCATTGTCTCCCGTCCTGGGCATCAGTCCCACCAGCACCACCTCGCTCTTCGAGTAGCGCAGCAGACGCTCCACGATAGCACGATAATCATGCTCGACCACCTTCAGCTTTCTCTCCGAGGCCACATCTTGCGCACCCGCGTAGAGGCATATCTTCGATGCCTGCGGTGCAGATTCTCCGAGCGTCACTTCGGCCATTTGGGCCATCTTTTCCAAGCTGCCGCCATAGCCCCAGCCCGTTCCGCGATTCTTGATTCGCGGATTCTGCAGCAGTTCGTTCCACTCTCCGTTCTTCACCATCTCGTCGCCAAAAAACAGGATATCGCCTTCATCGTATCCCAATACGCTGAAATAGGTGGCCCGCATGGCATCTGATCCGTACAGATTGCCCCATGCCATCCTCTCAACGACATCGTTGCCATAGCAGTGCTCCAGTCCCACCAAAGGGGCGATAGCCTCGCACCATACCCTATATCCTGCCGCCGTCAGGTGCAGCTGGTCAAACGAGGTGCCCTTATCCTCCACCACCCCCATCAGGAGGGCAAACAGGTCCACATATTCCGTATTCTCATATTCGTCGGCAATCTGGCGTATGCCTTCGTTGGCTTGGGCAATGGTTTCCATCGTGCGCGCCTTCTGGTCTTTGGCCGGCAGTATGCTTTCCAGATAGAGCATCGTTTCGGGGCTCTCCGCCCTCACGCGTTCCGCCACCTTGCGGATATTCTCTACCACATGCTCAACCGGCAGCCCCGAACCCAAATCGTTGGTTCCTATCATCAGAAACACCTTGCTGGGCTTGCCTTCCAGCCAGCAGTCCATATGCTCCACCACTTCGCTGCTCAGCGCGCCCGAGTTGCCACGGTTCACAATCCGCTTGTCGTTGCCGAAGGCCTCCGCCCAAGGGTGCATGTCGGTAATGCTGTTGCCGACAAACACGATAGCATCTTCCGGCATTTCCAGAACCTTCCACGAATCGTAGCGGTGGTTGCGAAAGGGTTCGTCGCACCACGCACAGCATGCCAGCGCCATCAGCGACGCCCAAACAATCAGTCTTATCATATACATTATATAGTTAAAAATCCATTTCCAAGGTACCCAGACCCGCCTCCATGCAGTATCCGGCAATCTCCTGCAGTATCTCTTTGCCGAAGCGGCGCACCTTCGTCTTGCCCAATCCCGGAATATCCAGCAGTTCTTTTTCGCTGGTAGGAAGCGTATCTGCAATAGCGATCAGCGACTTCTGGCTGAGCACCGTAAAGGCGGGTGCGCCCAATTCGTGCGACAGCTCGCTGCGCCAGGCCTTCAGCCGCTTGGCCAGTTCCGGATGAGCCAGATTGTCAAACGTATGGTCCTCTTTCGGCTTGCGCTTGTCCTGATTGAGCAGCCATTCGGCCTTGATGCGATGGTATTTTTCCACATCAAAGCCCTTTTCTCGCACCGCTTTAAGGCACGTCCGCTTGATGCCGTATATCTCTAGCAGCGCACTCGACAGGTCCTTATATCTTGCAGCCACGGCCTTGTTGTCCACTTCCAGCGTGAGCAGCTGGGGCAGCTTGCTGCCCAATTCGGCCAGCTGGTTGAAGAAATACTCGCTTCCCTGCGCGATGCGTTCCGACAGGTCCTGCTGCAGGCCTGCCATCCTATGCAGCTGCCTTCTGAACCTCTCTCCTACCCCCATCAGGTCGGCAATCATCCCGTTTGTCAGCTCGCTCATCCGTGCAGCTTGGTCGGGATAGGTGGTCCTCAAATCCGACTGGAACAGGCTGTTCATTCGCTCCGCATAGTTGAAGAAGGCCCCGTAGTCGAACAAGTCGCACAGTTCGTCCATGTAATAGCTTCGCTGGCATTGCGGCAGCACTTCGCGCGCTTGATCCTCGCCGGGCTGCTGGCTGCAGAAGGAAGACACGTCGGCATTGCCGAACATGCAGTTGGCCGATATGGGACTGCTCAGCACCAGTCCTTCGAAGGTTCGGCAGCGGCTCAGTGCCACATACACCTGTCCGAAGGTGAAGGCCGCGGCAGCATCCACCACCACATAGTCGAACGTCAGGCCCTGCGCCTTATGTATGGTCACCGCCCACGCCGGTCTGAGAGGCACCTGGACAAATCGTCCGTCCAGTCGGCCCTCTATCTCGTTGTTGGCAGGGTTCACCTCGTACTTGATATTCGTCCACTCCACTGGCGACACTTCCACCTCATTGCCCTCCTCATCTTCCACCGTCACTCCCTCGTCGCCGAAGGCGGTGATGGTTCCGATTTTTCCATTATAGTAGCGCGGGGGCACAGACCCGTCGTTCTTCACAAACATCACCTGCTCGCCCACTTTCAGGGTCAGGCTTACGGCTGTGGGCGCCGAACTTTCGGGGAAGTTGCCCTCCACTAGGGCTTCGAAACGGCGTTCTTCGCTATGCAGTTCCTCCAGCTTGCGCTTGTTGATGGCGTCGGCCTGGTGGTTATGCGTCGTCAGCCGTATATAGTGGTGCTCTTGGCCGTCGGGATCGAACCCACTCACATATCTGGTATTCAGCCGCTGCAGCACCTCGGGGGTGAACTTGTTGTCGCGTATATGGTTCAGCAGGTCCACGAATTGTTCGTCCTGCTGGCGGTAGATTTTCTGCAGCTCTATGGTCACAAAGGGCATCCGTCTCAGAGCCTTGCTGTGAAAGAAGAATGCCGACGGATATACCTGCTCCATATAGGGCCGTTCCTCATCAGTCACCACTGGCGGCAACTGGTGCAGGTCGCCTATCATCAGCAGCTGCACGCCGCCAAACGGACGCGAATTCCGCCGGAATCGCCTCAGCACCATGTCTATCGCATCCAGCAGGTCGGCCCTCACCATCGAGATCTCGTCAATAATCAGCAGTTCCAGCGTGCGTATCACCTTCAGGCGCTCTTTCCGCATCTGAAACTTTTCCTCAGGCATCTGGTATTCCGTCACCAGTTCCTTCACGTCGGGAAGATAGGGACACAGCGGCAGCTGGAAGAACGAGTGTATCGTCTGTCCGCCAGCATTCACGGCAGCCACGCCCGTAGGAGCCACCACGGCCAGGCGCTTCGTAGATTCCGCCACGATGCGCTTCAAGAAGGTCGTCTTGCCTGTCCCCGCCTTACCGGTGAGGAAGACCGACACCCCCGTGGAGGCCACATACTGATACGCCAGATCTATCTGAGGATTCATCATCCCTGCTAACTAATCGGAACTCTTCTGTCAAGGCCGAACGAGCATGGGCTCACCTTCAGCAGCGGTGGGAACTGCAGACGCTTCCATTCGTTGAGCTTCACCTTGCGGATCACCATGGCCACCGTCTCTGGGTCAAAGCCCTCGGCAACGATTTCGTCGTGGCACATCTGCTCTTCCAGATGGAGGTTGAGTATCTGGTCCAAAATGCCGTAGTCGGGCAGCGAGTCGGTATCCTTCTGACCGGGACGCAGCTCGGCCGAAGGAGCCTTGTCGATCGTATGCTGAGGTATGCGCTCTTGGTCGCGGTTGATATATTCTGCCAGCTGGTACACCTCGGTCTTGTACAGGTCGCCAATCACGCTCAGCGAGCCGCAGGAGTCGCCATACAGCGTGCCGTAGCCCATAGCAGCCTCCGACTTGTTGGTGGTGTTCAGCGCCAGCGCCGAGAACTTGTTGGCATAGCTCATCACTATCAGTCCGCGCACGCGGGCCTGCATATTCTCCTCAGTCACGTCCTCAGCTCGGTCGCCAAAGATAGGCTTCATCGTACCCTTCAGGCATTCAAACATATCCTTGATAGGCACAATGGCATACTTCATGCCCAGGTTGTTGGCCAGGTCTTCGGCGTCCTTCACCGAATGGTCGGTCGAATACTGGCTCGGCATCAGAATGCCGAACACATTCTCCGGACCCAGCGCATCGCACGCCAGGGTGGCCACCATGGCCGAATCCATGCCGCCGCTCAAGCCCAGCACAGCACGAGACTGGCCGTTCTTCACAAAGTATTCGCGCACGCCCATCACGAGGGCCTTGTAGACAAGTTCCACCGGCTCCGGCTTCTCGTCCTCGATGGTGGTCAGCAGCTGCATATCCACGCTCTGCGAATGCTCCTCAAAGTAAGGGAACTGGCAAAGCACGTTGCCGGCAGCGTTCAGCGCCATGCTGCCTCCAGCATAAAGGAACTGGCCCTCGCCGCCGATGCGGTTCACAAACACCAGCGAGGCATTGAGGTTCTCCACAATCTTATGCATGCGATAGCGGATGCGGTAGGGCTTGTTGTAGTCAAACACGTTGCAGCCGCAGCAAATTACGATGTCGGGCTGCTCGATATGGCTCTTCGAGAGCTCCTTCAGGTCCTCATAGAATCCGATAGCCAGCTGCTGGTCCTGATACTGGATTACCTGCACGCCCTCGCCTCTGACGAAGTATTTCTGCTCATCGGGAGCCAGATACTTCTTGGTGATGATGCCGCGGATAGCGTTGTTCTGCACAAACACGATGGCGTTGCACAGGCCCTTGTCCTGTATCTGAAGGGGCATGCCGATCAAGAAGGCGCGATGCTCCGAGCGCTGAACCAGCTCCTGAAGCACAGCCTGCGAACGCTTCTGCAAGTCCGTATAGGCAGCCGAAGCATACTGCGGATAGCCGCAAAGCGAACAGGCCGGGAAAATAGTCAGCAGGGCATCCTTTGATTCCTGGGTATCGAGTTCCTGAAGAATCCATTCCAGATTGGCCTCAGGATTGTTAGTCACTACATTGTGCTGTACAAGATGGATATTCATAGGTCGTTAAATTTTCAATTTAAAAATGCAAAATTACGAAAAAATCTCGACATAGCGGCGGCCCTGGCCATTTTTTCAAAAGAATTAACGATGAAGCAGCGCCAGAGCGGCATCAACAAAAACAAAGGTCTCCCGAAAGAGACCTTGTAAAACGTTAGTTCCTCTTGGTTATGCGTCCTGGGATGGAGCATTATCGAGGATTTGCGAAGAGAGACTCTGAAATTACAGCAGACTAAATTTGCCCAAAAGTCTTGCTTAATTTCGAATGCAAAGATATGAATAATTTCTCAATGAATCCCTATCCATTTGCATCCATTTCGCAAATACTATGATTATCAATATCCTAAAATCTTCAACATTGACTTATGCGACTGCTCTTTTGCAAATAGCTTGGTTGTATATTCGCCATTTTCATCCTTGTCGATGATGATGTGCTTCGGAGCAGGAATCAAGCAGTGCTGTATGCCGCCATAGCCGCCGAGCGACTCCTGATAGGCTCCCGTGTGGAAGAATCCGATATACAGCGGCTCCTCCTGATCCAGCTTAGGCAGGAAGATGGCGTTGGCGTGGGAGTCAGCATTGTAGTAGTCCTCGCTGTCGCAGGTCAGGCCGCCGAGAAACACGCGCTGATACTCGCGGTCCCAATGGTTGACCGGCAGCATGATGAATCGCTGGTTGATGCCCCACGTGTCGGGCAGCGTGGTGATAAACGATGAGTCTATCATATACCACAGCTCGCGATCGTTCTGCTGCTTCTGGTCGAGGATGCTATAAAGCGTTGCGCCCGACTCACCCACCGTGAACGATCCAAATTCAGAGAAGATGTTTGGTTCAGGCACGCCGCGCTGCGCACAGATTGCCTTGATCTGGGCCAACAGTTCCTCGGCCATGTACTCATAGTCGTAGTTCGAAGCCAGAGAGTTCTTGATAGGGAAGCCGCCGCCGATATTCAGGCTGTCCAGTTCCGGACACACACGCTTGAGGTCGCAATATACATTCACGCACTTGGCCAGCTCATTCCAATAATACGCCGTGTCGCGGATGCCCGTATTGATAAAGAAGTGCAGCATCTTGAAGGTAAACTTCTTATTCGGCTTGATCTGATCCTCATAGAACGACACGATGTCGCTGTATCGCATGCCCAGTCGCGAGGTATAGAAATCGAACTTAGGCTCCTCCTCCGAAGCGATGCGTATGCCAATCTTCATAGGCACATCCGGACTCTCCAGCATCTCGTCAAGCATGCGATACTCCTTGCGGTTGTCTATCACAGGCACCACGTTGTGGAAACCATCAGCATACAGCGAAGCGATATTCTCCACATACTGGGGCTTCTTGTAGCCGTTGCACACGATGAAGATGTCCTTATCCACCAAGCCTTGAGAATAAAGCTCTTGGATCAGATTGATATCGAAGGCCGACGAAGTTTCCAGGTTGATATCATTCTTCAGCGCCTCCTCCAGCACAAACGAGAAGTGGCTCGACTTAGTGCAGTAGCAATAGTTGTACGAACCCTGATAGTCTATCTTGGCAATAGCCACATTAAACATGCGCCGTGCCCTCTGGATCTGACTCGTTATCTTAGGCAGATATGTAATCTTAAGCGGAGTTCCATACTGCTTGATAATTTCCATCAGCGGAATGTCGTGAAAATAAAGTTCGCCATCCTCAGTTCGGAATTCATCCTGCGGAAAATCGAAAGTTTGGTCAATCAGATCATAATATTTATTCTTCATCGCTCAATGTAATTAAGTTGGTTTATACACCTTTGCACACATCCGACTCACTCGGATTGCCCACAAAAGCAGATGCAAAGATACATTAATTTCCCAAACAAACAGCAATCCGGCCTAAAAAAAAAGTCCGCCACGCCCTTCCTTCCGCCACCTCCGGCGCCATCTCCATCAGCATCGGCCATCGCAAGCCCAAGGAGGGCAACCCAAAGCAAAGCGAATAACCGTCAAAAACAAGTAACCGCTGATTATCAGTCTGTCAACACGAACGGGGGACGGCGGGGACGGCACTTTTCAAACATTTTATAAGGGTGACATTTCAAAGCGCTTATTTAATTAAAAAAAAATAAGCACTTTCATTTGCCCACATCATGAAAAGTTATAGAAATGCTGTCTCCAGTGTCCCCCGATTTTCTCAAAACATTCAAAATCAATAGCAATGTCGAAAACACAATTCTATACCCCACGCCGACCGAATTTTTCGCCGCTTCACTCTTCAGGAATGTGGACGACAATTCCCCCAATAACCCATCCTGGGATGGGATCTTCGCCAAGACCACACGCGCCTCCACCTGCGGCATAACTGGCGCTTTTCTCCGGCCTATCTGGCGGTCAACTCCGACAAAGAGCCCCGGAGAAACCCCACCGTATGGGTCCGCCTACCCCGTAGCAATACGGCCATCATGATACAAGATTGCAGTCCTGCACAGTAGCCTGCAACAATGTGCAGCAATCTGAAAAATTTGAGGCAATCCCCTTCGTATCTTTGCAAACGCTTTTCGACCGAAGGCCACACAACTCCCCCCAACTTATACCAACTAAAACCAACAATGACATACATCACCCAACAACAACCCACAAAAACCAAACCGAAAAAAGAATTGTGTAATTTTGCAATCGAAAACAAGTCCAAAGACCTAAGGCAGCCCACTCCCTTTCCGTAGACGTACAGCGGTGTGGCTAGCGAGACTGCCCTCACACAACAAAAAAGAAGGCCCGCTATGGGGCCTTCTAATTATCCTGACAAGCAAAGCAGTGGAACTACTTGCGGATGAGCTTGCGGAGGGTCTGGGTGCCGTCGGCGCCGGTCACCTGGAGCAGATAGATGCCCGATGGGAGCTCGCCCACATAGATGTCGAGCCTGCTGCCCTTGACGCTGTAGCTGCCGAGAACCTGGCCGAGAGTGTTGATGAGGCGAACCCTTTCGATGTAGTCGGAGGAAACGGTCACCATAGACTCTGCTGGGTTAGGATAGATATCCACATTGGCGGACTGGGCGGCGTCGATGCCCTCAGCGGAGGCGGTAACGGTGATGGTCACAGAGGCCTGCTCACTGCAGCTGCCGAGACGGCCGGTGACGGTATAGGTGGTGGTCTGCGAAGGCATCACTGCGATGGCTGAAGAAGTCTGGCCGTCGGACCACTCGTAGGTGGAAGCGCCGTTGGCGCGAAGCACTACGGACTGGCCTTTTTCGATGGTCATGTCGTCGGACACGGTGAGTTCGATGCCCACGTGGAGGGTAATGAAGGCAGTGCCGCCCTCAGCGAGAGGAGCCTCGAAATGATAGGTGCCGTTTTCGAGTGCCTCGGTAGCGAAGGAGTGTCCCTGATAGCTATAAGATGCGCCGGCGCAGATAGAGTCGGTCACATACTGATCTTGCACGAGCGACTTTGGCAGCGTGATATTGTCGATCCAAGCGCAGTCGTCGCCGCTGCTTACGGAGCCGTCCTTCTCATAGGCGAAGGTGAACTCGTGGGTGCCGGCTGCCACGGGGTAAGAGGCACGGGCGTAGCTGGTCTGGGAAGTGCCGCTAGCATTGGTCATTGCATCGCCGTCGATGTAGAAGTAGAACTTGTCGTAGCGGTTCTCAGAGGAGACCTTGTAGTAGAAGGAAATGGAATCGTTGACGGTAGAGGTATAGGTGATGGTGAGTTCGGCCGAAGAGTTGTGCTGGTCATGATTGTTGGACTTAGCGCAATAGGTGCCGGCATAAGCGCCCTGATTGGTTATGGTCCAGCCGGGGTTAGCGTTCTGCCAGTCCATAGCAGCGAGGGTGCCGGACTCGAAGTCTTCGAAGGCGCGTGCATAGCCGTTGGTGGTGCCGTCGGAAAGGGTGATGACCACGGTATCAGCATAGGTGCGGATTCCGTCGGACACTACGTGGTAGAATGGCACGGCGTGGTTGCCCGAGAAGGAGGCATCAACCTGGAGAGTATAGGTGTCGGTGAAGGACTGGCCCTGAGCCACGCTGCCCACTGCGGTGACGGGGTTGGCCACGGTGATGGCGGGATGGCCCGAGATGAAGCGAGATTCTACATTCTGGGCATCGGCATGACCGCTATTCTGGGTTGCAAAGGTAAGACTGATTGGGCCAGACACGTTGGCGTTGGATGGAGCCGTGACATGGGTGCTGGCGAAGGCTGGAGCCATGAGCTGGATGGACTGCACAGAGGTAGCCGTATCGCTGCCGCCGGCCCAGGTGATGGTGGCGGTAAACTGGCACTGAGAAAGGTCCTGGACGTCGGCCTTGACAAGGAAGGAGAGCACGCCCTGAAGGGTGAACGACTGATCGGGAGCGAGGTTGACGGCCTGGGTGTGGTTGCGGATTGGCACCACGAGGTCGGGATCGCCCTCAATGAGGACATCGACGGTAGCGGCTGCCTGGTTGCCCACGTTCTGGAGGTCGAGGGAAAGGTTGACCACATTGCCGGCCACAGGGCTGGTCTCGGCAGTGAGGTGCGAGCCGAGCACGTATGGGCCGTTGCCAGCCACGATGGTGATATCGCGGAAGAATGGCTTATAGCCCTGAGCGGTAACGGCCAGTTCGAAAGTGCCGATTGAAAGCTGCGACATGGGGAAGGACACATGGCCCGAGGCGTCGGCGAACTGAGCGGTGACGAGCTCGCCATCGCGGGTGATGGCCACGTAGGCGTAGGGCACGGCGGTGACGTCATAGGTCTGAGCGGTGAATGGCTGGGTGGCGGCGTACTCTACGTTGATGTTCTGAGCCTGGGCAAGCCAGGGCTGGAGGGATGGGTCGCCCATGAGGTGGTATACTTCCCAGTAGTAGTGAGCCATGGTGCCGCCAGCTTCCTCAACGGCCATATTGCCGGCATACATCATAGCGCCGACGGTGGTGGCCCACTTGTCGAAGGACTCGGAATGGGTGTGGAACATACGGTCGTAGCAGCCGAGATGAGCGCTGCTATAGGATGGATTGGAGTAGCCGGAGGAGCGGTAGCCTACAGACCAATAATAGTCCTGAGCCCAATAGGTATAGTCGGATGCTCCCACATAGGCCACGGCGCCAGCGCCCTGCTTGCGGAGAAGGGCCTCGCCGAAGCACTCGCTCTGCTGGAAGGAGTTGGTGAGGCAGCAGTTGCCAATGATGATACCGAACTTATTGCTAGCAGAGAGGGTGTTGATCTGGTCTTTGCCGAAGTGAGGTATGGACAGTTCGTCCCAATTGCCGTGCGCAGAATAATTGAACCAGCCGCGGCCCTCATTGATCTCGTTCTTGACGGCCTGCGCTACAGAGTTGCTGGAGCTGGAGGCAGAATAGCCGCCATTGCTGTAGACGGTAACGTTGGGGGCATTGGGGTTGGAGCTGGAGGCGTTCTTATAGTAGTGAACCTGGGAATATCCGTGGTCACCGTTTACATAAGTCTTGACGATATAGTCCATAGTAGGGTCGGCATAAGAGTAGCCGTTATCGTTGGAGTATCCTTGGTCGGTACCGGCCACAATGAGGGCCTTGTCGAGGAAGGCTGGCGACATGAACTGATACTGCTCGTAGTAGAGGGTCTTCTCGACCTGAGGGGTGAGCTGGGTCACGTTTTGAGCAGAGAAGCGACCGTAGTAGCAGTCGGGGATATTGTCGTTGCCTGTCCAGGTGAAGTAATAAAGGTCGGAAATACGTCCGCCAGAAGATGCCCAGTCAGACTGCATGGAGTTGCGTCCGGCGAAGGCAGGAATCTGCTGATGGTCGCCCACGAAGAGCACATAGGTAGGTGCTGGCATCTCGGCAGTGGCGTTGTTGTACTGAGAGAGGAGGTAGCTGGCGATGGCGGTATTGGTGGTGCCGATGCCAGACTCGTCGGTATAGTGCACATCGACCATAAATCCCTGGCGCTTCTTCCAAGCAACGAAGGAGTCGAAGTGGCCGCGGAAGCTGCTATGGGCGATGATGGTGTAGCGGATAGGGATATTGACGCGCATGTCCTTGGTGGCAGGGAGGGCATTGATGGTATGGATGCCGGAGCCGAAAGCCATATTGCCGTGGAGGCGCTTGAGCTGCTGGGTGGCAGCAATGTCGGCACCTTCAAACTCGAGGGACACCTCAACATTATCGTAGAGGACTACCTCGTTGGTGACAGGATTGTACTGCACCGGAGAGAACTTAAGGATGGCCAGATTGCGGTCGCGGGCGATACCGGCATGCTCAATAGACACAAGCTGGTTGGCAAAGAAGGCATTCTTGGCGTAGGTCTCGCGGTCGATAGAGAGCACTGGTGCGCTGGTATCAGACTTGCGGCGAGCAGGCTGAGTGGGGAGATAGCGATGAGTAAGGCCGAGGCTTTCGCCCGAGAGGGTCTTATGGTTCTCGCTGAGGATGTTTACCCTAACAGTAGCACCGACGGGAATCTCCACCATCTTGGAGAGCACGGGAAGGTCGGGCCTGCCGCAGAGACTGGAACCGCCAAAGTCGGCCATCTCGATTCGGGAGAAGGTATCGGCGGCAAAAACTACTGTGCTGACACTCATCTCGGATGGGTTCAGCGTGAGGCGGAGGCTATTGTTGCTGGAAGCCTTCACCTTGACGGCCTCTTCCTGAGCCTGGGCTGAAAAGCTCAGAACAGATAGCAGAAGGGCTGCCAAACATACGATTTTCTTCATAGGATTATTGAATATTAACTTTGTTTTTCTTTCGATATGATTATTAGTACAGATCATGGACAAATTCTTGCAGACTACAGAAGCGAAACGTCCTTAAAGGCCTGCCATAGGGGATCGTCGGGGAGCGGAGCCACGAGGTCGACGGGCTCCTTGCGAACGGGATGGATAAGGCGGATGCGACGGGCGTGGAGCGAGATGCTGGCATCGGGATTGCTGCGTGGGGCGCCATACTTGAGATCGCCCTTGATCACGCACCCGATATGGGCCAGCTGGCAGCGAATCTGATGATGGCGGCCAGTGTGGAGGTCGACCTCAATCAGGCTGTAGCCCCCTTCGGAAGTGGCGAGGAGGCGATAGTCGAGGCTAGCCAGCTTGGCATTGGGAGTGCCTTCGGCCACAACGTAGGACTTGTTCTGCTTCTCGTTGCGGAGTAGCCAATTCTCGAGGTGTCCCTGGGGCTGAGGCGGAACGCCCTTGGTGATGGCCCAATAGGTCTTCTGAACCTCGCGCGTGCGAATCATATTATTAAGTCGCGTAGTAGCCTTGGAGGTCTTGGCGAAGATAACCACGCCAGAAACCGGCCTATCGAGGCGATGAACGACACCACAGAAGACATTGCCCGGCTTATCGTCGCGCACGCGGATAAAGTCGCGAATCTCATCGGCCATGCAGAGGTCGCCGGTCTTGTCGGACTGGGTGATCTGCCCTGCGCGCTTATTGATAACGATCAGGTGATTGTCTTCGAAGAGTATCTGTGAGGGGTCGATCATACTACTTAATACGGGCTATAGTGGAAACGGCATTCTTGACGGTATCCTGGAGGTCGACATTAAGTTCGAAACTCTTGGGAACAAAGATATCCACACGGGAGCCAAACTTGATGAAGCCCATCTCCTGATTCTGCTTCACGCGTTCGCCTTCGCGGGCATAGCAGCAGATGCGGCGGGCCATAACGCCTGCCACCTGGCGGATGAGGATACGATGGCCGCTATCGAGCAGCATACCCACCGAAGTGCGCTCGTTGAGGGTAGACGACTTAGGATAGGATGCCACGAAATAGTTGCCGCGATGGTACTTCACATACTCAACCAAGCCATCAACCGGATAGCGGTTGACATGGACATTGGCGGCCGACATGAAGATGCTAATCTGGATGCAGTCGTCCTTGATATACTCCTTCTCATAAGTCTCTTCGATGGTGACTATAGTGCCGTCGGCAGGAGCGATGAGCTGCTCAGAATCCTCACAGAAGATACGGCGAGGAATACGGAAAAACGAGGCCAAGGCAGCGGTGAAGCCATAGAGCACGATGATAAGGAGATAGTGGAAGATATTCCAATTCTGCACGGTGTAGAGCATCGTGAGGAATATGATGGTGACTATTGCCAGTACGACGAGGCAGAGT
>JAKSMS010000053.1 GCA_024400415.1 Bacteroidales bacterium | reverse complement strand
TGGTGGACGACGAACCCATCATCCGCAAGGCAGTAAAGATGGAACTCAACGCCCGTCATGCCCAGGTAGAATGCCTTACCAACGACGACGGCGACGTGGAGACTAAGGAAATCGTGCTGCTCGACACTTTCGCCAGCGGGCCGCAGCTGCTGGCCGCCTTGAGTCTCCCAGGGACCCAGATGCCCGACTACGTGCTGATAGATATGGAGTTCCAAGGAGAACCGACAGGCGGTATTTTTATTGCTGACCGTATCCGCAAGCAATATAAGAACAGTAGGGGAGAGGAGATCAAATTGATCATATTGTCAGGCCGTTTCGACAATCCGCTTCCCAACGAACAGAACCGCCTGCAGCGCATGCAGGATGTGGGCAAGGTGGTGTTTGAATCGCTGCGACATGGCGTCAACGCCTTCGTAAGCAAGAATGCCGTTGGAGGATTCTCGATAGAGAACATCGTGCGGGCAATTGCCTGCCTCGAACGCGGCGAGAAATACTATTTCAACTATCCCGTTATGCTAACCATCAAAGAGGCGGCCCAGCTCTATTTCGAGAATCTGCCTCCGGCACCTGCCGACCTACCGATAAGTGCAGAGGAAAAGAAGGTGCTGCTCTTGGAAGCTGCGGGCTGTACGGCACAGGAGATCTCGCAAGAACTGCACGAGAGCGACAAGTCTGTGCAAGAGCGCCAACGGCAACTGTCGATAAAATTTGAAGTGGTGAACAAGTCTGGCTGCCGCATTGCAAAGGCCTTCGAGCTGGGAATCATTAATCCTAGCGACATAAAATACCTGAAAAGGGTATAGTCCTTACTTGGATGCTGCGGCCACCAAGAAGTGGAAAGTACTGCCCTCTCCCAGCTGGCTTTCTGCCCAGATACGGCAGCCTCGGAGGGTATTATCGTCGTGCTTCTTGATAATATAGCGGCAGAGTATCAGCCCGAAACCGCTATGTTCGCCCTGAATCTTGAGAGGTTTGTCGGCACGGAAGAGCGACTCTACCTCGTCGGCTGACATGCCTTTTCCAGTATCTGAGACGGAAACGTGTACAAACTGGTTCTCTTCTACTGCCTTGATGTGTATCAACCCCGACTCGGTATGCTGGACGGCATTGTTTACTAGGTTGCGCAGCATAATCTCGAGCAGCAGTCTATCGGCATTGACTTCCAAAGCAGATGGCTCAAAAACGATACGAAGTTCGCTGCCACGATAATTGTTGACGTCATGTTGAACTTGGTCGAATACATCCTGGATAGCGAATGCAGACCCCTTATACTGAAGACCGGTAGGAATACTCAGGTTGGTCCAATTCTTGATGTTATCAAAGGTCCGTATCAGTTGGTCAATCACTTCTGCCCGTAGTTCGGCAGAGAGGTTCTTGTTTTGCAGATACGACATGAATGGCGTAATATCATGCCTTAGCACGCTCAAACAAGTCTCCACATTGGCAATTCGCTCAACATCTTGCTGCTTGGCCTCTTTGAGCCGCTGCGTTTCGTGACGGAGCTGCTGCTGCTTCCTGAACAGGAGCGCCACCAGGACTATTAGTACCAACAGCATAACTGCCAAGATGATGGCAAAAATAAGAAGATGCTCGTTGAAGGTATGCGAACGTTCTAGTTGGTTCTGAAGGAGGAAATCAGCTTTCTGATTGCGTTGAATAAGGTCTTGGATTTCTGATTCCCATTGATACCATTGGATGCGTTCTTCCATAGTACCCGCTCCAGACAGCAGCAATCCATCATAAAGCATGGCTTCGAAACGCGGGATAAAGGCTGCTGGAAGGATGGTGTCGCTCAACGGTGCTGTGAAATAGTCTTTTGCTAGCAAGGTGTCACCTATATGTAGGCAGTAGTAGCCCGTAGCGATGCACGCTGCCAGGCGCTGAGTAGGATCTGCCTGCTGCCAAAACAGCTCGGTAGAGATTTCAAAAAGTTGGAGCGAAAGGTCGGCTGTAGAATCGAGTGGGATATTGAATCCGTCCACTATGAGGCTGCAAGCTCTTTCCCACTTGGGAAGGTTCTCTTGCCAGGCTTTTTCTGAGATAGGAGTCTCTTCGCCCAAGAAAGCCAGCATCTGCACAATATTGGCCAGTTCATGAACGCTATATGACTGCGGATTAGTCAGCTGTTCCAATGACTCGATACAATAATCGAGAGAGCGCCCGAAATAGTAACTCTGTCTGCCGACACTATCACACAGTCGGGAATAGCCGTATGCCAAAGCATAATTCAACGCTAGGTCTTGCGCAAAATCGCATCGAAGATCGTTCTTGGTGGCCTCGATCTCTTCTATCTGTGAAGCCACACTTGCCTCCATGCCATTGCGGTAGCTGTAGTTGAGCGTCAGGCTGACAATATAATACTCTGATTGGGCATAGTTATATAAGAAATTCTCTCTATTTCGGTCCAGTTCGTCGCCTTGCTCAATCTCATAGAGCATCTGATAGGAGTCTGCTATTCGGCAAGCCATCTGAAGCACACGAGCCATCAACAGCTTAGCAATCACTTTCTCGACCTGCGAATTCTCAGTCTTTTGTTGGAATGAGAGAACGGAATCGGCATAAACCTCTGCCAGATCGTTCTGAGTCAGCATATAGTGGCAGAAGGCCAAATTGTTCCAAGTCCGCAGCTTGCCATCAGAGTAATCAGGCAAAGAGTCGTGGAGGTATTGCAGTGCTTGCTGAGCATAATCGATAGCCTGGGCTGGATCTTTATACCTACACACGAAGGCCTGCTTGTTGAGACCATCCACATAAGCACGCTTGATAGGGTCAAAGGCAGCCGTGTCCGGTCCGCAAGAATAGAGCGCACACGAAGAAATCAGTATTATCAGAAAAAGGATTCGAATTCTCATTACAACAAGATTTGAAGTTGCAAAAATACAAACTTTTTGAAAAATGAGCACAAAAAGGGAAGTTTATTTGGTTAGTTTCGTCAACTTGCGTATCTTTGCAAATTATCAATGATTGTATAGAATGATCTCAAACGACCATAATATCAACATATTAAAGGACCTTATCACCAAGTCTGTCAACCTACAGATGCAGTCAACGAGTGATTTTGCCTTTTTGAGTGGTTCGATACAAGAGCGAACCCATGAATCTATTGGAGTAAACACTTTGAAAAGATTATGGGGATTTTATGCTATTGCTGTCACACCGCGCGAATCTACTTTAAACATCCTTGCCAGATACGTTGGATTTAGAAACTGGGAAGATTTCGTACAGTACCATTCCACTCCCGAGCAGAACGATGCCTCGCACATCGTGTTGTCCAACCACATCTCCTCACGTAGTCTCTCCACTGGCGACAAAATCCGCATAGCCTGGAATCCTGGCAGAGTATGCCTTTTGGAATACCTAGGCCTCGAAACATTTAGAGTGTTGGAGTCAGAAAACTCCAAGCTAAAACCCGGAAACACCTTCCATGCCTCGCTATTCGTGGAAGGACAACCCCTCTTGATGGACTACCTCGTGCAGGAATCATCTGCTGCGGCACTTTATGTGGCTGGAAGCAACGGAGGACTCACCCAAGTTGAACTTTTATAAAAACTCATTATATATGCTTTTCGAACAAACTATCGTCGGACCAATACGCAGCCGCAGACTTGGCAGATCTCTCGGAGTCAACCTTCTGCCGCTTAAACACAAAATATGCTCTTACGACTGCATCTATTGCGAATGTGGCTGGAACAAAGAATCCGAAGACGAAATCATAGAATACGTAACGCCTAAGCAGGTACGCGAAATGCTTGAGGCCAGACTCCAGCAACTGAAAAAAGAGGGAGAAGAGATAGACTCCATCACTTTTGCTGGCAACGGCGAACCTACACTATACCCTCAGTTCCCAGAGATAGTTGACATTGTGGTCGAGATGCGCGATAAGTATTTCCCAAAGGCAGTGACCACACTTTTGACCAATGCCACGCAGCTTACTCGTCCTGAAATATTTGACGCCCTCCACAAACTAGACAACCCAACTTTGAAGCTGGACGCTGGCAACGAGTTGATGCGCAATCGCATCAACTTGCCTAACGAGAAGGCTTGCAGCTATGATGAACTCCTTGACAGCTTGCGCAGATTCGGCAGCAACTGCATAATCCAAACCTTGCTCTTCGATGGCATAAACGACGAAGGTGAGATCGTAACAAACATAGATCCAGAGGGTTTTGCAAAATATGTAGAAATTGTGAAGGAAATACGTCCAAAATTCGTTCAATTCTATGCTCTCGACCGTGCTACACCCGCAAAACACCTTAGAAAATTAGCCACTGAAGAATTAGAAAAATATGCGGAAATACTTAGAAAAGAGGGTATTGAGACAAAAATTTACGGCTAAGAATAAAAAAAATTTGGTCGGTAATAAAAAAAGTTGTAACTTTGCAGTCGAATTCAAGAGTTCTTGATTCGTAAAAGGTCGTTTGGCCGAGGGGCTAGGCACAGGTCTGCAAAACCTGCTACTCCGGTTCAAATCCGGAAGCGACCTCAAAAAAACATAGAGAAGTCCAGCGACTTCTCTTTTTTATTTCGCTATGGCCCATTTCGCACTTATCGGACGCCGACTTGTCCACTCATACTCAAAACGTTATTTCGACAATAAATTTTGCGCCGAAGGCCTTCCTCACACCTACGACCTTCTAGAACTGGCTACTATCGACGAATTAGGCTATGTCATTGAAGACCACCAACTTTCAGGGTTCAATGTCACCATCCCTTACAAGCAGCAGATAATGCCTCTTTTGAGCGGTCTTGATGCTGAGGCCAAAGCGATAGGTGCCGTGAATGTGGTGAAAGTTCATGGAAAACAACTTATTGGATACAATACTGATGCTCCCGCCTTTCGAGACACATTAATGCCTCATCTCAAGCCCTACCATACCAATGCTCTCGTCTTGGGCACAGGCGGTGCCGCCAAAGCATTAGGCCATGTTCTCAATCAGTTGGGCATACAGCATACTTTTGTAAGCCGCACCCCCGACAGTCGATCTATCGATTACCGAGAGGCTTCAAGTAGACTTGCCAGTACACCGATTCTCATCAATGCCACTCCAGTTGGGACATACCCCAATGTTTACGACATGCCCGAACTAGAACTGAAAGGGCTATCAACCAAACATTTAGTATACGATCTCATATATAACCCTTCGCCCTCAAGGCTGCTGAACGAGGCCAGCAAGTATGGCGCTGATACCGAAAACGGACTAGGAATGCTCTACCGCCAAGCAGAACTATCCTTTATGATATGGGCCAACATCAAAGAATAATTCATTGCCAAAGACTACTTCAAAGAGCAATCGGACATTTTTTTTCTTGCCATGTCAAGATAATTCAGTATCTTTGCAAAAAATCTTAATGTCCATTTCCGACAATCATGAAACTAAAAGACAATAAGCATTTATGGATAATCATTTCAACAAGCATAATTCTTGTTGCTGCCGTATGCTTTATTGTTACTCGCAGTTGTTCCTCAACCAATAAGGACATTCATCCATCTGATAAGAATGCTATACGCTTTATTTCCAATGGTCATTCCAACCCATTAAGCGACAGTCTTCTCTGCCTTAATTCCACCTTGCTGATTTCTGTCGACTCCGATACTGCATTTGTCACAATCGACTCGCTCTCTATGGGTTATGCCAGTGGTCGCTATTATGTTCTGAAAAGCGACGAACCCTTTGCTGCCCCAGAGACGTACTCCATTACAATCCATCGACGCAGCTCTGAGATTAACCTTAATGGAACCACTCTTGAATTGGATCTTGAGGATTCGGATATAGAAGAGTTGCTTGACGGCGCCTGCCACCGAGTTTCTCTAATACATGGCAGCGATGTGATGATATCTGTCAACGACTATATTGATCCCGCCTTCCACGAAAGCAACGATCAGCGACTGAGGCAGCCTATCTTCAAGGTAAAGACTCAAAAAAACATCACTTATGGGCAAGCCGTCGGATATTGGACTTCCATGGTCGGCAATGATGGTGAAGGATTTAAAGCCATCCTTGCCGATTGGCTCAAGAAAGACCACCGTCCCACTCCGCAACAGCTCACCCTTGATCTTTATCAGCCCGACGACACCATTCAAAGAAGTCATCCTCTGATCCTCTTCTTGCACGGCGGAGCCTTCTTTTTTGGCGATAAGTCCGATTCCGCTATCACTCAATGGTGCCGATACTACGCGTCATTAGGCTATGTGACGGCCAGCATGAACTACCGTATGGGATTTCCCGTTTCTAAAGATGGCATCGAGCGAACGGGCTATATGGCTGTCCAAGACGCCCATGCAGCTATGCGGTATCTGCTAGCTAATGATTCTCTAGGGTTCATCAATCGCGACCAACTCTTCGTTGCTGGCACCAGCGCAGGCAGCATCACAGCACTCAACCTCACCTTCATGACCAACGCCACAAGGCCGTCCTCCTCATTCAAGAAGAAAGGCAGGTTCACCGACCTTGGACCAATTGATGGTTCTGGAAATGATTTCAAGGCCGACTTCAAGATTCGCGCTATCGCCAATATGTGGGGCGCTGTCACCGACCTTGATTTATTGTCTCAATCCCAGGTGTCTATCATCTCATTCCATGGCGACCAGGACAAGATCGTGCCCTACGACAAAGGCTATCCTTTTGGAGAAATCAGCACCCTTGTGGGCAAAAAATTATTTGGCCAGATGTACGGAAGCGCTTCTATTCATCGCTATGCTTTGAGTCATGGCATCAACAGCAAGTTGATTACCTTTAATGGTTATGGCCATTCCCCTCATATTGGTGAAAACAATGCGCTAATTCCCGAGAACTTTAACCGCATCCAGCAAGAGATACAAGTCTTTCTTTACCGTGTATTAGTTCCGGTTGAACCCCGTATCATCTCCGATCAGCCACGCCATTATGGGCTCAATGTTGATGCTCCAGAAGTCGAATGGAAGGCCCTGGGCGGAATCATACTTTCAAAAGGCACTATTGCTGATGTGGTGTGGCTGGCCGATGCTAGTGAGCACTTGCTGAAAGCCTCATTCACACATCCTTCTGGATTACAATACACCCTTAAACTGCCCATCGAACAATAAAAACTTTAGAAATATGGTCACATACCCCAATTGCAAGATCAACCTCGGACTTCACGTTACCTCCAAGCGTCCAGATGGTTATCACAATATCGAATCCATCTTTCTTCCCGTTCCGCTCACTGATACTCTGTCGATCAATCCTTCTGATGAATTCTCTTTTGTTCAGGACGGATTTCCCATCGACGGCGACCCCATGAGCAATCTTGTTGTCAAGGCCTACAGCCTTCTCAAGAAGGATTACCCATCTCAGGTGTCCCCCGTTGATATCCAACTCACTAAAAACATTCCCTTTGGGGCTGGCCTTGGCGGAGGATCAGCCGATGCCTCTTTCACCCTTAAGATGGTCAACGACCTCTTTTCGCTCCATATCTCAAATGCTGGACTAAAGAATTACGCCTCGCGTCTTGGTGCCGATTGCCCATTCTTCATCGACAACCATCCCGTATATGCAACCGAGACAGGAAACCAATTCTCCAAAGTAGATATCGATGTCAAGAAGTATAAGCTGGTTCTACTGAAGCCTCAATGTGGCGTTTCTACCGCCGAAGCTTATCGCGGTCTTACCCCTCGCCCTGGCAAAGTGGATCTACGTCAGGCTATTAAGAAGCCTATTTCTGAATGGAAAGATTCCATATTCAACCACTTCGAAGATAGTATCTTCCCTAAGTGCCCAGAGGTTGCCGAACTCAAGCAGTTCCTCTATAGTCATGGAGCGCTATATGCGTCCATGTCGGGGTCGGGCTCCTCTGTTTACGGCTTCTTCAACCAAGTCGACGAATCTATCTTTTCAGCCCTTCCTCAATCCGTTCTTCGATACATTATCTAAGTAGCATCAATATGTCCTCATCCCTCAAGTTCCTAGGCATGCTCATTGCCTGTCTGATTATTGGCACCAACCTCTTGGCTCAAGAGCCTTGGCAGGACCCCTCCGTTCATGCCATCAACAAACTCTCGCCGCACACTTTGGTAATACCCTATAGTGATGAGGGCCTCGTTAAGAATCAAGACTATCTCTCTTCCGATTTCTGCCGTGTTCTCAATGGTACGTGGAGGTTTCTCTATTCTGAATCACCAGCAGAAGTCCCAGAGCATCTGGGAATCTTCAAAAAAGACTTCGACATCAGTTCATGGGCGCCTATTAGGGTTCCGGGCAACTGGGAACTCCAAGGTTTCGGTACGCCCGTCTATGTCAATGTCAAGAATGAGTTCACTCCCAACGTTCCGCCCACCGTACCTGCCGACCGCAACCCTGTAGGATGCTATGCCACTGATTTCGAGGTTCCTCAATCTTGGACTGGTCGAAATATCTTTCTCAAATTTGGAGCTGTCAAGTCTGCCTTCTACCTCTACATCAATGGCCGTCAGGTAGGCTATAGCGAAGACTCAAAAACTCCTGCTGAATTCGATATCACTCCTTATGTCAGCAGCGGTATCAACCGCCTTGCTATGAAGGTATTCCGTCTTTCTGATGGCAGCTATCTCGAAGCCCAAGACTTCTGGCGCATTAGCGGAATCGAGCGCGACGTGGTGCTTTATTCCACCCCGAAGCGCTTCATTAAGGATTTCAAAGTCAACGCCCGCCTCGACACCTCTGATTATCAGACCGGACGCTTGGGTGTTGACGTCTACTTCTCTCAAGAAATGCCCGCAGGTCGCAAAGTGTCTATAGACCTTCGCGATGCCGACGACTCTCTTATCCTCCACCGCGAACAACGCACCGACCGACACGACTGGTTCACCTACTTCATTGAGAAGGATTGTCCTCTCGGACTGGTTCGTCCTTGGTCTGCCGAACTGCCATACCTTTACACACTCACTATCAAATTGTTCGATAAGAACGACTCCGTTTCTCAAATTGTTGGCACCAAAATCGGATTCCGCAATATCGAGATTAAGCAAGGAATCCTAACCATCAATGGTGAACCCATCCTCATCAAGGGTGTCAACCGCCACGAACATAGTCTTCAAGGCGGGCACTACTGCACTCGGAAAGAGATGGAGGAAGATGTGGCCTGCATGAAGGCAATGAATATCAACGCTGTGCGCACCTGCCACTACCCTGACGACGAGTACTGGTATGAGTTATGTGATCGGTATGGACTCTACCTCTACGACGAGGCCAACAACGAATCTCATCCCCAAGGCTATGGTGAGCAGTCTTTGGCTAAAAACAAAGACTGGGCAGACGCCTTCCAGTACCGCGTTAATAACATGTATATGCGCGACCGAAACCACCCCTCGGTCATTGTGTGGTCGCTCGGCAACGAGTGCGGCAACGGCATCTGCACCGAGCAGGCCTACCGATTTCTCAAGAGCAAAGACAACACCCGCCCCGTCAGCTACGAGCGCGCCGAACTCGATTGGAATACCGATATCGTAGGCATCATGTATCCTTCGGCCGACTATATTGCCGACTATGCCCGCAAGCCCCAGAAGCGTCCTTACGTTATGGTCGAATATTGCCACGCCATGGGCAACTCGCTCGGCGGACTCTCCGACTACTGGGACACCATCCGTAAATATCCGCAGCTTCAAGGCGGATTCATCTGGGACTGGGTCGATCAGAGCTTTATCTCCAAAGACTCCCTCGGCCGTGAGTTCTATGCCGTGGGTGGCGACCTTGGCGCCCTTCCTGGAATCAAGGACGACGACGCCTTCTGTGCCAACGGCATCATGGGCTCCAACCGCAGAGAGCATGAGGGTTGGGAAGAGGTGCGGCACGTCTATCAAGGACTCCATGTGACCTGCAAAGTCGACAGTATCCAGCGAGAGATGTTTGCCTTAAGATCTGAAACTGACCAGGACCGACGCGGTGGCAGCTATCTAGCCACGGTCTACAACTATACCTTCACGCTCCACAACGAGTACCTCTTTCTCAATGCCGACGAGTTCGATGGCCAGTACAGCATCGACGGCATGGAACCGATGCCGCTCAAGGTGTCGCTCAATCCCGGCGACTCCTGCCTGATAGCGCTGGACAGCAACTATCTTCGTCGGGCACTCAGCCGTCCGGAAGCCACAAGGATTATCCGATTCTACTTCGCCTTCCCCGCAACCTTTGAGTCGGCTTCCGACGAATTTGCGCTCAAGGGTATGACGTCGCATCCCGATTTCCAGCCCAAAGAGGCGGCCTGCTCCGACGAGGTGAAGACTCAGAAGACCAAGACCCACACCATCGTGAGAGGCCCCCATTTCTCACTTATGGTGAACAACCAGAACGGCATGATTGACAGCTATCGCTACAACGATCGCGAACTGCTCCACAAGCCGCTCCATATCAACCTCTGGCGGCCGCCAACCCTCAACGACCTGGCCGACCGCAATGGTGCCAAGGCATGGGTGGGCCTCGACCAGCTGACTTACAGGGTGACCCACCTCAGCAGCTATTTCGTTAAGGACTCAGCCCGCACCACTGCCGTGGAAATCAAAGCCTCCATCGAGGCTAAAGGTCCTGACGGACAGACTATCAGCATCCGCCAAATCATAGAGGTCGACCGCCTCGGACAAATCACCCTCAGCTACCGTATCAGCCCCAACGGCGCATTCCGTACCCTGCCCAAAGTTGGCCTCCAATGTGGTATAGACACCTCTTTCATCCAGGTGAAGTGGTGGGGCAACGCCTTCCCAACCTATCCAGACCGGGAGTCTGCCACCTTTATCGGAACCATCGAAGACGATATTGCAGACCTCAACAGATCCTACGACCCATTCGTAGTGCCGCAGGAATACGGCAATCGCAAGGCAAAATACGTCCAGTTGCGGTCGGGCAGCGACTGTCTTACCGTCGAGGCCTCCGACATGCTCAACTTCGCCATCCGTCCCTATACCGACACCATGCTCACCCAAGCCCGACGCCTCAACGAACTGGCCCCTGCTGGGTACTATACCCTCAATATCGATTACGCTCAGTCCGGACTAGGCACTGCCACTTGTGGTCCTGGCGTCACCAGTCCCTATGTCCTTTCTGGCGATAGTACCTACAGATTCGCTTTCCGCCTATCGCCATTCTGCAAGGACATCCGTCCAGACAATCCTCAGGCCGCACAAAATAGCCCATTCTGCCCGCATCCAGATATCGCACAATCTGATAAACCTAAGGCCAAAAACCAGCAGTTAGTCAAAGAAATCACTTGCAATACCAATGCCACCTCGCCCTACAACAAAAAATTCCCTCAAATACTGATTGACGGGATGAGTGCCGTGGCTGGCGACTATGCTCAGGGCTGGGGCGGATTTGCTGGAATAGACAGCGTAGAGTTCGACATAGAACTCATCGCTCTTGTCAGTCTCAGCCAGATGGAAATCGGTTTTTGCCATTCGCCTAACGACTGGGTCCTTGGTCCTCAAAGCGTCAGCATCCAAGTCTCAAAAGATGGCGTCAGCTACTCCAAGCCTATGTCACTCTTCGCCACCACGCTGACAGACCCCCAAAACGATTGTCGTCGCATGCGCTGGAATCGAGTTTTCGAAAAGCGCGAAGCAAAGAAAGTCAAGTTTATCAAAGTCAAGGTGTCCGCATCTGCGTTGCTGCCTGAATGGCACGACTATGCTGGTCAAAAAGCCTGGCTGCTTCTCGACGAGATCAAAGTCGAATCGCGTCAGTAGACTTTAAAGCTTTTTACCTTGCCTTTACGCCAAACGATATCTACCTGATGCCCGCTGGCGCTGCGCAGGCCTTTAATATGGCCTTTCCCGCTCTTCCAAACCTGAGGGATGGCAGGTAGTGCCATATAGTCGGATTCATCCTCTCTGATCGCCTCTTTTGGGGCTCCTGGGGCCTGTTTGTATTGTAGCAGCATCTCGCATATGCCGGCTGTGCCTCCAAAATTGCCGTCAATCTGGAATGGGCTGTGGGCATCAAGCAGGTTTGGATAGGTGCCTCCGCCTCTTACCGCATCATCGCCTTGGTAATTGTCGGGACTAACATACTTCAGAAGACGGCGAAAAGTCTTGTAGGCCGACTCTCCGTCTCCCATTCGTGCATAGAGGTTGATACGCCATCCTGTGCTCCATCCCGTTGTCTCCGTTCCTTTGATTTCCAACGTCTTGGCACATGCCTTGATCAATGCAGAATCCTCTCTCGTAATACTGTTGCCAGGATAAAGGCCATACAGATGCGACTGGTGGCGGTGGTGAGGATCGGCATCCTCCCAATCGTGAAACCATTCCTGTAGATTGCCATTCTTCCCTATCTTGTAGGCTGGCAGCTTAGTCAAAAAAGTCTGGGCACTAGTATGAAACGAGGTGTCTCCCATCCTCAAAGCTGCCTCTGCTGCATCACTTACACATTGTTGGATAATAGCCAAGTCGGCAGTTCCGCCATACATTGTAGCGGCTATCACCCCTCTGTCTGTACGATACTGATTCTCTGGTGAAGTGCTGGGCATCGTCACCCATACCGAGTCTTTCTCCACCATCCAATCCATGCAGAACTCTGCCGCACTACGCAGCACAGGGTAATACTCTTCTAGAAACTGCGTATCGTTCGTAAACCTGTAATGCTGCATGATATGGGTTGAAAGCCAGGCTCCTCCCATGTTCCAATTGGCCCAACTAGGATCGCCAGACTGGAGGCCTACAGGATTAGTCATGGCCCAGATGTCGCTGTTATGTGCCAGACACCAACCTCGATTCACTCCATAATAGTCTCTTGCCGTTTGGCGGCCACTTTTCTCTAAGTTCTTCATAAACTGCATTAGAGGCAGGTGCATTTCCGAGAGGTTGGCTACCTCGGCTGGCCAATAGTTTTCCTCGAGGTTGATATTGGTGGTGTAGTTGCTGCTCCATGGCGGCAGAATGCTCTCATTCCAAAGCCCTTGCAGCGTGGCGGGCACCCCAGGAGTCCTCGAACTGCTGATCAGCAGGTATCGGCCAAACTGGAAGTAGAGTTCTTCGAGGTCGGGGTTGTACTCTTCGAGGTCGGTGTAGCGGCGCAGCTGCACGTCGGTGGGCAGCTTGGCTATGCGGCGAGGAGTCTTGCCTAAATCCAAATCCACTCGGTTGTAGTATTTCTGATAATCTTCCTTATGACGGCTAAGCAGCTGGGAGTATGTGTATTGCGATGCTTTGTCGATGCGCTTGCGAACGATAGTCTTATAGTCGGCCCCCTCTTTTACGGGGTCTTTGTCGAATCCGTTGAACGAGGTGGCGTTGGCTATGAGCAGCACTATCTCTTTTCCTCCGCTAACTTTCATAGACCCAGCCATTCGCGCCGTTACCTCGCCTACCAGTACCTTTACTATAGTGCGGAAATGGGTGCCTCGCGCAGAGTCGTACCAGAACATCTGCTCCT
>JAKSMS010000052.1 GCA_024400415.1 Bacteroidales bacterium | reverse complement strand
TTCGCACTAGGCCACCGCCACGGCAGGCGCACCACATGGTAATTTGCGTTTTAAAACTTTTATTGGACAATAGTGTTTCACCATACACCTTTCGCCACACACATCAACACATGTGGCAAAGCCACTAACACATCAGTCGCCATACCTTTCCACTTTCAATCCCCCCTTCCCTCCCCTCTTTAAAAATCTTTCTTCTTTATTTTTTTCTTTTATGTTTATTTATTATGGCTGTTAGTTTTGTTGATATCCTGTTTTGGCGTCATGGTGGGATATAGTTATCATTGTTTTTCAACCCTTTTATGAACTTGCTATGATTTGGGAATGAGTTTTTTGGATAGTTATCAAATAGCTGTTGATAACTCTGTGAACAGCCTTTTGTTGACAGCTGGCAAGAGTGGAAATCTGTTGAAATAGATGTTCAAATTTGCTGATAATTTCTTCTTTTATCAACATTTCTGGTGCGTTGAAAGTTGTCAACAATGGTTTTAACACCGAATTAACACTGATTTTGACATTCTGATGTTGAAAAATTGCTACTCGCCTGATTATCATTCTTTATAGAGTTATTCATAATAAATTGTGCATAACTTGATATGATTTTGAATGAGGATGTTAGCATTTTTGTGTAATTTTGCACTTTAAAAACTTATCAACAATGACCCATAATATGGAAAAAATACCTATGGCATCTGACCATGCCGGATATGAACTCAAACTGAAGGTGAAAGCTATGCTCGAAAGCAAGGGCTTCGAGGTGGTTGACTATGGTACAAATAGTAC
The DNA here is from genome assembly GCA_024400415.1 of Bacteroidales bacterium. Lineage (GTDB taxonomy): Bacteria > Bacteroidota > Bacteroidia > Bacteroidales > P3 > Colimorpha. The sequence continues at coordinate 12,897 of JAKSMS010000052.1, read as the reverse complement.
TGAATCATGCGATTATCCTGATTTTGCCCATCAGGTTGGACGTGCTATCAACAATGGCGAGATGCAGCGCGGCATCGTGATCTGCGGCAGCGGCGAGGGTGTGAGCATGACGGTGAACAAGTATCCCAACGTGCGCTGCGGCCTGTGCTGGGAAGTGGAGATTGCCCACCTCATCCGCCAGCACAACAACGCCAACGTGCTGGCCCTGCCTGCCCGCTTCATCAGCGAGGAGAAGGCTATGGAGATTGTGAACGAATTCCTCAGCACCGAGTTTGAGGGCGGACGCCATTGCCGCAGAGTGGAGAAGATCAACCAGCTGCTCAAATAGATGAATGAGGATCTGAAACTCATACTCTCCTGCATAGACAACACTACCCTTGAGGGTGCCGACACTCGAGAGAAGGTAAAAACGCTGTGCGAGCGTTCGATAGCCATACAGGATGCCGATAAGGGCATCGGCCATGTGGCCGCCGTGTGCGTATATCCTGTGTTTGTTCGCCAGGCCAAGGAACTGCTCCAGGGGAGCGGCATCAAGGTGGCGTCGGTGGCAGGCGCGTTTCCTGCAGGACAGTCGCCTATACATGTGAAGGTGGCCGAAGTGGAATATGCTGTGGCTGAGGGTGCCGACGAGATTGACATGGTGATCTCGCGCGGTGCGCTGCTCGAGGGCGACTATGACCGCGTGCGCTCTGAGGTGGCTGCTATCAAGCAGGCTTGCGGAGAGGCTCATTTGAAGGCAATCCTCGAGACGGGCGAGCTGCAGTCGGAGGAGAACATCCGCAGTGCTTCGGAACTGGCCATCGAGGGAGGTGCCGACTTCATCAAGACCTCGACGGGAAAGATAGCGGTATCGGCCACGCCGGAAGCGGCCGAAGTGATGCTGAAAGTGATTGCCGCTCATTACCAAAAAACCGGAAAACTTGTCGGTTTTAAGGCTGCCGGAGGAATTTCGACTCCAGAGCAGGCGTTGCAGTATCTGCAATTGGCAAAACATTATCTTGGTGAAGAAAATACTAATAGTCAATTCTTTAGAATTGGTGCAAGCCGTCTGACCAACAAGCTGTTTTCACTTTTAACAGACTAAAAGTACCGATATTCTGATTTTTTTGGTATTTTTGCAGTTTGTAATAAAAGAACCTTATAACTAAAAAATATGAAGCCCTTACAGAAAAAACTAGCTCGCTACACCAGGCCTCAAGAGGCCAAGGCTGCGGGCGTATACCCTTATTTTACTCCCATTTCTTCTGAACAAAACACTGAGGTAATCGTAAGCGGTAAGAAGGTGCTGATGTTTGGTTCCAACTCTTACCTCGGACTTACCAACCATCCTAAGATCAAAGAGGCAGCCAAGGCTGCTATAGACAAATATGGCTCTGGCTGTGCCGGAAGCCCGTTCCTCAACGGTACGCTGGACATCCACGTACAGCTCCAAGACGAGCTGGCCGAATTTATGGGCAAGGACGGCGTGATGCTGTTCTCGGCTGGTTTCCAGGCCAATTCGGGTACCATTCCCTGCATCACCGGAAGGAACGACTATGTGCTGTTCGACGACCTCGACCATGCCTCCATCATGGAGGGCAAGACCATCACCTTTGCCAACACCTATAAGTACAAGCACAACAACATGGAGGACCTGGAGCGCCTGCTGCAGAAGTGTCCTATAGAGGCTTCGAAGCTGGTGGTGGCCGACGGCGTGTTCTCGATGGAGGGCGACATCTCCCCTATCGACCAGATGGTGGACCTCTGCAACAAGTATGAGGCTACGCTGATGATTGACGAGGCCCACGGCCTGGGCGTGTTCGGACGTGAGGGTCGCGGCGTGTGCGACCACTTCGGCAAGCTCAACGACGTGGAGATAGTGATGGGAACATTCTCTAAATCACTGGCTTCTGTTGGCGGCTTTGTGGCTGCCGACAAGGAGACCATCAACTGGATGAAGCACAATGTGCGCCCCTATATCTTCACCGCCAGCATCTCCCCTGCCTCTACGGCTTCGGTGCTGGCAGCCCTGCATATCATGCGCTCTGAACCTGAGCGCCAGCAGGCCCTGTGGGACATCACCAACTATGCCCTCAAGTCGTTCCGCGACCTCGGCTTCGAGATAGGCAACACCTGTTCGCCTATTATTCCGCTGTTTATCCGCAACGACCAGAAGACCTTCATGGCCACCCGCATGCTGTTTGAAGAAGGCGTGTTTGTGACTCCCGTGATTCCACCTGCAGTTCCCAGCCAGGACACCCTCATCCGCTTCGCCTTGATGGCAACCCACACCAAGGAGCAGGTAGACTGCGCCGTGGACAAGGTATACACCACCTTTAAGAAGTTAGAAATTCTTTAATATACTATGGCAGAAATCGTTATCAAAGAAGTAAAGTCCCGTTGCGAAATTCGAAGATTCGCCAAATTTCCTAACAAACTGCACAAGGATGCGCCTACCTATATCCCTGTCCTGATATCCGACGAGATGGGTCTGCTCACCAAGAAGAACCCCTCGCTCGAATATTGCGACCTTAAGATGTGGTCGGCCTTTAAAGATGGCAAGATGGTGGGTCGCGTGGCTGGCATCATCAACAACCGCAGCAACGAACATTGGGGCAAGAAAGCATGCCGCTTTGGCTGGATGGACTTTGTGGAGGATTACGAGGTGTTCTGCCACTTGATGGATTCTGTTGTTGCCTGGGGCAAATCGATGGGTATGAATGAGATAGAAGGGCCATTCGGATTTACCGACATGGATAAGGAGTGCTGGGCGATAGACAATTTCGACGCCCGTCAGAACATGACCCTGCTCTACAACCCGGAGTACTACGTGAAGTTTGTGGAACGTTACGGCATGGAGATACTCTGCCGCTGGCAGCAGAACAAGATGCCTGCCAATCAGCCTGTGCCTGAGAAGATGCAGCGCGTGAACAACATGATTATGGAGAAGTATAACCTCCATGTGTTGAAGTTCAACAAGCGTAGCGAGGTGATGCCTTACGCCAAGAAGTTCTTCCACACCTACAACCATGCCTTCAAGGATCTCTATGGCTTTGTGCCTCTGACTGAGAAGGAGATAGACGTGTATGTGAAGCAGTATTTCCCATTCCTGAATCTAGAGTTTGCCAACTTCGTGGTGGACGAGAACGACGAACTGGTGGCCTTCGGCATCAGCCTGCCAGACCTCAACAAGGGTTTCAAGAAAGCTAACGGAAGCCTCTTCCCATTTGGATGGTATCACATACTCAAGGCTTTGCACAAATTTGACACTATTGACCTCTTGCTCAACGGCGTGCATCCCGACTGGCAGAAGCGTGGCGTTCACGCCCTCTACTATACTGAAATGAATCAGGCTGCTATCCGCCACAACGTGCAGGAAGCCTACAGCAATCCTCAGATTATTGGCAACGAGGCTGTAAAAGTGTGGGGCAACCAGTATGTGTCTGAGCCTATCATGACCCGCGCCGTCTTCGGCATGAAGATCTGAACCAACTAATAAAAAAAGAAAGATTATAAATATTCTTTTTTAATAAAATAATAAGTGTCAGTTTGGTTAAAACTGGCACTTATTATTTGTAAATGAATGAATTATGAGTTTATAAAGTTGTTAGCGTTATTGTTGGTTGGGCTTGGTTTTGTAGTAGCCTCGCAAGATATCAACAAACCAGTTGCCAGATATGAACCGTTTGAGAACAACCGAAGCCCATTGTTCGAGATTGGCCACCACGTAGCGCAGGCGCGGACGACGAGACTCAATAATTTTGACGATTTTGCGAGAGAGCACGTCAGGCTTTAGTCCACCATTCTCCTCTTTCTCGATGAGCGAAAGCGAGCGTCGGAAGATGGGACCATAGTCTGGATCGTCGAGAGTGGCCTGCGAGTTTTTGCGCGAGGCGGTAAATCCGGTCGCAAAATCGCCCGGTTCGACCATGCTTATAGTTATCCCAAACCCTTTGACTTCGGCGCTCAGCGCCTCTGAAAAGCCCTCTATGGCGAATTTTGAGGCCGAATAGAATCCCTGGTATGGCAGGCCCATCACTCCTCCGATGGAGCTGAAGTTGATAATCTGGCCTTTGCGCTGGCGGCGCATATAGGGCAGCACGGCTTGGCATAGGTTCACACATCCGCCAAAATTTGTACCCATCTGTATGTCTATCTCGTCGGGCGTGGCCAATTCGAGCGAACCGCCGATGCCCATGCCGGCATTGTTGATCAGAACGTCGATACGCCCTTGTTCGCTGATAATCAAGTCTACGCCAGCCTTGACGGATTCGCGGTCGCGCACATCCATTACCAACATCTTGAATTCGGGATGAGAGGCGGGTTTTCGGCTGGTGCCATATACCGTATATCCTTTGCTGGAAAGCAGTTCTGCGGTCGCTTTTCCAAAGCCTGACGAGGCGCCTGTGATGAGAATTACCTTCTTCATTTTTAAATCATTATAGAGTCCTAATGTTTTGCAAAAATACGAATTTTTCTTCAATTTCACTTTTTTTTCGTATTTTTGCAAGTTATTTATCATCATCATGGCCACGAATCAGTCTATCCTACAATCGCTTGACGCCTTTATTCGCAAGTATTACAAGAACCTGCTGATCAAGGGTGTGCTGTATTCTGTGGCGTTGCTGCTCACGCTCTTTTTAGTGGTTGTGGTGCTAGAGCATTTTGGATATTTCAGCACCCTCGTCAGGGGTATTATTTTCTGGACATATCTGCTTTTGATGCTGCTGGTTTTGTCTAGATATGTAGCCTCTCCCCTACTTAAGATGTTCAAATTGGGCAAGCATCTCAGTCATGAAGAGGCGGCCAGCATTATTGGTCGACATTTCCCTGAAGTAGACGACAAGTTGCTCAATCTTCTGCAGCTGCACCAGCTTGCTGATCAGCAGGAATCAGACCTACTTAAGGCCAGTATCGACCAGAAGACTCAGCAGCTCAGTCCCATACCATTCCTTCAGGCTATCGACCTCAAGTCCAACAAGAAGTATCTCAAATTTGCGTTGCCGCCTTTGGCAGTAATGGTGTTGATGCTCATCGTAGCGCCTTCCTTTGTGTCGCAGCCTACTAAGCGCCTCATCAACTACAATACCTATTATGAAAAGCCCGCTCCCTTCCGATTTGTAGTGGAAAATGAGACGCTTACAGTATCGCAACAAGAAGATTTTCAACTAAATGTCGCAGTCGATGGCGAGGCATTGCCCAAAGAGGCCTTCGTTAACATCGATGGTAATATCTATCGTATGACGCAGATCGACAAGTCGCACTTCTCCTATCTCTTTAAGAATGTGCACCAATCGCGGCATTTTGTGCTGCAATCTGCTGGCGTTAACTCTGATGAGTATGAGTTGAAGGTATTCCCCAAGCCTAGTGTTGTGAACTTTCGTGCAACCCTCTCCTACCCTGCCTATACGGGTAGAGCAACAGAGACTCTTGATAATGAAGGTGATTTTGCGGTGCCTGAGGGCACGGTGGTCAAGTGGCAGTTTCAAACCAAAGACGCCGAAGCATTCTATTTTGATTCTGCTAAGTTGGAAATCAACGAAAATGGCCGAGTACAGCGCATCCTTAGAATCATGGGATCACACGAATATGCGTTCTATGTAACCAATCGCCATGTGTCCAAGGTTGACACCCTAAAATATGCCGTTCAGGTGATTCCGGATGCGTCTCCAATGATTGCTGTGCTTGAGGCAATGGACTCCACCTTGCCCGATAGGATTTTTTTCCATGGCCGTATCAAAGATGATTATGGATTCAGCCGGTTGGAGTTTAAGGTCGTGCGTTGGAATCAAGAAAACCCTGATAGTAAAGACACCTCGATCACCCGCATAGGTATTGGAAAGGAGACCTCGCAAGAATTTGATTTTTCGGTGAATATTAACGAGTTGAAGCTCATGCCTGGCGATCATTTGCAGTATTACTTCGAGGTATGGGACAACGATGGTGTGCATGGAAGCAAGTCCGCTAAATCGCAGCAGTTCGACCTCGAAATTCCTTCCGAGAAGGAGTTGGAGAATATACTTGACCGTAATGCCACTAGCGCTATGAATCAAGCAGAAATGAGCATGAGCGACCTTAAAAAACTCCAAGAGGATATTAACAACCTCATGCGCAAATTGGTAGACAACAAAGACCTTTCGTGGCAGGATAAGAAAGACCTCCAAGAACTCTCTAAGAAACAGCGTGAGGTGAAGAATATGCTCCAGAAAATGCAAGAGCAGATCAAAGAAAACAACCGTCTCGAACAAAAGTATCGCGAACAGAATGAGCAGATTATAGAGAAGCAGAAGGAACTCGATAGGCTTTTTAACGAGGTGATGACCGACGAGATGAAAGAGATGATGAAGGAGATTGATAAGCTGCTTCAAGAAACCGACAAGAAAAAGGTACAGGAACAGCTCGAACAGCTCAAACATAACAACGAAGACCTTGAAAAACAGCTCGACCAGAACCTTGAACTCATGAAGCGCTTGGAGATGGAGAAGAAGGTAGAATCAGCTATACAGAAGGCCGAAAAATTGTCCGAAAAGCAGCGTGAACTCTCTGATCAGACTGAACAGGCCAAGCCAAAAGACCAGCAGTCGCTTGAGCAGAAACAGCAGCAGCTCAACCAAGATTTCAAGGAGTTGAAGAACGAGATCGACAAGATTCAACAAGAGTATAAAAACCTTGATAAAGATGCTGATTTTAAAGTAAATAAAGAACGTGAGAATCAGATAGAGAAACTCCAGAATGAGGCTTCCGACCAATTGCATAAAGGCAAAAACAAAGATGCCTCAAAACAGCAGAAAGAAGCTGCAGACGAAATGCAGAAACTCTCTGAAGACCTTGCTCAATCCCAGATGGATATGGAACAGGAGGAGCTTGCTGAAGATTCAGAAATGATACGTCGTCTTTTGAAGAATCTGGTGGCCCTCTCTTTTAACCAAGAGGACCTCATAAATAGGTCTAATTCTACCTATATTCAAGACCCTGGGTACCAATCTATCATTCGCGATCAGAACAAGATTAAAGACGATTTTCGCAACGTTGAGGATTCCCTTATGGCAGTGGCTAAACGTCAGGTGCAGGTGGCTTCGGCCATCTCCAAAGAAGTATCTAGTGTCAATAATAATGTCGCCCGCTCGTTGAAGAGTCTGCTGGATTTCAATCAGTCATTCTATGGTAATTCAAAGAATGGAAATGCAACAAAATCTATGCAATATGCAATGACTTCGTTCAACAACCTTTCGCTCATCTTGGCCGAGTCATTAGATAAGATGCAGTCTCAGATGCGCCAAAATCAGAACCAGAAAAAGAGTGGCAGCTGCAAGCGCAAGAGCGGAAAGATGAAGTCTAATTGTAGCAATCCCGGTCAGGGAAAACCTTCTGCTAAGTCTATGAAACAGATGCAGGATGAACTGAACAAGCAGATGGAGTCGCTCAAAAAACAGCTTGATAAGCAAGGAAATAAACCAAATGGGCGTAAGCAGATAGGACAACAGGGCAGCATGAGCGAACAGTTCGCCAAGATGGCTGCACAGCAGGAGATGATACGCCGCATGATGCAGGAATATGGTCAGGAACTCAAGCAGCAAGATGCCTCTAATGGCAAGCTTGCCCGTGAGATTGATGAGATGATGCGCCAGATGGAACAGACCGAAACGGATCTTGTCAACAAGACTATTACGCAACAGACCCTATATCGCCAGCAGCAGATAATGACCCGTATGCTTCAGCACGAAAAAGCTGAGATGCAACGTGAAAAAGAAGAGCGTAGAGAGAGTCATGAAGGCAAGGATATTTATCAGCCTTCACAATCCGACCTTGAAAGATTCAAGAAACTGAATGATAAGAACCTAGACATGTTCCCCACCACTCCCCCATCGCTTGCACCATACTATAAGTCAAAAGTAGATAGTTATTTCTATAAGTTTTAGTGACTCAGAAGATTATCCTTCATCCTAGACTTTTGTCGAAAAATGAAGTAGGAATTATTAGGATATGTGAGAAAAAATCCTTATCTTTGTAAAAGATTTTAAACCACTATTGTTTGATGAAACAGATTGTATTACAGTCGAATAAAGAAAATTTGAATCGCGCTGAAGAGTTGATATATGATGTATGTGATGAATTTCATGTGCAAAATTATATCGGAGTAATTTCAGTGGCTGTGATGGAAGCTGTTGAGAATGCTATGCATCATGGCAATCATTATGATGCCAACAAGAAGGTGTCTTTGAGTTGGGGCAATTGCAAGGGCGGTCTCTACTTCGAAGTTTCTGATCAAGGTGCTGGTTTTGATTTCTCGCAATTTGGCGACTTGCCTTTGCCCGAACAGTCAGGCGACGGCATCTTCCTTATGAAGTCGTTATCGGATAATCTTGTATTCTCCCAAGATGGAAGATGTGTGAGAATGGAATTCATGATTGAGGGCATCGACTCTTCTGAACAGATGGAGCGGTGTGCAACCCTCGATAATTTTTTCCAGTCAGTCTTAATCCATGCTTAGTAATTCATGAAGTCTTTATAGGGCGAGCAACATGACCCATGTTGGTCGCCTTTTTTTTAGGGTGAATAACTCAAAATCCTTTCAATACCCAGTACGAATACCTTACTTGCATAAAATATTAAATTCTAATCAATCAATATTTTTCAAAACTACATATTAAGTATCTGTATATCAAACATTAGTACTACTATTCTTTAATACAAATATTTTGTCAAACTATCTAATTTACTAATACTTTCACCATGGCAATCACTTTTACTGTTCAAAATGTTGATTTCGCACTGAAAGAGAAGTCCAAAGTAAAAAAATGGATCTCTGAAACCGTGAAGCAATATGGCAAGAGGGTAGGGGATATAGGTTATCTCTTCAGCACCGATGATTTTGTGCTATCCACCAATATTGAGTACCTCCAGCATGATACCTATACCGATATCATTACTTTCGACTATGTGGAGGGAGATGTGATTTCGGGAGATATTCTTATTAGTGTGGATCGTGTAAAAGAGAATGCCGAGATTTTTGGTGTTACTTTTGAGCGTGAACTGCATAGGGTAATCATTCATGGGATTCACCATCTGCTCGGCCAAGGCGATAAAACCGACCCCGAAGCCGCCGAGATGCGTCGCAGAGAGAATGATTCTCTGCAGTTGTTTGAACAACTTTAGACGATGTTTCACGTGAAACAAGCTATCTAAGTTGCCGATAATTAATACATAAGAAGTTTTTAATAATTATAATATGAACTGGGAAGAGTTCGATGTAGTAGTAGTAGGCGGTGGTCATGCAGGTGCTGAAGCATCCGCTTCTGCTGCTAAATTAGGTGCCAAAACGCTGCTTATTACCCTTAATATTGATACCATTTGTCAGATGTCCTGCAATCCCGCTATGGGTGGTGTGGCTAAGGGGCAAATCGTCAGGGAGATTGATGCGTTAGGCGGATGGTCAGGCATTGTAACGGATCGTTCTGCTATCCAGTTTAGAATGCTCAATCGTTCTAAAGGCCCTGCTATGTGGAGTCCAAGAGCTCAATGCGATAAGTCTCTTTTTTCGAAGACTTGGCAGCACATTCTCGAAAACACTCCTAATCTTTCTATTTGGCAAGATGAGGTCGTTGAAGTTCTCGTTGATGATTCTTCTGTCTGTGGCGTAAAGACTCGCATGGGTGTTGAGGTTGTCGCAAAGGCTGTAGTGCTAACCAGTGGCACCTTCCTCAATGGCAAGATCTATATTGGAGAGAATACCCTCTCGGGGGGTAGGATAGGGGAGAAGCCTTCTCTAGGCCTGTCGGATCAATTGAAGGGCTTGGGCTTTGAGGTGGCCAAACTCAAGACAGGTACACCAGTCCGTATTGATGGGCGCACCATCGATTTCTCCCTTCTTGAAGAACAGTTGGGTGATGAGAATCCTTCCAAGTTTTCTTATTCCGTCGAAACGGCTCCACTAACGTCGCAACGCTCTTGTTATCTGGCATATACGAATCTTACTACCCACGATATTCTTCGCACAGGCTTCGAAAAATCGCCCATGTTCACCGGTCGTATTCAGGGCCGAGGACCCCGTTATTGTCCCTCTATTGAAGATAAGATTGAGAGGTTTTCAGATAAGGATAAGCATCAGCTCTTCGTGGAGCCAGAGGGCCTTTATACCAATTCATATTATCTTAACGGCTTCTCCTCCTCGCTGCCGCTCGAGGTACAACTCGACGCCTTGCATTCGATCAAAGGCTTTGAGCATGCCCGTATCTTCAAGCCTGGCTATGCCATAGAATACGATTATTTCCCTCCCACACAGCTCAACTATACACTTGAAACCAAGAGGGTAGAGGGGCTCTATTTTGCCGGCCAGATCAACGGCACCACTGGTTACGAAGAGGCCGCCTGTCAAGGTCTGATGGCCGGCATCAATGCAGCCCTTAAGGTGCAAGGCAGGTCTCCTTTTGTGCTCAACAGGACTCAAGGCTATATTGGAGTGCTGATTGATGATTTGGTAACCAAGGGTGTGGATGAGCCTTATCGCATGTTCACCTCGAGGGCTGAATACCGTATTCTGCTGCGTCAAGACGATGCCGACATGCGCCTTACCCCGCTAGGCTATTCTATCGGTTTGGCCGACGAGTCCCGCATGAAGAGGGTGGAAGAGAAGGCCAATCATATTAAAAACATCTCCGACTTTATCACCGACACTTCGGTGACACCTACCGAGGCTAATGCCATGCTGGAAGCTCATGGCACTCCTGTGCTGCAGCAGAAGGTGAAATTGGTCAACCTTTTGCTGCGTCCTGAGCTGTCTATTGCCGATGTGGCATCTGTATCGGAGTCCCTGCAGCAGCAGATATCCCTTGTTCCCGACACTCTCCGTGCCGAGGTGCTTGAGGCTACCGAGATTCAGTTGAAATATAAGCGCTACATCGAGAAGGAGCAGGATGTCGCCAATAGGATATTGAAGTTTGAGGATATCCCGCTGAAGCCCGATTTCGACTATTTCTCGTTAAAGGCCCTTTCCTATGAGTCGCGCGAGAAACTTACCAAAATGAAGCCGGTTACTCTTGGCCAGGCTTCGCGCATCAGCGGCGTCTCTCCAGCCGATATCTCGGTTTTGATGGTTGCCCTGTCAAAGTGAATAAGAAAGGGGATGTTTCGCGTGGAACATCCCCTTTATCTTTTTAAGAATGAGGTTTATAAGGCTTCTTGATTAGCTCACATTGCCAAAGTTTTTTTATATTCCCATAAGGTATTTTTTTGCGTCGGGACCTAGGTTGAAGAGCAGGTCCACGATGCTGAGGTTTGGCAGGAATGGCATCTTCGTGTCGAACACTTGGTCGTATGCTGGGAATTGGGCAGTATCGACAGCCGCTTTGATGGAGAAGTCGTTTCTGAAGTCGAGTCCATATTCGCCAGGAACTACGAAGTCTTCCGAGAAGCTGATTCGGCAATTGATCTTCAGTTTTTTTAGCAGCATCAGCGTCAGGTCTCGGTTCAGGTCGATGAGGAAGTCGTATTTATGCGTCAAAATCGCCTCCAGGTCGTCTTTGTAGTAGAGGTAGTAGGGAGATGCTCCATACGCCGCCTCCAAGGCCCTCAGGTGCTTTATATTCCAGTTCTCCACGTAGCTGATGCCGATGTCTTTCGTCATAGTGTGGTTGCCATGCGTCCTGATGGCAGGCACTATTAGCGGCATGACCCCGTTGGCCGTGGCTATCAGCGCCCTATTTCGATAGGTCTGCTTGTGGAATGTCTCCATTGCTTCGATGGCGGCCTCTTCGTATTGCGCTAGCTTTGCAAAATAGGCGATGGGGGGGAGGTATCCCGTGGCAAATAGTGGAGTCATTGTCTTTATTTCCCGATATTGATGGACATGAGGTAGTCGTCTTCGAAGTAGAAGTCGATATTTGCGTCTAAGAATGAAAGCCTGCGTTCGCCCCAGTCCTCATCTTCAGTGTCTGCCTCGCGATAGTTGTGGCTCTTCATTAGTTCGGTCACTTCGGCTTCTTCCAAGTCGAAGATATCTTCGTCGAACAGCGTGCAGTCCTCATTGGCGATGTCTATGCTGGCCAGCACGGGGTTTTCGCCTTCGAAAAAGAGCGTGAGCCCCAGTTCGTCATATTGCAGCACGGTGGTGTTCTCGTCAGCGGCATTATCCATCTGCTCCACGTTCGATGCTTCGCCGAGTATTGCCACCACTTCTTCTATCGGCATGTCGAATTTTACGTCGCCGATACCCTGTCTTGGAATAATTGTTAAGTTCATGATAATAAGGTATTTAAATATTGTTGTGGTTCGATTTAGGTTCTCTTTTTAGCCAACTTTTGTTTCTACAAAGGTACACTCTTTTTTCGTAGATTCCAAATTTTTTTTGTTAAAACCGGTTTAAGTCGGCAGGCATAGCCTCTGTTCTACGTATATTTTGTGGGTCCTTATTTCGGTGGGATTTATAGATTCACCCATTAATAAGCAATGGCTGCAATAATTGAAAATAGCGATATTTTCGGTTTTTTTGAAATCTCTAATCGCCTATAGCTGAGTTTAAAGTGGTTCATATGTGCTATATGTGTGCTATATATGTGCTATATATCTGCTATCTCTGTAGCATAGCACAAATATAGCACATATAAGCCAATTAATATCGACATAGGGTTCTCCTAGTGAGCAAAAGCGGTGGCGGGCAATATAATTGTATTGTTTCCGTTATCGTATATGAGTTTTTACCAATCCTTGTCGATATGAAGAAGATTCTTTCTGTTTTGATTCTCATGGTGGCGATGGCTGCAGAGATACCTGTCAGTCATGGTCAAAAACCTAATGATGCCGACTGGCAGTCGATAGATCAGCTGCTGTTGCACCTCGATTTCCCTCAGGCCATGCGGTCGGCTGATCGCGCATACGACCGCGCCAAGCGCAGCCACGACTCGTACCAGCTGCTGACGGCCC
>JAKSMS010000051.1 GCA_024400415.1 Bacteroidales bacterium | reverse complement strand
TAAAACCTGGCAAGGGTGCCGCCTTCGTACGTACCAAGATGCGTAACGTGAAGACTGGCCGCATGCTGGAAAACACCTTCCCTTCAGGTGCTAAGATCGACGTGGTACGCGTAGAGCGTCGTCCCTACACCTTCCTCTACAAAGAGGGCGACATGTTTGTGTTCATGCACAATGAGACCTACGAGCAGATCAACATCGAAGAGAGCATCATCAACGCTCCTCAGTTCCTCCAGCCAGATCAGTATGTAGAGATCACCGTTCAGGCTGACACTGAGACTCCACTGCTGTGCGAACTGCCTCCATTCATCGAGACCGTGGTAACTTACACCGAGCCAGGCTTTGCCGGCAATACCGCTACCAACGCTATGAAAGACGCTACCGTTGAACCAGGCGTTCAGATCCGCGTTCCACTGTTCATCAAAGAGGGCGAGCGCATCAAGGTGGACACCCGTACCAACGAATACGCTGAAAGAATCAAATAATCATTGCTGATGATATGAGGGCTGTCGGAGAGGAACGCTCGCTGACAGCCTTCTTTTTTTACCCGAAAGAATTGCTATGAAGAGAATCCTTACCCTCGTGGCAGCTGCACTGATGCTTGCAAGCTGCAACCACGACAAGCCTGCCGCCGACACGACGACCACAACCGACTACTCTAAAGTGCAGATTCCACAATTCGATGCCGACTCAGCATACGGATACGTGGCTGCCCAACTAGAGTTTGGCTACCGCACTCCGGGCAGCAAAGGACAAGAGCAGTGTGCCCAATATCTGGCCAAAACCATGGAGAGATGGTGCGACGAAGTGATGGTGCAGGACTTCAATACCACCCTATGGAACGACAACGTGGTGAAGGGCAAGAACATCATAGCCAGCCTCGACCCCGAGAATCAGCACCGCATACTGATTGCGGCCCATTGGGACTCGCGCCTGTGGGCCGACCACGACCCTGACCCAGCCAACCACAAGAAACCCATACCAGGCGCTAACGACGGCGCCAGCGGAGTGGCCGCCATTATGGAAATGGCCCGCGTAATGAGCCAAGACAGACCCGGTGTGGGCATAGACTTCATCTTCTTCGACGTAGAAGACCAAGGAGCACCAGAATGGGCTGATTGCGATAAGGACGACACGTGGTGCAAAGGATCGCAATACTGGGCCATGAACCCACACAAACCTTATTATAAGGCTATTTACGGCGTACTATTCGACATGGTGGGCAGTGCCAACCCCAGATTCACTAAAGAGGAGGTGAGCATGTACTTCGCCAGCAACATCATGAACAAGTACTGGAACGTGGCAGCCTCGATGGGAATGGGCAACATATTCGTAGACCAGAAAAGTCCCTCAATATTGGACGACCACCTCTATATCAACCAAAACACCCATATCCCAACAATAGACATCGTACAGAACACTCCCGACTGCTCGTTCTACCCCTATTGGCACACGATGGGCGACGACTTAGACAAGATCGACCGCAATAGTCTGAAAGCCGTAGCCGAAGTGACTATGAAGGCCATTTATGGCGACTATCCTAGAGAATAATGCCATGAATAGATTGAAACGAACACTGCTGGCACTGATAGCCACTGCAGGCCTGTTGGCTGCTAGTTGCGATAAGAACGCCTGCAAGGTGCCTATAGGTGATGCCCGATGCGACATCAACTTGATGAATCCAGACGCCTACAACCTGATGCATGCTGGCGGTTCAGTATATGCTTATGGCGGAAACAAAGGACTATGGATTATCAATACCGGCCTAGACTATCAAGTGTTCGAGGCCACATGTCCGCATTGCCTGAACACCAAAGTGGACACGCTGGCCGGCTGGGACGGAATACTGGTATGCGACAAATGCGACAGCAAGTATAGCACCTATTCTGACGGATACCCGCTTAACGGTAGTGCTGCCGCCTGTCCGCTCTATCAGTACGCCTGCACCCTTGAGGGCAACGTGCTCCACATATACAACTAGGGACCATGAAGCGATTCTTACTATTATTACTAACCGCCCTTGCCGCCTGCAATGGCGTCGAAAAAGATGCTGCTCCAACCGAACCAGACTCCAACTCCGTACTAGTCATAGAAAAGGTAACGAAGAATGTAGTAAACAATACTTCAAAATTCGTTGTGGTGACAGACATAGCACCTGAGATACGGGTAGAGCTGAGATACTACAGCAACAACAATTTCATGGGTAGGCGCATGGATGGATATCAGCAAGAAGCGGCTATTGCGACCCGAGAGGCAGTCCTAGCGCTGAAAAAGATTAGCGACAGCCTCATGCACCAAGGCCTAGCCCTAAAGATATACGACGCCTATAGACCCAAGCGGGCCGTAAGGGACATCTGCCGATGGTCAAACGATACGCAAGACACGATCAGTAAACAGCAATACTATCCTAAAGTAGAGAAGCGCGACATGTTTGCCTGCGGATACCTATCAAGCCGCTCCAACCACTGCCACGGAAGCACAGTGGACGTGACACTAGTGAATGCCGCTACAAACCAGGAACTGGATATGGGCACCGGCTTTGACCTGATGGACGAAAGGTCACACTACTCCTACCCTACCCTAACAGAAGAACAGAAGGAAAACCGAAAACTGCTACGACAAATAATGGCATGGGGTGGGTTCTCTCCCATCGAAACAGAATGGTGGCATTTCAAATTGAAGAACGAGCCTTACGGCGAAAGTTTCGACTTTGCGGTGAACCGCGACTCAATCATCTAAAACTGGAAATAAATGAATGGCTGGAGATCGGCAGTGACGAACTGATAGATAACGAAAACAACAGCCACTACTACCACAACCATCACAGACAGAGGCATGCTGGCAAACCAGATACGATAACGACGTTTGAACCGCTCGGGCAGCCAGTGTACAATCATACCGAAAGCAAACATAAGGAACACTCCAGCATAGTTGGAGACGATATCCGGTATCTGCTGAAGATTCCACGCAGAACCAATCTTATCCACCATCTGGGTGGCTGTTCGCCAGGCCACCTCGTTGGCCTCGGCAGGATTAAGATTAGAACCGCTACGGAAAAAGAGTCGGGTGAATGAAATGAAGGCAAAGCATGAAAGAATATTCCACACATGAATAAGCGTATCGTTGAAACGCGACTTATTATGTGTAAATAGCTTGATAAGCTCTGTGATCGATATCATAGCCCACATAATGCCGGACCAGACGGAGAATAGGTTAAGCGCTGGACAAGGATAGATATAGTCGGCCAACAATAGTGTTCCAAAGATAATGCTGATAACCATAATCCTTATCCATGATCCCCAACGCTTCCAGTACTTATAGGCGAGGATGCCCAGTCCATTGAGTCCGCCCCAGGTGATGAAGTTGAAACTAGCCCCATGCCACATGCCGCCAAGAAGCATAGTATCCATATTGTTAACGTTGGTATTGAAGTCTTTGCGATGGCGCGGAAATAGGAGATAGTCAAGAGCCAATAAGGCTATGACGGAAGATACTGCCACAGTGACCCACACATTCTTGGCCATTAGGGCTACTGAAACGAGAATAAATCCGAGAATAGTATAGGAAACCCATCCTGCGGTACGATTGCCGCCAAGAGGGATATAGAGGTAATCTTTGAGCCAGTTGGAAAGCGACATGTGCCAGCGTTTCCAAAAACCAGCCGGATTGGTTGACTTATATGGAGAGTTGAAGTTCATAGGGAGATAGAATCCCATCAGCATAGCCACGCCTATAGCGATATCGGTATAGCCTGAGAAGTCGGCATAAACCTGAAGTGAATAGATCATCAGCGCTGAGAAATTCTCAAAAGCGGTATAGAGGGTGGGATTGTCGAACACTCGATCCACAAAGCTAGTAGCCAGATAGTCGCTCAGCACGATCTTCTTGAAAAGTCCGTTGAGAATCCAAAAAACGGCAATTCCGAACTGGCGACGGCTAAGGAAGAAGGGTTTGTAGAGCTGAGGAACAAACTGGTCGGCACGTATGATAGGACCTGCCACAAGCTGTGGAAAGAATGTGGTGTAGAATCCAAAATCGAGCACATTGCCCGCATGGGGAATCTTACGCTTGTAGACATCCACAATATAGCTGATATTTTGGAATGTATAGAAGGAGATGCCCACAGGAAGGAGAATCATCGAGGCATCGAACCGTGGCGAATCAGTAAAATGGTTAGCCCACTGAGCCAGATAGTTTACCACCTGATAGTGGGTGTTGAAGACAGTATTATATACGTCGGTAAAGAAATAGGCATACTTGAAATAGAATAGCACTAAAAGATTGATAGCCACGCCAATACCCATAAGCCATTTGCGACGGCGCTGGCTGATATTAGAATCAAGTCGAATGCCTAAAAAGTAGCCCAGGAATGTAGAAAAAACCAAAAGCAACACAAAGAGGCCTGATGTCTTGTAGTAGAAAAAGAGGCTGACGAAGAAGAGGTACCCGTTTCGCATCAACCGTTTGGCATTGGAGTTGCCACGCAAACCAACTATGATGGTGAAAAGGATATAGACTATGAAGAAAAAGGCCCAGAAGTTGAACTGAGTAAAAAGCAGCGGATGAGCCTCATCGAAGGCAAAAAGGTTGCGCAGAAAGATAGCGAGATCGTTAAACATGGAGTTTTCTATTCGGGTCTATATTTATTTACTGCTGCACATAAGGCATTGTAGAACAAGTCTCCTACCAATTCGTATCCTGAACGGGTGAAATGAACGCGGTCGTACTGGGCCAGTTTGTTAAGACGCCATTGTTCCATAGACTTGAGGCCGCCCATAATCTCAAACTGATCCCATACTGCCCCACCCGTTTCGGCTGCCAGACGATAGAATACGTCGCGGGCCTTAGGGCCATTCTGATTAACCACATAGGTATGCTTCTTCACCTTCTTGAAGCTATCGTTATTGGTAATGAACACAAAGGCGCAGTACGGATTAATCATTCGGATACTATCCACCAGTTGGAGATAGTTCTGACGGAACAAGGCAGTGTCAAAATTTGGACCAGAAGCATCGTTGATGCCGATGCCAAATACAACCATATCTGGCTTGACCATCTTGAGATCAGAAGTAAGATAAGAACACTTCAAGTAGTCAGGGACTGCAGCACCATTCACGCCAATAGAGTGATAGGTGATTCCGTGCCGCTTATTGCCCAAGTATACTCCCGTGAGAGTAAATGACTGGCTTTGCTGACACGGCAACACTACATCAAAAGAATCGGTAGGCCTAGTAAGATTGAATACATATCGGTGGGTAAGCGGGTCTACATACGATGGGTAGGCATCTCGGTCTTCCAACCTAAGGAATGGAACCACATTATCGGGAGATTCACCAAGGATCACTACCTGAGAAGTGGAATAGTCGAATCTAGGTTCATTGAGCGCTATCTGGATGGTGGTAGTAGTGTCCGAAGCAGTGATAGCAATGCCGCAAAGGCCCATATTATGCTGCGGTTCCTTGTATACGTTGCGGGTAAGGCCAACTTTCTCTACACAGTGAACCTTATAGTCGGCCGGATTGTTGCACTTGGCCGCTGCAGAATAAGGGAACAGCATACCCCTATTGCCGACAAGGGAGGGATAAGAAGCCAGAATATCGGTACGGATTCGATTGGTAAGCGTTCCCGCTTGCACATGAGAGCCACCAATATGCACAATATTCAAATCTTCCTTGCCGCTAGTAGTCACCTGATACCACTTCTTGAAGAATCGCTGCATAGCAACCGAAGAGGAATCAAACTTCAACTGATTGCTCTCATATTTAATAAAAGGATATTGTGGCACCTCGATAGGTTTTTGAGCCCATACTATGGACGGCATTAGCACTAGGGCCACCAATAAAGCTATCTTATTCGTTTTTCTCATTTTCAATTGTTTTTTCTTTAAGACGGCATCTCATCTTATAATAGGTATATATGCGGTCAAAAGCCTCAGCCATACGGTCGCCCATTACCACAGACCCCTTCTGCGAGAAATGGATATAGTCTGAACCGGCCCATCCCTTAGCATTCCATGCCAGCATAGAATTGCGGCCGCCCATTGCATGATAGATGCTCCAAAATGCAGCACCATGAGCCAATGCCGTGTCACGCAGGCCAGATATCACTTTCTCTAAATAAGGATAGCTCTGCATTTCGCCATTTATGGTAGTACTCATATCCGAAGGACCCACAAAAAGGATCTTGGACTTGGGACAACACTCATGCAGTCGATCAATCTGCCTGCCGATATTAGCAGCGTAAGTCTCGATACCCTTGTTAGAGTTCAGGTACGGCACCGAGTTGCCGCCAAACTGGAGAATAATCATCCCCACATCAAGCAGCGAATAGGACTCGGCAAGCTGGTCGCGATTAATCATGCAGAACTGCTGTCCAGAGCAGCCACGCATAGGAATATTATCCACCGCTACACCCTTGCCATTATCGAGGGCCACGCCATAGATATCGGCATTGCCGCTCAACTCAAGGCGCACTGAGGTGCACACCGTATCTAATGTCCACCAAAAGGTATGAACACCAGCTTCGCCACAAGACTGAGTCTCGCGATAAGCGCCCTTCTGTGCACTCAATGTGGCCGACAATGGTCCCGGACGGTTATTGAATACCAATCCAATAGTGGCATAGCCTTTCACTCTCTCATCGCAATACTGGTTGTTGGGTATGGTGAAAGTAGTGGTGCTGTTGCCATTAAGATGGAAGCATTGCACCATAGGTCCATAATTACCATTTGCACGACTGATTTTGGAAAGGCTGTCGGCGCCAAAACAGGTCTGAAGGGTAAGGGCGCCTTGGGCCGATTCGTTTACTGAATAGTTGGCAATGATGGTACGGATAGGCTGTAGGCCTGGACCCCCGCCGCCAAACTGACGCTGCATCCACACCCTGATACGGCTGCTCAAGCGGTCCATTTCGATTTGAGAATCGCCATAATGAAGCACGCGGATGGTACGGGAGTCATTATTCTCGCAGCTGGCAAAGAAGGCGTCAAAGAAAGAATCGTCATTCTTAGGATACCAGAAGCGGATGTCGCTGCTGTCTAGCTGAACCTTATAGAAGGCAACCGAGTCTTTCAACCCATCGAGTTCCTTCATGACTAGCTCTTGTGCAGCCATGATCGAATCGAGGTTCACAGCCTCTTCAGGGGCCAGAACCTTGTTGAGTTTAGCAAAATGGAGCTCTTTGCCAAAAAGGGTGACTCCATCTTTAGGGAACACCACACACAATAAGGCTAGCAAGCCTATCACCAAGGCAAAGAACAGGAGTATCTTATGAGATTTCATAAAGGATGTCTACGCTATCAGAATAGAGAAGAGGTATAGGTTATTCGTTTTTGAGTTTCTTCTCGACCTCGGCAAGACGCTTCTCCATAGTTTCGATATTGCGGGTAAGCACATATACCTTGCGCTGACGACTAGCGTCCAAGGCAGGAGATCCAAGCATAGTGCTGTTAGGAGCCACGTTGCGAGTCACGCCGCTCTGAGCAGCCACAATCACATGGTCGCCCACTTCGATATGGCCAACAATGCCCACCTGTCCGGCAAACACACAGTTGCTGCCCACTTTGGTAGAGCCTGCAATTCCGGTCTGAGAAGCCATAGCGGTATCATGGCCCACCACCACGTTGTGGGCTATCTGGCAGAGATTGTCGATCTTCACGCCGCGCTGCACTATAGTGCTGCCCATCGTAGCCCTATCTATGCAGGCATTGGCGCCCACTTCCACGTCGTCTTCGATAACCACATTGCCTATCTGGTCGATCTTGGAATAAGTGCCGTCTTCTTGTGGCGCAAAGCCAAATCCGTCGGCACCCACAACGGCACCTGCATGAAGGATGCAGCGGCTGCCTACCTGGCACTCGCGATAAATCTTCACGCCGGCATAGAGAATCGTGTCGTCGCCGATAGTCACATTGTCGCCAATATACACCTGAGGATAGATCTGCACATTGTTGCCGATAGTCACATTGCGGCCGATAACCGCAAACTCGCCAACATAGCAGTTCTTGCCAAGCTTAGACTTGCGGCCAATGCTGCACTTGCGAGACTTGCCCTTGCCAGGGCGGTTGGCATCATTGAATACCTTGAGCAGCTGCGCCATAGATAAGTAAGGATTATCCACCCTGATCATTGTGGCGGGAATCTCCTTTTCGGGTACAAAGTCCTTCTTCACCAAAATCACGCTGGCCTTGGTGTCGTAGGCATAGTGGGTATATTTAGGATTGGCCAAGAAGGTGATGCCGCCTTCCACGCCCTCCTCTATCTTGCATAGCTTCCATACAGTTGGGTTGCTCTCGCCCTCTATAGAGCCTTTAAGCATCTTGGCAATCTGTTTGGCTTCGTAGTTCATTGTGGTACTATAATGTTAAATAGTTCTTAATCTTATTATAGGTTTCTTGGTCGATCAGCGGCAATTCCTGCAATTGCTCGACCGAAGTATAATCCCCATCAGCGTCTCTGCGACGGATGATGGACTTGGCCTGGTAGTAATCCAGATAGGGATGACGCTTCAGGCTGTCAAGGCTCACCGTATTTAGATGAATCTTCTCGCACTGCTGGGCATCTACCCTAATATGGGGAGCTATCAGCGAATAGAGTGTGTCGGTCATCCCATACACCTCTTTGAGCTGCTCTCGGCTCTGATATCCCCCTAGCAGGTTGCGGTATTTTATGATTCTTCTAGCAAAACTGCTGCCTATACCGCGTAGTTCTTTGAGGTCGGCGGTGTCTGCCGCGTTGAGCTCCACCACAAAGTCGTCGTACTTGCTGCGATACTCTCTGCCGCCCTCATATAGTGTGTTCCAGTCTGGCTGCTGATGCGGCTGCCGGTTTTTCTGGTAGTGCCTATGATTATGGTAGGTTCTAGGACTTCCATAGACCATTTCGGCACCCGGTTCGGCCGACACACTGTCGGCCTCATGGTCAACAATCTCGGTCTTAGGCG
Organism: Bacteroidales bacterium; assembly: GCA_024400415.1. GTDB lineage: Bacteria > Bacteroidota > Bacteroidia > Bacteroidales > P3 > Colimorpha. The sequence continues at coordinate 4,857 of JAKSMS010000051.1, read as the reverse complement.
ATGGCCACAACAGCACGGCCAGTAGCAATACCGCCAGCAGCAGCGTGGCCCAAAGGTATCCACGCTTGACAGACTCGGTCATTGCTCCTCTTCCTCCTTCCACTCGATAGTTCCTCTCTGGCGAACTATGATCGGATGATCGAAATTATCGTCAGACTCAAATCCATCACCGTAGGTAACCCTATTGCCGTTAACTGAACGTATGGGCTTTCGGGAATAGATGATCGAGTCTTGAGCATTCCAGTAGAGGTCCTGCAGATAGGAGGTATCGCCCGTGCCATAGTCGATAATCACCACGCTGTCACGTATTTCGGTAAGCTTTGTATTATCGTGGCTCACCGCAAAACCAGCCCTCACGAAGGCTTTCAGCCCGTGGGTCTCTGAATCATAGATCCACAGTTTCACGCCCTCGGGATACTCCGTACGCTGGTCAGGCTGTCCGTACTGCACTATCTTTCTGGCTTCGAGGTGTATCTGCTTCTTGCCATACTCGCTGCGGTCCACCTGGCCGTTGATGACCGTCTGCAGCGGAAGCACCTTCTGCTCAAAGAAGCGCACGCTCTCAATGTCGTTGCTGCACGCCGACATGATAATGCACATAATCAGACAGGCGGCAATGCCCATCTGATTACGTGCTATTTTGATAATATGGTCTGCAGATCTGCCGACCATCGATTATTTGCGGGTTCTGATCACGGTAGACTCACCAATCCAGCCAGGAACGGTAAAGCTCTGTCCGTCGATAAGGTCAAGTTCGAAAGCCTTGTCCTTCTTTGGGAAGCTGGCTGCAAACTGGCCCATCATCTTGCTAGCATTCTCAGCGCATGATGGATCCACGTTCTTAGCGCGAGCGCACTTGTCGTAAGCAGCCCAATAAGCGCTGGCACCGCCCATGTTGTCTGGCACGGCGTTGTGGCCCTTAGAATAGAGGATGGCAATCTTCAGGTATGGGTCGCCCTTGCTAGGATCCAGGCGTGCTGCGTCATAGTACGACGAGCGTGCAGCGCTATAGCTGTTCTGTCCCATATAGGCATCGCCCAAGAAGATATATGCCTTGTACAGGTCGCCCTCGTCGGTAATGCCCTTAACGGCATCGCTCAGATAGCGAACAGCGTCAGAGTACTTGTCCTGGTCGAGGCACATAACGCCCATGCTGAGTGCGGTCTTAGGAGTAGGCAGGATAGCATAGAGGTTTTCGGTAGCCTGGAAGAAGAGCTTCGACTTGGTGCACTTCTTAGTGGTCATGATCTTAGTAATCTTCTTCAGCAGAGTGGTATCGTGTGGGTTAGCCTCAAACTTCTTGGTATAGATGTTCACAAGCTGGTCGCAGCTAGCATATGGAGCAAATGCTGCCTCTACGTTCTGCTGATACTTGCGATAGTCCTCAGCGCGGTTCTTCTGGCCGGCCTGCTCTTTGGCAGCCTCTTTGCGGAGTTCAGCGTCGAGCTGCTCGCTAGCCATGTCGTAGTTGTCCACCACGAGAGAGCTGTCGGCATATCCCTTAGCCACGTAGGCGATGGTGGCCTCGAAGAATTTGTATACATAGCTGGCCTCAAGCTTGTGCTCGATAGAGTCGGCATGCATAGCAGCCTCATAATAGCCATAGTACTCCTGGAGGGCTGCTCCACGCTTGATGCTCTCGAGGTCGAGGGCCTTGCGTGCAAGGTTGGTAGCCTTCTCGCCGAAGTTCTCGATACGCTTGTCATACAGGGCCATAAGCTCGGCAATATAGCCTTCGCGCTCCTCAGCGGTAGCAGCCTTGTTGATCATGTTCTTTAGAATGGTGGCTCCATTGATATAGTCATTCTTATGACGTTTGGGGAGGTCGGTGATAAGCTGTTTCCAAGGAGTGTAGGCCTCGGAATAGAGTTTCTGCTTGTATGACTCGTTGTAAAGAGAGTAGTTCGTGATGTTGCGAATACTGTCTTCTGGTGTTGCGCCCCATTTCTGGGCCTTGGCTCCAAATGCCACGACAGTCATTACGACTGCCAGAATCATCATTTTTGCTGTTTTCATTTTTTTATGTTATCAGTTTTAGAGTTATACGATTTGATTATTTCTAGTTATACTTGCGCTTTACAAACCAAGATTCGCAGCTGCCTATCGACACGCCAAAGGTGAAGCAGTTGCGCTGGAGAGGATCCACGCTGCCAAAGCTGCGATAGCCCAGACTCAGGTTGAGCACCGAGCGGCCCTTGCGCATAGGCAGAGAGGCTCCGCATCCCAGGCCCCACTCATTGAGCTTGGTGTCGACGCCGTTGAGGTCGAGTATCAGCTTGCCCTGCTCATAGTGCACGCCGGCCCTCCAGCTGATGCGCTGGAAATACTTCGAGGAGTTCTTGTCGCCCGTGAGCTCAAATCCCAGCGCCCCCTTCAGGTCGTTGTCGTAGCGCAGCACGCTGCGGCCGAAGAGGTTGATAGTGTCGTTCTCGGTATATTTCAGTCCGCTGCTGGCGGCATAGGTAAAGTCTGCTGCCACGAGCCAGCGGCCGTTGCGAGCCAGCGAGAGGCCTACGCCCAGGGAGAAAGGCTGCTCCAGCGTGCTCAGATACTCATTGTTCACGCCCGGCGCCGGGAAGATAGTGTCGCGGAGCGACTCGTCAGACATATAGGTATACACCAGCGAATTATCCTTCACGCTCATCGTGCGGTGAGGCTTCACCACAAGGCCAAGGCCAAGGGTATACTTCTGGCCGAGCGGCTGATAGTACTGCATGCCGAGGTCGAAATTCAGATTGCTGATATAGGTGTTCTTCAGTCTGCGCGAATTGATGAAGTACATAGAGGTGTCGCCCTTGTCGAAATCATAGCTGATAGCCTTCTGCACCGAGCCGTAGAGATAGTTGACATTCACACCCACGCTCAGGTTCTTCAGGATATTGAAGCCGTTGCCCCAAAAGATCTGAGACACCTCGCCCACACCCTCATACACGTTCTTCACCGTGCCGAAAAGGGTCGTGTCCACGTTAGACTGCACCGACTGGTAGTTCACGTCGCTATAAGGCATCAGGCCCAGGCTGGTCTTCCACCAGCGGGTGACAGGCATGCCTATGGTGAGGTACGACAGGTTGCCGTCGGCATCAAAAAGGCTGCTGTTGCGGTCCTTCAGCGTGCTCATCTCAATATTCAGGCCCATATCGAACACAAAGGTCTCCTTCTCAATCTGGGCATACGAGGCAGGGTTGAAGGGATTGATGAAGTTGTTGCCCGAGCGGGTATAGCTGACGCCGCCCATGCTGGCAGCAAAAGGCATGTTGAACGGCATATTGCATTCGCCAATGCCATATTGGGAATACGGCACATTGAAGCCATTCTGCGCCATTGCCGGACAGGCAGCCAGAAACGCGAGGGCTAGTATGATGAATATCTTTTTCATAAGGTTCTATTCTCCGATTTGCGAATCATCGATTCGGCAATCTCTTTTAATCCGATTAGTACTAGGTCTTTCTCAATTATTGCAGAAGCAGGCGCAATAGTTTCGGCATCGCCGCCCGTCACTATCACCTCTACGCTGCCATACAACTCTCTGTATCTCTTCACGAAGGCCTCCACCTCAAGCCGAGTGGCGGCAAGCACGCCCACAGCCATCGACTCCTCAGTGCTCTTGCCGGTAAGCTCGTCGGCAGGCATGGCAAGGCCATCAGCAATATTTAATAACGGCAATCTGGCCGTAAAAGTATTCAGAGCGTCAAATTTCATCCTTAATCCCGGCAGGATGGCGCCTCCCTGATAGATTCCATCAGAGTCGAGCAGGTCTATCGTGATGCAGGTGCCGGCATCAATCACCACGCAGTTTTTTCCCTTAGCCAAGGCCCAGGCCCCGCAGGCAGCCGCCTTGCGGTCGGCACCCAGCGTGCCGGGAGTGCGGTAGTCCACCCTTATCGGCAGCGGCGTTTCGGCCGTGAGCACGGCCACCTCCGCCTGAGGCAACGCCTGCTTCCAGTCGGGCATCTCGCCCGTCACCGAAGCCAACGCCATATCCACCGGCATGTGGTCCCACTCCTTGCGCAGGCCCCCTTCCCAGAGAGCCGTCTTGGTACGGGTGTTGCCCACATCAATTGCCAGCAGCCTCATCCTTCTTCTTTTTGGTGTTGCACACATTCATAGCGCGGTCAGGACCCACTGTGGCATAAGCCTTTACGGCATCCTTAGCCTGCTCGATGGCCGGGTCGAGAAGCGCATGCTCCTCAGCCGAGAAGGCGCCCAGCACATAGTCGATCTGGCGGCCGCGCGAGAAGTTGTCGCCCACGCCCACCCTCAGGCGGGCATAAGCATTGGTGCCCAGCAGCTGCTCGATATTGCCCAATCCATTGTGGCCGCCGCCGCTGCCCTGCTTCTTCATGCGCAGAGTGCCCACAGGCAATGCGATATCGTCAGAGATCACCAGCAGGTTGGCCAGCTCGATCTTCTCAGCCTGCAGCCAGTACTTCACAGCCTTGCCGCTGAGGTTCATATAGGTGGTAGGCTTGATGAGCACGAGTATGCGGCCCTTGTGGCGCACCTCCGTGCGGTAGGCATGGCGCTCCAGGCTCCATTTGGCATCAGCCTCTTTAGCCAAGGCGTCCACCACCATGAATCCCGAATTATGACGCGTGCCTTCGTATTCAGCGCCCACGTTGCCAAGTCCCACTATGAGGTATTTCATGCTATTATCAATATTGTCATTCGAATCTTCAGGCACACTAGCCTTTGATCCAAAGAGAGTTAAGATATGCTTGATCAAATTCATTCCTTTACGTAATGAGATGCAAAGTTACAAAACATTTCCGACATAAGATCCATCCGGCCCACTTTTTATATTTATTTAAGGTTACCTCTAAAAATTGCTTTCAGGAGATTTCTGTTCTATTTGAGATA
>JAKSMS010000050.1 GCA_024400415.1 Bacteroidales bacterium | reverse complement strand
TCCAGAAATAAATCTACGCACACAGAATTTCTGATAAATTTCTGATAATTTCTTTGCTCGCTGTCATTGGATTCAATACAAAGGTGCTTGCAGCCTTTGGCACAGTCTCAATGTTTCGAAACGGAGCGCCCGTGTCGTAGGCCATGAGCACCGCTGAATCAAGATTAAATAATAGCGAATAGTGCTTGCACTTGAGGCCGGAGTGAGGAAACATCAACGAAGTTAATTCTTTGCGCAAGCAAAGAGAGAGTTTCTACTGTCATTGTGGACAACTTGTATATAATCACTAAAAAAAATGGAAAAGACGCTGACAATCTCATATAGAGAGTATGAATCGATGGCCGAACTGCCTGAGGAGGACCGCAACTTGATGCAGCATGCGCTAGGCGCAACGGAGAGTGCCTATGTGCCTTATTCCCACTTCAGAGTGGGCGCAGCCATAAGGCTGGGGGACGGCACTATAGTGGAGGGCAGCAACCAGGAGAATCTGGCCTACCCGTCGGGGCTTTGCGCCGAGCGGACGGCCATGTTTGCCGCCTCGGCACGCTATCCTGAGGCTGCGATGGAGGCCTTGGCCGTGGTGGGTGTGAACCCTAAGGGGGAGCTGACCGAGGCGGCGCCCTGCGGTGCCTGCCGGCAAGTGATGGCCGAATATGAGGGCCGGCAAGGCAGGAAGATGCGCATCCTGACCTATCTCGAAGGGGGCAAAATTCGTGTTTTTGATGGCGTAGAATGCCTATTACCATTCATTTTTCAGGCCGAATTCTAGCAATTGGCCGCAACATGAATAGGCTGATATGCAGCCATATAAATATATGGCGATAGATTTTTATGCAAAAAAACTTTCGCACACGGAAATTTCTTTGTAAATTTGCAGCCTTAAAATTGTAATTAATAATAAAAATCACATAGGCACATCCGTGCCGCAAAGAAAAGAAAAAAAGAAAAAAATGGGAATTATTGGAAGCATTAGAAAGCATGCGTGGGTAGCAGTACTCTTAGTAGCACTGGCTATCGTTGCATTCATCATTGGCGATGACAGTGTTAGAAGTCTGTTCTCTCAGGCAAACTACTTTGCAAAAGTGAACGGTGAGGAGATTTCCTACCAGGCATTTGACGATCAGATCAAGCAGAGAGAAGAGGCCCTCAAGGCTCAGTATGGCATCGAGCAGTTCACCAACGAGCAGGAGCAGTCGATCCGCAGCGAAGTTTGGGAGAAGATGATCATGGACAAGCTGACCATGGCCGAAGTTGAGAAACTTGGTTTGAACGTAAGCAACGCCGAGCTCAGCGCTATGTTCGCTGGCAAGGTTAAGGACCCATTCGTAATGCAGTATCTTGCAGATCCTGCTACCGGCATGGTGAACCTCGAGGTGGTAAAATACTACTCAGAGCACTTCAACGAGCTCGACGAGGCACAGCAGGCCCAGTGGCTCGAACTGCAGAACACCGCTATGGACAACCGCATGTATACCAAATACAGCAGCCTCATCAGCAAGGGTTTCTACACCCCAAAGGCACTCGCCCAGAAAGTGTCCGACCTGAGCAAGAACGTGGCTGACGCCTGCCTGATCAGACTCCCTCTCGAGAGCGTTTCTGACGACGAGGCCGCCATCAGCGAGGACGACTATAAGAAGTATTACGACCAGCACAAAGAGGAATTCCGCCAGTCTGAAGAACTGCGCGAGATCCACTACGTGGTGTTCAACGTGGCTCCAACCCAGGCCGACCTGGACGAGATACAGAACGACGTAATGAAAGAGTGGGACGAGTTCAAGACCACTCCTGACGAGAATATTCCATTCTTCGTAAACTCAACCCAGAACCACTACGACTCTACCTATGTAAAGGCTAGCCAGATGCCTGCTCCTTTCGACACCATCATTCCTAGAATCGGCGCCGGCAACTATATCGAGCCTATGCAGTTCAACAACAACTGGTTTATGGGCAAGGTGCTCGCCTCTCAGGCTCGTCCTGACAGCATGCGTGCCACCGTTATCTACGTGCACAACGACAAGGCTGGCCAGAACACCGTTACCCGCAACGACGAGGCTGCCAAGCTGCGCGCCGACAGCGTTGCCGCTATGCTCAAGAGCAACAAGATCTCCCTTGAAGACGCTATGGCTCAGTACAGCGACGTGCCTCAGAATGGTGCCGACACCACTTGGATGATCGACGGCGCCTTCGGCATGCTGAACGAGGACATCATCAAGACTCAGGTTGGCGGCGTGTTCACCTACGCTGACCCACGCAACATCGGATACTATGTAGTTAAGGTTACCGGCAAGACCGCCGCTACCACCAAATATCGCGTAGCACTGATTGCTCACGAAATCGCTCCAAGCGCAAGCACCTCTCGCAACATCTACAACGAGGCCACCAAGTTCATGGGCCAGAACCACACCTATCAGGAGATGCTCGCTGCTGCTCAGCAGCAGAACCTCGCCATCCGCAACAGCTACAGCCGCATAATGGACTACAACGTGGCTAACCTTAAGAATGTACGCGAGATGGTTCGCTGGGCATTCAACAAGGACACCAAGGCTGGCGACGTGGCTCAGCAGGTATTCGAGTCTGAGGACATGTACATCGTGGCTGCCGTTAAGGAAGTATTCAAGAAGGGCGTTCCTGAGCTCGCTCAGATCCACGACATGATCGAGGCCAACGTACGTCTCGAGAAGAAGAAGGAAATCCTCATGGCTAAGGCTGAGGCTGCAGCTAAGGAGAGCAAAGACCTCAACGCAATGGCAGTTAAGCTGGGTGCTACCATCGATACCGTTAGCGGCATCAGCTACAACAGCTACTACCTCGGCGCATTTGGCATGGAGCCTAAGGTGATTGGCGCCATCTCGGCCGCTAAGGGCGACAAGGTGCTTGGTCCTATCAAGGGTTCCGCCGGCGTATACATGGTTCAGCCTTTCAACATTCAGGCACAGCCAGCACTCGACCCAGAGGCTATCCGCGCCAACATGGCCCAGAGCGCTCAGCAGAAGGCATACCTCCAGAAGCTGGTTCAGATCCTGAAGGAATATGCTATCATCAAGGATCAGCGCAGCCTGTTCTTTTAATAGAAATAATTCTCAAAACATAATAAGGCGCGGCCGTGCGGCTGCGCCTTTTTTAAGCAAAATGAAGCCACTCAAAGAAACCATCTCTAAGGTCAAAGACCGCATCGCCTCGCTCAAAGGTGTCTTCAATACCCTGAAGGGCACCCATAGGCTAGTGATAGTGGACGACGAGACCTTGAAAGAGAGCTTTTCCTACAAGCTTACGGGCATCAACGTTTTTGTGGGGGTAGGCCTGAGTGTCATACTGCTGATTGTTATTACTATTATTATTATAGCTTTTACCCCCATTCGCGAATATATTCCCGGCTATGCCAATCAGGACATGGTGGACCAGACCTACCAGAATGCCCATGTGATAGACTCGCTTGAGCACGTGGTGGAGAATCAAGAGATACTGATCCAGAACATACAGGCCGCACTCTTGGGAGAAGAGATGGCTCCCGAATCCGAAATCGGAGCCACCGACACTGCCAAGAAGGTGAAACCCGTAAACTACACCCACAGCAAAGCCGACAGCATGCTGCGTCGCGAAGTGGAGGCGCTATATCAGATTAAGAAATGAAACGTATCGCAATCTTAGGCTCTACCGGATCTATCGGTACCCAGGCACTCAATGTAATCCGCAGTCACCGGGACCTCTTCTCGGTGGAGGTGCTCTGCGCCGGCAGCAATGCCGACCTATTAATCGAGCAGGCTATTGAGTTTGAACCTAACGCCGTGGTGATAGCCGACAAAGGAAAGTACCAGCAGGTGCAAGACGCACTCGACCATCATGACATCAAGGTATTTGCTGGCGCAGACTCTATGGCCGACCTCATGGAGATGGACTCCATCGACCTGGTGCTGGCCTCCATCGTGGGATTTGCCGGACTGAAGCCTACCCTGCGTGCCATAGAGCACCATAAGCCTATCGCCTTGGCCAACAAGGAGACCATGGTAGTGGCCGGCAAGATAGTGACCGAATCGGCCATAAAGAACCACGTGCCAATACTGCCAGTCGATTCAGAGCACTCGGCCATATTCCAGTGCCTGATTGGCGAGACGCACAATAAGCTGGACAAGATTCTCCTTACTGCTTCTGGCGGACCTTTCTTAGGCAAGGACCGCGAGTTTCTCGAGCAGGTGACCCTTGCCGACGCCCTCAAGCACCCCAACTGGAGCATGGGCCGCAAGGTGACCATCGACTCGGCCAGCCTGATGAACAAAGGCTTGGAGGTGATCGAGGCCAAATGGCTGTTCGGCGTAGAGGTTGACCAGATTGAGGTGGTGGTGCATCCGCAGTCTATCGTGCATTCTATGGTACAGTTCGAGGACGGATCTATCAAAGCCCAGTTGGGAGTGCCGACCATGGAGACCCCTATCCAGTTTGCCTTCAGCTTCCCCAACCGCATAGAGAGCCCCCTGCCACGTCTCAGTTTTGAACAGCACTCGCAGCTCACATTCACCAAGCCCGACACAGAAACCTTCCGGTGCCTGCCGTTGGCCTATGAGGCCATCCGTCGCGGAGGAAATATCCCCTGCGTGATGAATGCCGCCAACGAAGTGGCCGTGCAAAAATTCATCGATGGCAGCCTCAGATTCATCGATATCGCCGACTTTGTCGGCAACCAGATGGCTCAGGCCCGCTTCATACCAAACCCCACCTTAGACGATCTTTTCGAAACCGACAATATCATCAGAAATCAAAGCAGATAAATGAAAGTTCTTGCACTCATACTCAGCCTCTCGCTGCTAGTCATCACCCACGAATTCGGCCACTTGGGATTTGCCAAGCTGTTCCATACCAGGGTGAGACGCTTCTACCTATTCTTTAACTGGAAGTTCTCCCTCTTCAAAGCGAAGAAATTCGATGGGAAATGGCATTTCCTATTCTTCAATGCCGAGACACCTCAAGAATGGGAAGAGAAAGAGCCCGACAACACCCTGTGGGGTATCGGCTGGATTCCTCTGGGCGGCTATTGCGACATAGCCGGCATGATTGACGAAACCAAGTCCTCTGAAGACTTGGAGAGCGAGCCTCAACCTTGGGAATATCGTTCGAAAAAGGCATGGCAGCGCCTCTGCATCATTAGCGGCGGCGTTCTGGTGAACTTCATCTCAGCATTGCTGATATACACCTGCATCTTTGCCCATTGGGGACAAGACGAACTGCCGCTCCACAATGCCGAACTCGGCTACGAATACCACCAGATACTGCTCGACGAGGGCTTTGAGAACGGAGATATCCTCTATGCCATCGACGGCGTAGAGCAGAATGACTTTGCTGAGGCTCAGACCAAACTGATACTCAGCAGTCCAAAGATGGTTACCGTGCTGCGCCACTATAAAGACTCGCTCGGCTGGCCAGACTCCACAGGCTATGTTGAGCTGTCCCTGTCCGGAAAACTGATAGAGCGCCTCAACGAGGAACAGCCTAAGATGATTATGGCGCCTATCGCACCATTCGTAGTGAAAGACTTCGTTGCAGGCAGCCCTGCCAAGAAGGCAGGCATGCTGGCCGACGACCGAGTGGTGGCCATCAATGGTGAGCCCATGGAATCCTATCCCGCCATCAGCGGCAAACTGGCCGAATGCAAAGGCACACCGGTGGCCATCAGCTTCTACCGCGGCGAACAGCTTCAAGAGGTACAGATCGACCTGCCATCAGATGGTAAGATCGGCGTTCAGCTCAAGTCTCCTATCGAAGTCTACGAAGTATCTCATACCGACTATACCTTCTTCCAGGCGATACCGGCCGGCATCAGCTTTGGCTGCAACTACTTGGCCAATTATGTCAAGTCTCTCGGCATACTGTTCCATAAGGGAGGCGCCCAGAATCTTGGCGGATTCGGCACCCTCGGAAGCCTGTTCCCTGAAGAGTGGAACTGGCAGTCGTTCTGGAACATCACAGCCATGCTGGCACTCATACTGGCCTTCATGAACATCATCCCTATCCCAGGACTTGACGGCGGACACATCGTATTCACCCTGTGGGAGATGATTACCCGCCGCAAACCTTCTGAGAAATTCCTCGAATATGCGCAGAATGTAGGTATGATACTGCTGCTTCTGCTCATGGTTTTGGCCAACGGAAACGACCTTTGGCGTTGGATACGAGGCATGTTCTAAACTATTAGGCGCCACCGCATGAAGAAGATCGACAAACTGATTCTGAAATCCTTCTTAGGGCCTCTGGCCCTCACCTTTGCCATTGCCATCTTTGTGCTGCTGATGCAGTTCCTATGGAAGTACATCGACGACATGGTGGGCAAAGGCTTGGATTTTAGTGTCATTGCCGAACTTATCTTCTGGGCATCCGCCACGTTTGTTCCCATGGCATTGCCTATTGCCGTGCTCTTTGCCAGCATCATGACCATGGGCAATTTCGGAGAGAAATACGAACTCGTAGCCATGAAGGCCGGCGGCATTTCCGTTCGCAGGGTCATGATGCCTATGGCATTTGTGGCCATACTGCTTACCGGAGTGGCCTTCTATTTTGCCAACAACGTCATGCCCGTAGCCATGCTCCGCTACAAGCAGATACTCTACGACGTCACACGCAAGAAACCAGCCATCAATATACGCCCAAGCGAATACTATAGCGACATCGACAACTACGTCATCCGTGCCAACAAGAAACTCCCCGACGGCACCCTGCAGGACATCATCGTATACGACCACAGCAACGGCACCACACAGACCAACGTTGTGGTGGCCGACAACGGATACCTGCAGTCTAGTCCCGACGACCACTACATGATCTTCACCCTGAACGACGGATACACCTACATGGAAGATGCTTCGGCCGATAACTGGATGTCGCGTCCCTTTACCAGCATCCAGTTCGACACCCAGATCATCACTTTCGATATCTCATCGTTTAAGTTCGACACCTCCAGTCGCGACTTCTTCAGCGGGTCATACCAAATGCTCAATGTGGTGCAGCTCGACAGCACCATCACCGATCTCGAGCATCGACGCGACGACCGCTTCCAAGAATGCAACATGGTGCTTATGGACAAGCTGCCCTGCTTCAAACTCTCCGACACCCTACAGACTGCTGTCTCAAAGCAACTGCCCATCCGAGAACGGATCAAACAACTGAGGCCATCCAAGCAGAATTCTGTCCACCAGCAAGCCATCTTCTATGCCCAGCAGGCACTCAACGATGTCAAGACCTATAGTTCCATCATCTATAGCGAAAATGAATACATCAACCGCCACTATATCGAATGGCAGCGCAAATACACCCTCTCAGTGGCTTGCCTGCTGCTATTCCTTATCGGAGCACCCTTCGGCTCTATTGTGCGCAAAGGCGGCCTTGGAATGCCCCTTGTGGCTTCTGTGGCATTCTTCGTGTTCTACTACGTCATTGGAATGATTGCCGAGAAGGCTGTGCGCTCTGGCGCCATGGGCCCCATCGGCATGTGGATGTCTACATTCGTGCTATTGCCCATAGGCATACTGCTCACCCTCATTGCCACAACCGACTCCCCCCTCTTCGACCAGTCCTTCTGGTCAAAGATAGTAAGTCGCTGGCGTCATAAAATCTTTAAGAAACAGCGCAACTAGACGCGTCTCACATTGGTAACGCCTACTATCGAGGTGATATTAGAGATCAGCTGGTTGATGTTGTCTAGATTATTCACATAGAGCATCACCACCCCTTTGCATACTCCCTCCGAGGCCTCGATTGTGAGGGCTCGCATGTTCAGATCCATATCTTGGGTGATCACCTGGGTAAGTTCCTGCAAAAGGCCCTTCCTATCGATAGCCGTGAAGGCAATACCCGTCAGGAACGAAACCTTCTCTCCCTCACGCCATTTCGTTCGCACAATCTTATCTTCGTGGTTGGCCATCTCGTCCATGGCCACCTTGCAGTTGGTACGATGGATCATGATTTTGTCGCCGTCCTTGATGCCAACCACCGTATCCCCCTGTACCGGTTTGCAACAGGGCGCCGGCATCACCTCAAAGTCCGAATAATTCTCGTCCACCTCATAGTTTAGTGGCGACAAATGGCTGCTCAGCGCCGAGGCGCCATCTGGATCGTTTTTCAGTTTTTGGGCGTCATTATCGTCAGCCTCAAACATATTCCTATAGGGCCCAAGGAAGAACATGCTTGGCGAAGCCTTGGCCTTGCCAAAACATTGGGCCACCTCTTTCGATCCAATCTCGCCCTTCACTATCTGGTAGTATAGGTCCGTACCAGAAGTCAGACCGAAGTAGTTCTTCATCTTTGACTTGATTGCGGCATATTCCATCTTGATACCCAGCTGCTTGCAATAATTCATGAGCATCTCCTTGCCTTGATCATGGAATACCTTGCGCTGCTCGCGGAGGTAATTCTTGATATGCTCTTTGGCGCGTGAGGTCTTCACCTCCTCCAGCCAGCTCTCTGATGGATTCACGTTTCGCGACGTCAGCACCTGCACCTGCTCGCCGCTATGCAGCCTATAGCCTATCGGCACCACCTTGGCGTTCACCTTGGCACCTATGCAATGAAGGCCCAAATCGGTATGGATGGCAAAGGCAAAGTCCAACACCGTAGAATGGAACGGCAGCTTTACCGTCTCGCCCTTAGGCGTAAAGAGGTATATCTCCTTGGTATACAGGCTCTCCTTGAATTCCTCCACGAGGTCGAGTGCACTCTTGTCGGTATTCTCCAGCGTGGAGCGAATCTGCTGCAGCCACTCCTCTACCGGATTGTTCTCGATATTCTCTTCCGGGTGAGCCTCCTTATACAGGAAGTGGGCAGCCATACCCTTTTCGGCGATGTTGTCCATCCTGTCGGTGCGTATCTGGATTTCCACCCAACGGCCGATAGGGGTCATCACCGTAGTCTGCAACGACTCGTAGCCGTTGCTCTTAGGCACCGTTATCCAGTCGCGGAAGCGGTTAGGATTAGGCGGAAACTGCTGCGAAATGAGGGCATATACCCTGAAGCACTCCTCCTTTTCCATCTCCTTAGGCACATCCAGAATGATGCGCATAGCGTAGAGGTCGTAGATCTCGTCGAAGTCCACGTGCTTGTTCTCCATCTTCTTAAAGCAGGAATACACGCTCTTGATCCTCGTCTTGATCCTATATCTATATCCGTGCGAATCCAGTATCTTGCAAATGGGCGCCGTCAGGCAGTCCTTCAGCAGCAGCTCCGTGCCGGCACTCAGATTTATCTTAGCCTCGATTTCGGCATATTTGATCGGGTTGGTATAGCGCATCACCAGCTCCTCCAGCTCCGTCTTGATCGTGTAGAGTCCCAAGCGGTGGGCCAGCGGAATGTAGAGATACTGCGTTTCCGACGAGATGGCCAGCTTCTTCGTGTCCTTCATCGAACCTAGCGTGCGCATATTGTGAAGGCGGTCGCACAGCTTGAGGAATATCACGTAGGCGTCGTTGCACATCGAGAGCAGAATCTTACGATAATTCTCGGCCTGCTTAGAGTCAGCCTGTTGCAGCACAGTCACGTCGTCAATCTTCGTCACACCGTCCACAATCACGGCCACCCTTTCGCCAAACACCATCCGCAGCTGGTCGAGGGTGATGTCGGTATCCTCCACCACGTCGTGGAGCAGCGCGCAGATCACGGCAATCGGACCCAGGCCCACCTCCTTGACGGCTATCAGAGCCACAGCCAGCGGGTGGAAGATATAGGGTTCGCCAGACTTACGGCGAGTGCCCGCATGAGCCTGGTTCGCAATCGAATAGGCACGAAAGATGTCATCTTCCTCCTGTTGGGTAAGCGTCTTAATTTTCTTACAGGCTTCCAGCAATTCCTCATACTTAGCCTGAATCTCCAGCGCTTCGCGTCGCTCGTCAATCTGATACATAAGGTGTGATCTGCAAAGGTGATAAGATTAAAGAAGGTCAATCAAGGTGATGGCTGACAATCCGATGGAAAGGCCCAGCTTTACAAAGCCGTACCCCTGTATGGAGCCAAAGCCCACAGAGGCGCTCCACCACGAGAAGTTGTTGCGGCCAAAGTTGTCGAATGCCAATCTGACGCCGCCTTCGCAGCCCATGCCGGGGCCAAACAGCAAGCCGCCGTACAGCTGCCAGTCGTGCTCAGCCTCAGAGCCAGAGAGCCTATATATGGCGCCAGCCGACATATAGTCGTACCTTACGCCCCACATATTCGACACATATCCGCCCCAGTCGCCAGGCACATAGGCCAGTTCCACGCCCCACGCTGCATCCAGGCCTCCAAACATCAGGCGGCTTTCGGCAAACACCTGGTTGAAGTCAAAACCCTTCTGCTGGCGCACAGGCCGGTAGGGGCGCACATGACGCGTATTCTCATAGCCCATTCCATGTCCCGGACGATACTGCGTGCTGTCGGAATAGTACACCGGATCGCCTATCACGTTCTGGGCAAAGGTGCTGCCGCCAAAGAGCAGCACCGCAACTATCAAAAGAATCTTTTTCATGTCTTTACTGATTATTCTCTCCGGCATTCACAGCCTCGCGAATCTTTGCCTCGATTTCCTCGCACAGCTCAGGATTGTCTTTCAGCAGCTGCTTGGCGCCTTCGCGGCCCTGGGCCAGTTTAGAATCGTTGTAGCTGAACCACGAGCCCGACTTCTTCACAATGTCAAGCTCCACGCCCATATCGATAATCTCGCCCACCTTGCTGATGCCCTCGCCGAACATCAGGTCGAACTCGCAAGAGCGGAAAGGAGGTGCCACCTTGTTCTTCACCACCTTCACCTTCACGCGGTTGCCCACGTTCTGGTCGCCATCCTTGATAGCCTGGCTTCTGCGGATGTCGATTCTCACCGAGGAGTAGAACTTCAAAGCGTTGCCGCCGGTGGTAGTCTCAGGGTTGCCAAACATCACGCCGATCTTCTCTCTCAGCTGGTTGATGAAGATGCAGCAGCAGTTCGTCTTGCTGATGGTGGCAGTAAGCTTGCGCAGCGCCTGGCTCATCAGTCTAGCCTGCAGGCCCACTCTAGAGTCGCCCATCTCACCCTCGATCTCAGCCTTAGGAGTCAGCGCGGCCACAGAGTCGATCACGATAATGTCTATCGAGCCCGAGCGAATCAGGCTGTCGGCAATCTCCAGCGCCTGCTCGCCATTGTCGGGCTGCGACACCAAGAGGTTGTCCACATCCACGCCCAACTTCTTGGCATACACAGGGTCGAAAGCATGCTCCGCATCGATAAATGCAGCAATGCCGCCCTGCTTCTGCGACTCAGCCACAGCATGGATGGCCAGGGTAGTCTTACCCGACGATTCAGGACCATATATCTCAATGATACGGCCTTTCGGAAATCCGCCAACGCCCAGAGCCAAGTCGAGGCTCAGCGAGCCGGTAGATATCACCTCGATGTTCTGCTTCGGACGGTCGCCGAGCGACATCACAGCGCCTTTGCCGTAGTTCTTTTCAATCTTCTCAAGCGTGCTCTGCAAAATTTTCAGTTTTTCCTTCTTGATCTCTTCCGGAGTCATAGTCTCTTTTGCCATAATTTCAAGTATTTATGTATTTATTGATATAATTGTTAGAGACCACAAATATACGAAAAAAATTTCAATGCAAGAGCCAATAAATTCATTTCATTAAAAATTCTCCCACCCATATCGGCCCGCTGCCCCATCCCTCCTCCTAGTCCAAAAGCATAGAAATAGCCCCTATCCCCCCTATAACTCTGGCACAAACGTGTCATATCTGCTATATATGTGCTATATATGTGCTATATTTCTGCTATCCTATAGCATAGTACATATATAGCACATATATAGCACACATATAGCACATATATAGCACATATGCCGCAGATATATCGGAGATAGGCCCTTGTCAATACACAGATTGGCAAGAAGATTCGCGATAATTGATATTTTTTTTGCAATTATCGACAAAAAATGTGTATATTTGCATCTGTATGCATTATGAGAAATGCGTACACTTCGCTTAGAATCAATAATATAAATCATATAACCAATGGAAATACTCAGTAATAGAATCCTGAACATGGCCGAGAGCGAGACCCTCGCCATGACCGCCAAGGCCCGCGAACTCAAGGCCCAGGGCAAAGACGTGATCAGCCTCTCTATCGGCGAACCTGACTTCAACACCCCCGAGATCATCAAGGAGGCCGGCAAGAAGGCTATCGACGACAACTTCACCCACTATCCTCCCGTGCCCGGCTATGCCGACCTGCGCGAGGCCATCTGCACCAAGTTCAAGCGCGACAACGGCCTGGAGTTCACCCCAGAGCAGATCGTGGTTTCTACCGGTGGCAAGCAGGCCCTCTACCAGGTGGTACAGGTGCTCGTCAACCCTGGCGATGAGGTGATTATCCCTACTCCTTTCTGGGTATCCTACAAGGAGTTCGTACGCCTCGCCGAGGGTACTCCCGTATACGTGAAGACCAAGATTGAGAACAAGTTCAAGGTTACCCCTGAGCAGCTCGAGGCCGCCATCACTCCTAAGACCAAGATGATCATCTTCAGCAGCCCGTCCAACCCTACCGGCATGCTCTACAGCAAGGAGGAGCTCCGCGCCATCGCCGACGTTGTGGCCCGCCACGAGAATATCTTCGTTGTGTGCGACGAGATCTATGAGCACATCAACTACGTGGGACGCCACCAGAGCCTGGCCCAGTTTGAGGACATCAAGGAGCGCGTAGTGACCGTGAACGGCGTTGCCAAGGGATTTGCCATGACCGGCTGGCGTATCGGCTACATCGGTGCCTCCAAGACCATCGCCAAGGCCTGCAACAAGCTGCAGGGCCAGGTATCGAGCGCCACCTGCTCCATCGCCCAGAAGGCCACCGTGGCAGCCATGCTGCTCGACCCGACCACCAGCGAGGACGTTATCAATATGCGCGAGACCTTCCGCAAGCGCCGCGACCTCGTCTACGGCCTCCTCACCGAGATTCCTGGCCTGAAGGTCACCATGCCTGAAGGCGCCTTCTACTTCTTCCCCGACGTAAGTTCATACTACGGCAAGAAGTTTGGCGACCAGGTGATTGCTAACTCCACCGATATGGCCTTCTATCTGCTCAACGAGGCCAACGTGGCCACCGTTATGGGCTCTGCCTTCGGCGACGACACCTGCATCCGCCTCTCCTATGCCACCAGCGAAGACCTCCTCATCGAGGCCTGCCGCCGCATCAAGGAGGCTCTTGCCAATCTGAAATAAGGCCAATAGCAAACCGCCAATAGCAAGAAGGCTCCCTCAATCGGGGAGCCTTCTGCTATTCAGTTTCGTATTCTTCCATCATCTCGATCACGCCTTTCAGCACCTTGAGGTAGTTGTGCTTTTTGGCGAGGGCCTCTATCTGGTTGGGGTATTTCTTCCAGAGCTGATAGTCAACCTCACAGATATCTTCTGTCACAAATCCGTCTGACCATTTCCAGCAGGCAGGCAAGAATTGCTCGATGAATTCAAAGTTGCCATTGTACATCTCGTCCATCACTGCCTCGTCGAGATAATAATCTCTACCATATCCATCCTCAGTCTGATGGGCCGAATCCCAGAACTGCCAGAACTGGGTGCTGGTTTGAGGCACAAGGGCAAGGATGTCTTCACGAGTGAGTGCCTGATTGCGGACAATTTTCAGATAGCAGGTCTCCAGCACCTTCTCATACCCCCAGTCCTTCTCCTTCCAAGATATATATCCATTCGCTGCCCAATCCCTGTCCAGTTCGCTAAGAAGCGGGTCCTGACTGATCATGTCATAGTTTTCCCAGCCTCTGCCGCCTCGGGGAGAGAACTCGCCGCAGCCCGTATCATGACTGCCCGAGCCTGGAATACGGAAATCGCCCCAGTTGCACACCTTAGCGCCCTCTTTGGTGGTCATCACTCCCTCGTAGGCGTTGTTGCTGTATCCGTCGGCTTGGAGAGATAGGGTGGAATAGTGATATTGGCCGTCAACCACATCATATTCATAGGATGCCCTGCCTTTCCACGAGTTACCATTTTCGTCGTTGAGTTCCACGGTGGCATAGATCATACCGTACTCAGTACGATGAATGAACGCGTTGAATTCCTCCTCATAATCCCACATCGGGGGCAGCACTTTGACAGAATCTATATAGATCGTGCCCTTAAAGTCCTTCAAAAAATCATTGTCGCCTATCCAGCTCCACCTGCCTTCCACAGAGTAGATGAGACCGACCGTCTTCTTCACCTTGGTGAACTTGATGCGGAAGCGGTCGAAATCGCCAATAA
This sequence comes from Bacteroidales bacterium, assembly GCA_024400415.1. Lineage (GTDB taxonomy): Bacteria > Bacteroidota > Bacteroidia > Bacteroidales > P3 > Colimorpha. The sequence goes on along the minus strand of JAKSMS010000050.1, from coordinate 139 downwards.
AGCCCAGCACATCAGGGCGAGGCAGTTTGTTGGCTTGTAAACTGACAGCCTTGTCGTTCTCAAAATCGACCTCATAGACTGTAAGGGAGTCGGGATTGATGATGGAGGCCGAGATGTCGGCCAGGGAGAGCCGTTTCAT
>JAKSMS010000005.1 GCA_024400415.1 Bacteroidales bacterium | reverse complement strand
GACAAGGATCATTCAGGCCTATGAGGGCGTTGGGAAGTCTGGCGAGTGATAGGGGTGGCCGCACCGCGGCTTTGAACCTTTTTTTGTTTTGGGGCAATATTTTTATGTTTCGGGCGTTAAATGTTATTAACAATTAAATCAAGAATTATTGCAAACCATTAAACGCTCTAACTATTGCTATGTCTAAAGAAATAAAATTCAGCCTTGTGTACCGCGACATGTGGCAGTCGTCGGGCAAGTATCAGCCTCGTGTGGACCAGTTGGTAAAGATAGCTCCCGCCATTGTGGAGATGGGGTGCTTTGACCGCGTGGAGACCAACGGCGGCGCCTTTGAGCAGGTGAACCTGATGTATGGCGAGAACCCCAACAAGGCTGTGCGCCAGTGGACCAAGACCTTCAACGAGGCGGGCATCCAGACCCACATGCTGGAGCGCGCCCTGAACGGACTGAGGATGAACGGCGTGCCGCGCGACGTGCGCCGGCTGATGCCGAAGGTGAAGAAGGCGCAGGGGGTGGACATCATGCGCTCCTTCTGCGGACTGAACGATCCGCGCAACCTGCAGGGGTCGATAGAGTATGCCCGCGAGGCCGGCATGATAAGCCAGGCTGCATTGAGCATCACCCATTCGCCGATACATACGGTAGAATACTATACCGGCCTGGTGGACCAGCTGGTGGACTTTGGCGCCGACGAGATTGCCATCAAGGATATGGCGGGCATCGGGCGTCCGGCCATGCTGGGCAACCTGGTGTACCAGATCAAGAAGCGCCACCCGAGAATCACGGTGCAGTACCACGGCCATTCGGGTCCGGGATTCGCCATGGCCTCGGTGCTGGAGGTGGCCCGCGCCGGCGCCGACTATATAGACACCGCCATGGAGCCGCTAGCTTGGGGCATGGTGCACCCCGGCATCATCGCCGCCCAGGCCATGCTGAAGGACGACGGATTCCTGGTGAAGGACATCGACATGACGGCCTACATGGAGGCACGCCACCTGACGCAGGAGTTTATTGACGACTTCCTGGGCCTATACATAGACCCGCGCAACAAGATCAGCACCTCGATACTGGTGGGCAGCGGACTGCCCGGCGGCATGATGGGCAGCCTGATCAACGACCTGAAGGGTGTGCGCAGCGCCCTGAACCTGATACTGCAGAAGAATGGCCAGCCCAAGCTGAGCCTCGACGACCTGATGCTGCAGCTCTTCAACGAGGTGGAGCACATCTGGCCCATGCTGGGCTATCCTCCGCTGGTGACCCCCTTCAGCCAGTATGTGAAGAACATTGCCGTGATGAACCTCATGGCCATGGCCCAGGGCAAGCCCAGATTCTCGCAGATAGACAAGGACAGTTGGAACATGATACTGGGCAAGGCCGGACAGCTGCCCGGCAAGCTGGATCCGCAGATTGTGGAGCTGGCCAAGCTGAACCACCTGGAATTCTATGAAGGCGACCCGCAGGATGCCTATCCCGACGTGCTGCCACAGTATATCAAAGAAATGGAAGAGCTGGGCTGGGATCGCGGCGAGGACGACGAGGAGCTCTTTGAGTTTGCCATGCACGACCGCCAGTACCGCGACTACAAGTCGGGCGTGGCCAAGGATCGCTTCTATAAGGAGGTGGCCCAGCTGCGCGCCGAGAAGGCCGAGAAGAACCAGGTGAAGCCGGTAAGCGCCCAGCCGATACCGCAGGAGCCCTCGGTGAAGCTGAACTACATCACGGAGAAGCACCCAGACGCCGTGCCCGTGGTGGCAACGGCATCGGGCCAGGTGATATGGGAGCTGGACTTCGAGGACCAGTCGCAGGCACCGGCACCGGGCACCCGCTATCTGGCAGGCTCGACATTCTGCACCATCATGGCGGCCTACGCCCTGGTGCCCGTAGAGGCGCTGACCACCGGCCGGCTGATAGACAGCTGCGTGAAGCAGGGCCAGATGGTACAGAAGGGCGACGTGCTGGGCTGGATAGAGGAAATCAAGGTGGCCGACTACGGCTTCATCAGAGACGAGGTGATACCCAGCTGCGAATAATAGGACTGAAAAAAATGAAGAAGACCTTTAAATCAGTAAGACATCTGAGCATTGCCGCTATCGTGCTTTCGATGGCGGCAATAGGAGGAGAAGTGTTCATATATGCTTCCCAGAAGGAGAACCCGGAGGAGGTGCACCAGAAGGCCATACAGGCAGGCTACCACGTATATTCGCCCACGATACCCGAGAGGGTGGAGTTTGCCGGAGAGAGGGTGCCGATAGAGACCTACTATGTGAGGGAATCGCTAGACCGCGAACTGATAGCCAACATGTATATGCAGAGCAGCATGCTGGGCTACATAAAGCGTGCGAACCGCTGCTTCCCCACCATAGAGCGGATACTGAAGGAGCAGGGGGTGCCTGACGACTTCAAGTACCTGTGTGTGGCAGAGAGCGGGCTGGCCAACGTGACCTCGCCGGCCAAGGCCAGCGGATACTGGCAGTTCATGAAGGCGACGGGCATCAGCTACGGGCTGGAGATCAACGACGAGGTGGACATGCGCTGGGACCTGGAGGCCTCGACCGTGGCAGCCTGCAAGTACCTGAAGGCCGCCTACCGCCGATTCGGCAGCTGGACCGCCGCTGCCGCCAGCTACAACTGCGGAGAGGGCGGGCTGGAGAGCCGCATGAAGAAGCAGGACGTGGCGAGCTACTACGACACCCGCCTCAACAACGAGACCACGCGATACGTATACCGCATAGTGGCCATCAAGACCATCATGCAGAGTCCGCAGGCCTATGGGTTCAGGGTGCGCAAATGCGAGCAGTACCCAGAGATACCCTGCACCACCGTGGAGCTGAAAGGCCAGAATGTGGACATCTATCAGTTTAGCAAGGATCACGGCGTGACCTACAAGATGCTGAGAGAGCTGAACCCCTGGCTGCAGACCGACCGGCTGACCAACAAGGGCAACAAGACATACAAAGTGAAGATACCCACCGCAGAGGGCAAAGTGATGCGCTGCAAGGGCAACGATACCGTAACCAAGCTATGAAACTAGAAATACTCGGTGCGCGCGAGCACAACCTGCAGAATATAGACATAGACCTGCCCCGCAACGAGCTGGTGGTGTTTACCGGACTGAGCGGAAGCGGCAAGTCGAGCCTGGCCTTCAACACCATTTTCGCTGAAGGACAGCGCAGGTATATGGAGACCTTCTCGGCCTATGCGCGCCACTTTATAGGCAATATGGAGCGTCCGGACGTGGACGGCATCAACGGGCTGAGTCCGGTGATATCTATAGAGCAGAAGACCACAAACAAGAATCCCCGATCGACGGTGGGCACGGTGACCGAGATATACGACTTTGTAAGGCTTCTGTATGCCCGCATCGGCGACGCCTATTCGAATGTGAGCGGCGCGCGGATGGTGAAGTATACCGACAGCCAGATACTGAGCCTGATCAAGGAGGCCTACCCAGATAGAGACATACTGGTGCTTGCGCCGCTGGTGAAGCGCCGCAAGGGACATTACAGAGAACTCTTTGCCCAGGTGGCCAAGAAGGGATTCCTGCGGGTGAGGGTAGATGGCGAGGTGCGCGAGCTGACCTACAACATGCAGGTGGACCGCTACAAGACCCACGATATAGAGCTGGTGGTGGATAGGATGAGAGTGGGAGAGAAGAACGAGGGCCGCCTGAGGGAGGCCGCGAAGACGGCCTTCAAGCAGGGCAAGGGGGTGCTGATGATACTGGATGCCCAGAATGGCGAGGTGCGCTATTTCAGCCGCATGCTGATGGATCCCGAAACGGGCATCTCCTATCCAGAACCGGAGCCAAACACCTTCAGCTTCAACTCGCCCTATGGAGCCTGTCCGAAATGCAACGGCCTAGGCTCGATAACGGAGATAGACCTGGACAAGCTGATACCGGATAAGAAGAAGAGCATGAGGGAGGGCGCCATAGAGGTGATAGGCAAATACTCAGCGACGAACTATATGTATAAGCAGCTGGAGAAGCTGGGCAGGCAGTATGGGTTCACGCTAGACGACCCTATAGAGGGGATAAGCGAGGAGGCCATCAACGTGATACTCTACGGAACGAGCGACTACACAGGCGGATTTGGCGAGGACGGAAGCTCGACGGGATTTGCCGGCATAGTGTACTACATACAGCAGATGGCGTCGGAAGAGAGTCCGGCGAGCATCCAGAAGTGGGCCAACAGCTTTATGAATTCGGTAGAGTGCCCCGAGTGCCACGGCTATCGCCTCAAGAGTGAGTCGCTGCACTTCCTGATAGACGGCAAGAATATAGGCGAAGCCGCCTCGATGGACCTGGTAGAATTCTATGAATGGGCAGGGCAGCTGGAATCCAAGCTGGATGACCAGAAGCGCAAGGTGGCCCACGAAATACTGAGAGAGATACTGACGCGTACGAAATTCATGATAGACGTGGGCATCGGGTATCTGTCGCTCAACCGCAGCAGCAAATCGCTATCGGGCGGAGAGAGCCAGCGCATCAGGCTTGCCACCCAGATTGGGTCGAGGCTGGTGAACGTGCTCTATATCCTCGACGAGCCCTCGATAGGGCTGCATCAGCGAGACAACCTGAAGCTGATAGATTCGCTGAAGCAGCTGCGAGACTTAGGCAACAGCGTGATAGTGGTGGAGCACGACCGCGATATGATACTGAATGCGGACTACGTGGTGGACATCGGACCTGGAGCCGGAGTGCACGGCGGAAAAGTGGTGGCGAAAGGCAAGATAGAGCAGTTCCTGAAGGGGAAGTCGCTAACCTGCGACTACCTGAACCGCATCAAAGACATAGAGATACCGGAGCGCCGCGCAGTGAATGAGGAGAAGATGCTGATGCTGACGGGCTGCCGCGGCAATAACTTGAAGAATGTGGAAGTGAAGATCCCGTTAGGCGTGTTTTGCTGCATTACGGGAGTAAGCGGAAGCGGCAAGTCGACACTTGTGAACGAGACGCTGCATCCGATATTGAGCCAGCACTTCTTCAGGTCCCAGAAGCGGGCACTGCCGTATGAGAGCATTTCGGGCATAGAGCATATAGATAAGGTGATAGAGATAGACCAGGCCCCGATAGGCCGCACGCCGAGGAGCAACCCAGCCACGTATGTGGGTATCTTTGACGATATACGCCAGCTTTTTGCCCAGTTGCCGAGTGCCCGTATCAGAGGCTACAAGCCAGGCCGATTCTCGTTCAACGTGAGCGGTGGACGCTGTGAGGCATGCAAGGGCGCGGGCGTGAGGACGATAGAGATGAACTTCCTTCCCGACGTGTATGTGAATTGCGAGGTCTGCAACGGCAAGCGCTATAATCGTGAGACATTGGAAATCCGCTATAAGGGCAAGTCTATTTCGGATGTGCTGAATATGACGGTAAGCGAGGCGGTGGAATTCTTTGATGCTTATCCTAAGATACATAGGAAACTCAAGGCTATCAACGATGTGGGTCTAGGATACGTGACCCTGGGACAGCAGTCTACGACGCTGAGCGGCGGAGAAGCCCAGCGCATCAAGCTGGCTGCAGAACTGAGCAAGCCCGAGACGGGCAATACGCTATATATCCTGGATGAGCCCACAACGGGACTGCATTTTGAGGATATAAGGGTGCTGCTGGAAGTGCTGCAGAAGCTGGTGGACAAGGGAAACAGCGTGCTGGTGATAGAGCATAATATGGATGTGATCAAAGTGGCCGACCATATTATCGACATGGGTCCGGACGGCGGCACGAAGGGCGGCAGCGTAGTGTGTTGCGGTACCCCAGAAGAAGTGGCAGCGTGCCCGGATAGTTTTACAGGAAAGTACCTCAAAGAGGAACTGGAACAATCAAAAAGAAAGAAATGATGCAGACGATATTGGTGCTTCTCTACCTACTGCTAGTGCCTTTGGGCGTAATGATGCTGGCAAAGAAGTGGACATGGATAGACAAAATCACGCCCATGACTGTGCTATATATCATAGGTTTAGCTATGGGCAACACGATACTGGTAGACCCGACAGCTGCAGAGGTCTGCAATCTGGCATCGAATCTAGCGGTGCCGCTTTGTCTGCCGCTGATGCTGTTTGGGTGCAGTTTCAAGAATTGGTCGGCCCCTAATGCGCTGAAGGCTTTTCTGACGGGTCTGGCCTCTATCGTGATTGTGACCATTGCGGGATTCTTCATTTTCGGCAATACGAAGGATCCTATGATGAGTGAGGAATTCGCTAAAGTGGCCGCAGTATCAACGGGCATATACACTGGAGGTATTCCCAACATTGCCGCTATTGCCAAAGGGGTGAACCTGAGCGATAACCTCTATATCATACTGACCAGCTATGACTTGATTGCTACGGGCTGCTATCTGATATTCGTCATCTTTCTGGGCAAGCAGTTCTTTCGAAAGATGTTGCCAGCTAGGGAAACGGCGAAGCCTGCTGATGAGGTAGGCGAGGAGCCGGTCCAGGAGGCAGATTCGTTCAGGAAAAAGTTGTTGCTGGCGGTACTTACTGTGCTGGTTGCAGGCGCATCGTATGGCCTGACGATGCTGTTGTGCGGCGAGCTGAATATTGCCGTATTGATATTGATCTTGACTACGTTCTCTTTGGTATTGGCGCAGTTTAAGGGCGTGAATAGGCAGAACATCAGTTTCGATATGGGATTGTATGTGGTATATGTGTTCTGTTTGTCGATAGCATCGATGGTGAATGTGCAAGAGCTTAAGATCTTTGACCACCTCAATATTCTGTGGTATATCTTCTTTGTGATTTTCGGGTCTATACTGTTGCAGATCATTTTGGCCAAGATTTTCAAGATTGATGGAGACACAGTGATGGTGAGTTCTGTGGCATTGATCAATTCGCCACCTTTTGTCCCTATGGTGGCCGGCATATTGGGCAACAAGCAAGTCGTGATTACAGGCGTAAGCATTGGCCTGTTGGGCTATGCGATGGGAAACTATCTGGCCTTAGGACTCTATCAGTTATTGCTGTTGCTGTAATCATAAAAAAAGGAAGAGCATAACCTCTTCCTTTTTATTTACTACGAGGGAGATACTCCTTACATTCTTTCCATGTGATAGCCCATGCGGTGTAGCTGTACGGCGCTGCCCATGATGTAGAGCTGGTGCAGGCAATCGACATAGGCGTCGAAGGCCTCCTTTGTGGCCGACTGGATGCCCTCGCGGCGCAGGAAGGCGTAGGTCCTATTTGCGCATTCTTGCACCAGTTGTTCGGTGGTGTCGTAATCGGGCATTCCGAGGCATAAGACGCTGGAACGTATGTATTCGTCCATCACGTCGTAGCCGCCCTTGTCTCGTAAATGGGTGTAGATATCGTCCATGTTGCCGTATATCTCCCAGGCATCGTCCCAGTATTTGGCCACAGCCATTCCGATATACATCATCCATCCTAGGCTCACGGTAGGGTAGTTTGGGAACTCGCGGATGCCGTCGGGCAAATATGCTTCAGCAATCTTGGTCCATTTCTCTTCAATGTCGTACTGATCGGGGAATCTTTCGTCGATCTCATGTACAGATAAGAGGTAGTCTCTCAGGTCGAGAAACAAACGTTCTTCAAAAGTCTTACTATTTTTCTTGTCCATAGGAAAGGTGCTATTCTAATAGATTATTGTTTTAGAGAGGGCTGATCTTCATAGATGATGCATCCAGCCTCGGTGGGGTGGTCGAGAACGATGTTCGCAGGGTCCTCTTTGAGGAGTTTGCCGGCCACTAAGATATCGCCGGCGGCTGCGGAAACGAATACCACTCCAAATGCCACCATCAGTCCGCTCATGAGGCAGAAGCCTAGTAGGAGAGGGAAGAATCCCAGTATGATTAATGGCATGAGCGATCCCCAAATATAGGGTCGTACTTTGAGTGGTTCGCTGCAATGGCAGTAGGGGGTGAGCATCTTCCACATCACGCCGAAGCTGATGCTCTTCCATCCGCTCTCGGCAAAATGAGCCCAGGTGATACCATGGATTAGTTCGTGGACCACTATGCCGGCAATCAAGGCAATCACGAAGATGCCGTTCTTGATGAGCAGCATGTATGTATGGCGGTTGATTTCGGTCTCGGTTGGATTATCGATACCGATGTCTGGCATTCCGAATTCGCCTCCAAGCATGTGCCATAAGATGATGGCAGCAATTGCGGCCAAAGCAAATAGAATAAGGCTGAATACGTTGGCCCATACAAGGTTTATGGTCAGTTTTCGCTCTTTCATATCAAGGTTTATTTGCCTATGCAGAATCGAGAGAAGATGTTCTTCAAGACTTCGTCGTTGGTAACTTGTCCGGTGATGAGTCCAAGGTGGTAGAGGGCTTCACGGATGTCTATCACCACAAGGTCGGCCGGAAGCTGATTCAGAATGCCTTCGCGAACATTATCGAGAGCTTCCAGGATGTGGATCATGGCTTCATGATGACGTATATTAGTTAGCAGCGTGGCATCAGGAGTTATAGAAGCGAAGTCGGTTAAGCAGTTGAGCAGGGAGTCCATTCCCTCTCCAGTTTTGGCGGAGAGGATTAGACAGTCTGGCTCAATGGTATTATAGGCATGCTGGTCACATTTGTTTAGAATCTTCCATACTTTTTGGTCGGATAGGCTGCATTGTTGAGAGAATTCATGGAAGTCCTGCAAGGTAGGATCATCAGTGACAAAGAGTATGACTTGTGATTTTTCGGCGCTCCTGTAGGAACGCTCGATGCCGGCTTGCTCTATGGAGTCGCTGCTGTTTCGGATACCGGCCGTGTCAATGAATCGAAAACTGAAGCCGCCTAGCACTACAGAGTCTTCGATAGTGTCTCGAGTTGTGCCAGGAATATCGCTTACTATGGCGCGCTCATCGTTGAGTAGAGCGTTAAGTAGGGTGGACTTGCCTACGTTGGGCCTGCCTACGATGGCAACAGGGATTCCTTGCTTGATGGCGTTGCCTTTTTTAAAGGAGTCCACCAGGCGGCTTATTTCCTGCCGCAGTTCGTCAACTATAGAGCTTAGTTGGCTGCGGTCTGCAAATTCCACCTCCTCATCGCTGAAGTCGAGCTCTAGTTCCAGCATAGAGGTAAGGTACACAAATCTATCTCTAATCTCAGCGAGTTTCTTTGAGAATCCGCCGCGGAGCTGGTTGGTGGCGAGTCGATGCTGTGCTTCAGAAGTGGCGTCGATGAGGTCGGCCACGGCCTCAGACTGGGCCAGATCCATTTTGCCGTTGAGAAATGCCCTGAGGGTATATTCACCAGGTTCAGCCAGGCGGGCACCTAGAACAATGCAGGCTCTAAGCAGCTCCTGCTGGACATAGAGGGAGCCATGACAGCTGATCTCTACAACATCCTCTCCGGTATAGCTTTGGGGCGACTTGTAGTAGGTTACTACAGCCTCATCGATTGTGCGTCCCTCATGGCGAATACGGGCAAATTGGGCCTTGCGAGGCTTGAGTTCCACGTTTGCGAGTGTATTAGCAATGCGGACGGCCTCATCTCCAGAAATGCGGAGAACAGCGATGCCTCCTATGCCATGGGGTGTGGCTATTGATGCTATGGTGTCGTTAGTCATTCTCTTTGGACTTTGAAGGCGTGTTGGATTCAGTGTCGTTGTCGGCAATATATTGATCTTTGAAAAGCTTGCGCATCTCTTCATCGGAGAGGTTCAGCTCTACTTTGATCTTATACATATTGGGGTATGTGAAGAAAAGCATCAGCACCTGCATCATGGCCAGCATTAGCAGGTTGAAGTTTCCCAAAAGGATGATGATGACCGATACGATAGTGGTGGAGATCAGGGTGCATAGGCTGTTAGTCTGCACCATTTGGGAATAGCCGTCTAGTTTGGACTCTAGATTGCTAAGAACGGCAAGGTCCTTCTTCATCTTCTTGTTGTTGCGTAGGATCACTATCATGTCCAATATCGCAAATACTGCGCATGCCAAAGTGAGATTGCGGTATACCACGTCTGATTGGCGAAACACCATCGGTGAGAGGTATTTGAATAGAATGGCGATAACGACCACCACCAAGGAGCCAATCAGCCCAGTATTCGACCAAACTCTTATCTTTTTGATATATTTTTCCATGCTTTATAGTTTCAGGTATTTTGCAGTGTAAGAATCCTTGCATTTGGCCAGTTTCTCAGGAGTTCCGGCAAAGACCACTTTTCCGCCTTCTTTTCCGCCTTCGGGACCCATGTCTATTACCCAGTCGGCCACCTTGATAATGTCTGGGTGGTGCTCGATAACCACGATGCTGTGGCCGTTTGCGGTGAGGGTGTTCATCGCTTTGATGAGTTTCTGAATGTCGTGGAAGTGCAGACCGGTAGAGGGTTCGTCAAAGATGAAGAGCATAGGTTTTTCGTTTTCGCCCTTGATGAGATTCGATGCAAGCTTGACACGCTGAGCCTCACCGCCCGAAAGCGAGCTGCTGCTCTGTCCCAGTTTAAGGTACCCTAATCCTACATCCTGAAGCGGCTGCAGGCGGTTTACAACCTTCTGGCCTGAGGGGTCCTCAGAGAAGAATTCGATGGCCTGATCGACAGTCATGTCGAGCACCTCGCTGATATTCTTGTCTCTATACGTTACCTCAAGTGTTTCGTCAGTAAATCTAGAGCCGTGGCATTCTTCGCACACCAAGTGTACGTCGGCCATAAACTGCATGCCGATTGTCACGAAACCTTCTCCTTCGCAATGTTCGCAGCGTCCGCCTTCAACGTTGAATGAGAACCAGCCAGCCTTGTATCCGCGCGCTTTGGCTAATGGCTGCTGAGCGTAGAGCTGGCGTATCTCGTCGTAGGCCTTCATATAGGTGGCAGGATTGCTTCGTGAGCTACGCCCGATAGGGTTCTGATCTACCAGTTCCACGCCAGTAATACGCGCAAGGTCGCCCTCTATCGAGGCGCATCGTCCAACGTATTCATTGTTGCCGTCGAAGCGTTTCTGAAGCACGTCGTAGAGCACATGCTTGATCAGGCTGGTCTTTCCGCTGCCGCTAACACCGGTCACAACGGTCAGTACCCCAAGTGGGATTTCTACGTCGACATGCTTCAAGTTGTTGCAGTTGGCATCGTGGATCACGATGTGGTCGCGACCTTTCTTGCGGTGGTCGGGCACCTCTATCTGGCGTCGTCCGGTAAGATATTCTGCTGTGAGGCATTTGGCGCTTAGCAGTTTGTCGGGAGTTCCGGCAAAGACAACTTCACCTCCGAGTCTTCCGGCTCCTGGACCAATGTCGATGATGTAGTCTGCATTGCGGATAATATCTTCGTCGTGCTCAACCACGATGATGGTGTTTCCGAGGTCTCTGAGCTTCTTCAGTACGCCGATTAGCTGGTCTGTATCTCGAGAGTGAAGTCCGATTGAGGGTTCGTCGAGGATGTACATCGAACCTACTAGCGAGCTTCCTAGCGAAGTTGCCAGATTGATACGCTGGCTTTCGCCCCCGCTCAGGGTGTTGCTCATACGGTTCAAGGTCAGGTATCCTAGTCCGACCTCTTCCAGGTATCCCACGCGGTTGTGCAGTTCCTTCATGATGCGGGAGACCACTTCACGTTCGTGCTGGGTCAGAATCATGCCCACGATGCCTTCTTCTGCCTCTATGCAGCGCAGCCATTCTGCCAGTTCGTTTACTGGCATTTCTGTCAATTCCACTATGTTTTTGCCGCATACCTTCACGTATCCGGCGTCTTTTCTTAGTCGGCTTCCTCGGCATTCAGGACAGAGAGTCTTGCCTCTATAGCGGGCCAGCATCACGCGGAACTGAATCTTGTATTGCTGCTCTTCCACCCATTTGAAGAATCCGTCTAATCCGGGATATTCGCCTTTGCCGTGCCACAGTATATCTAATTCCTTCTGACTTAGGTCGCAATAAGGGGTGTGGATGTCGAATTCCATCTTGGCAGCCTGCTTGATGAAGTAGTTCTTCCATTCCTGCATCTTGTCGCCGCGCCAGCAGTAGATGGCTCCTTCGTAGATTGATAAGCTTTTATTCGGCACTACCAAGTCTTCATCGATGCCGATTACGTTGCCGTATCCTTGGCATTTGGCGCAGGCGCCATAAGGATTGTTGAAGCTGAAGAAGTTTGGGTTAGGCTTCTCAAACTTGATGCCGTCAGCTTCAAAAAGGTTTGAGAATGATCGGCGCTTGCCGTTGATGTCGACCTCGCAGTAGCCTCTTCCTTCGAAGAATGCTGTCTGGATTGATTCCGATAGACGTGCAGCCTGGTCGTCATCGCCATGGCGCAGCTTTACTCTGTCGACTAGCAGCAAGGCTTTTGATATTGGCGGATTCTCGTTCAGCACCTCATCTATCAACCGAACCTCTCCATCAATCTCAACGCGCTGGAATCCTTCTTGGGACAGTATTTTCAGTTGTCCCATTAAGGGGCGGTCTTCCATCTCCTCTAAAGGCGACATCAGGCTTATCTTGCTCTCTTCCTCATGGGAGAACACGTAGTCGGCCACGTCGGTCACGCTATGGCGCTTCACCTCGTCTCCGCTAATGGGGGAGAAGGTGCGGCCTATGCGGGCAAACATTAGCTTAAGGTACTCATATATTTCCGTCGAGGTTCCAACCGTGGAGCGCGGGTTGCTGGTGTTCACTTTCTGTTCGATAGCGACGGCAGGGGAGATGCCTAGTATATAGTCCACTTCGGGTTTCGACATGCGGCCTAGAAACTGGCGGGCATAGCTGCTCAAGCTTTCTACATAGCGTCGCTGACCCTCAGCAAAGAGGGTGTCGAATGCCAGGCTCGACTTGCCGCTTCCGCTCAGTCCGGTAATCACTACCAGCTTGTTACGCGGTATCTTTACGTCGATATTTTTCAGGTTGTTTACCCGGGCGCCCTTGATGGTAATATATTCTTCTTGATTCTGTTTCATAAATAACGCTAAGGACGAGACTCTTTCAATCTCGTCCTTTTATAACGTCTTTTTATAAATATTATTATATTTATTCTCTAAAATACTCTACTGTCGCTTGAGTTGCAGCACTTGGCTGGTTTTCCCGGTGGTGTGGAATAATATGTAGTTGTCGTTGTACCAAGTGTGGCATTGTCCGGTAATCAGGCTTTTATGTTTGTTGATCAATACCTTCTTCGAGACTTCGCCTGTTGGGTTTATGGTATAGAGAGCCGTGTTTACCTTGTCGTGCATCACCCTCACGCAGTCTGTGCGTTTGGCGATATTATACGATGGGTCAGTCTTTGGATGTTCAGTCTGGATAAGGTATACATTCTTTCCGTCCGAGAAGAGCGGCGTTGTTAGTTGGTCGCTGTCGTTGAGCTGCATTTGGTAGTGGCGGATAGGCACTTTGAAGAGCAGGTCGCCATTTGCATCCATAGCCAGCACCACCAATCCTATTCGGCTGAAATACTGTGTTGTTTCTCCGTTGGAAGAGGTCTTCTGAATGGCAAAAGGACGTGTGAATGTAAACACGCCGCCAAAGCTTGTTGCGCATGTTTGGTCGATGATTAGGTCATCTACAACTGTCTTGCGTATTTTTGCCGACTGCTTCTTGTCTGTCAGCACGGCCATGTCGTCGTGGTGGAGCTGCGTCATGCTGAACTTCACTATCTGCTGGCTCTTCAGGTCGTAGCATAGTCCGAATAGTCCGTTAGAAGACAATTCGTTGCGATGCGCTTCGGCGTATCTTAAAGTTCCTCCTATCAGTATGCGGTCGTCTATAACGTTGGCAATCAGTCCTGAGTTCAGTCCATCGGGAATGACCATTTGAGCTGATATCGCATGCTTCGAGTTAATCTTGTCTATGTAGATAGTAGTCTCCATAGCCTTGCGATTCATCGACATCACATACAGTTCGCCGTGGTCCGAAACGAAAAGGTCTGTTACCCCTTTCAGCCCATGCTGAATATTCCATAGGATGTTCATTTGGTTGTCGAACATCATGAGGTCGCAGATGAGTTCGTCGTTGTGGTTGAGCTGTATAGACACCACAGCCGTATATTGCCCGTTGTCCGAGGTCTGGTGCCACAAGTGGTGTTCGCTCTTACGCTCTAGGTTGAAGGTGTGTATCACTTCCGATTTCAATATGCCGAAGCTCTTGCGGTCGATAGTGGTACGGCTCAGCTGAGTCTGTTTGCGGCTTCGGTCGCACATCAGCACAGAGGCGGTAGAATCACTGATTCCGTAGCCGAAGAACTCGCTTTCCTTAGAATTCTCAATTGTTGCCTCTTGTATGGTATTCAGCGCTTTGTCAGTTCGGCGAAACGCCAAGTCGGGATTGGTCATCCCCTGCAGAAAGTGGTTGCATTGTCGGGTGATCATCAATACCGTGGAAGGGTCTTCTCCAATCACAGTAGTCTGGATGGCAGATCTGTAGTACAGGTCCTTGCTTTCAGGACCTATTGATGCCGAAAGACTCTGAGCCTTGGCGCCGAGCGTCAGGCATAAGAGAGAGAGTGCAAGGAATAGTTCTTTTCTCATCTTTTATTATATGATATCACCCTGCCTGTTGCCAGGCGGGGTGATGGGTTTGTTATAGGTATAGGCCCAATCCTTTGTGGATTAGTCCATCAGCTTGTTGTCAGAGCCAAGCACGTTCACGATCTTGTGCATGTAGAGCTTGCGCATGCGTTCGCGGGCAGGACCGAGGTATTTTCTTGGGTCAAACTCAGCAGGTTTCTCTGCCAGGGTCTGACGAACGGCTGCGGTCATTGCCAAGCGGCTGTCGGAGTCGATGTTGATCTTGCATACGGCGCTCTTTGATGCCTTGCGCAGCTGTTCCTCAGGAATGCCTACTGCGGCCTTCAGGGCACCGCCATTGGCGTTGATGATGTCCACCTCGTCCTGTGGCACGGAACTAGATCCGTGAAGCACGATGGGGAATCCTGGCAGTTTCTTTTCGATGGCCTCGAGCACGTCGAATGCCAGTGGAGGAGGCTGCAGGCGGCCGGTCTCAGGGTCAACGGTGCACTGCTCTGGGGTGAACTTGTAGGCACCGTGGCTGGTTCCGATGGAGATGGCCAGCGAGTCCACGCCGGTCTTGGTCACGAAGTCAATTACCTCTTCGGGACGGGTATAGTGGCTTTCGGCTGCCACCACGTCGTCCTCGACGCCGGCCAGTACGCCCAGCTCGCCCTCAACGGTCACGTCGTGTTGGTGGGCATATTCCACAACCTTGCGGGTCACGGCCACGTTCTCGTCGTATGGCAGGGCGCTGCCATCGATCATCACGCTTGAGAATCCCATGTCGATGCAGCTCTTGCAGATGTCGAAGTCTGCGCCATGGTCCAGGTGGAGCACTATTTCTGGATGCTTGCAGCCCAGTTCTTTGGCGTACTCAACGGCACCCTCTGCCATGTAGCGCAGGAGGGTCTGGTTAGCATAGTCGCGAGCTCCCTTAGAAACCTGAAGTATTACAGGGCTCTTGGTCTCAACGGCGGCCTGTATGATGGCCTGCAGCTGTTCCATATTGTTGAAGTTGAATGCAGGGATGGCGTATCCGCCGCTAACAGCCTTTGCAAACATCTCGCGGGTGTTCACAAGTCCGATTTTCTTATAGTCTACCATGATATAATGTTTTATGTTTCAGTCTGCTTTGTTGTTTATCTCTATGAGATGGTATTTGCAAATGTACGAATTATTACCGACATGGCCAAACATTTTTGGCCAAAACCTCGTCAATCCCTCTATTTTTTTTGTTTTCGCCCATGGTCCGGTGCCAACCGGTACAGTCTGTTATAGAGCTGGCAGTCGTGTGTTTGCAGCCTGTTCCCGTTCACGATGATCACGTGGCAGCGGTCGCAGCTTTCTGTCAGAAGAAGGTCGTTGCCGTCACTCCACTCTTTCCAATGTTCCCAATCAGTGTGGGGTTGTTCGACTTTGTTGTAGAAACTTTCCACGTGTAGGGGCAAGAGCGACGATTGGCGGCGACTGTCCCAGTCGTCGATAGACTGGCTGCGTCGGATTACTTGCATCAGCGTGTCGTAAAGCCCATCCTCGTTGTCGACCAATACATAATATGTCTGCGTATACAAGGAGGTGTCCACCGAGTACACCATCTTTCGTCGTACTATTGTGGAGTCGTATATCGTGTAGATGGTATCGGTGTGGGCTACGGCAAACATCGTGACGCCGTCGTTGAGCGGGTGATGGCTGATTATCTCAAAGATTCCGTCGACTGAAAGGTGGATGCTGGTGTCGATGTCAATTCTGTGCCCGTTTACTACGGTGTAGCACCTGTCTATGTTGATTGTGTCGCAAGTCTCATGGGGCAGGGCTGCCTGAGAAAGTCCCAAGACGGGTATTACTGCCATTATGGCAAGGATGACGATACTTTTATTAATATTCATAGTTGAGGAACTTCTGCGGTATTTCTGCGGACAAAAGCCGGCCTATCTCCGAGGTTTCTCCTACTAAGGGAGTCGGGGAAATCCTACCGGGAAAAAGCCTTTTGGCCGGCGGAGGTCTGTCCTTATAGTAGGCTGACCAGGTGGTCGGCGATATCGGCGGCTACTTGGCGCTTGGTTTTGAGGGTGCCTGGGTGTCGGGTGCCGTCGTGGTCGATGATGGTCACGAGGTTGGTGTCGTGGCCGAAGCCGGCTCCGGGGTCCTGCAGGGAGTTGAGCACGATGAAGTCGAGGTTCTTGCGGCGGATCTTGTCTATGGCGTAGTCGATGCCGTCGGTGGTCTCGAGGGCGAAGCCTACGAGGCGTTGGTCGTCGCGCTTGTCGCGGCCAAGGCTGGCCAGTATGTCGGGGTTCTGTATGAGGTGGAGCGTCATGTCCTGGTCGGCGGAGGCCTTCTTGATCTTGTGGTCGGCCTGGTGGTCGGGGCGGAAGTCGGCGACAGCGGCGGTAAGGATGGCGGCGTGGCACTCGGGGTAGGCCTTGGTGGCGGCGGCGTGCATTTCGCGTGCAGACTCTACGTCGATGCGCTGTATGCGCGGATTGTGGGTGCTAAGGTGTGTGGGTCCGGCCACGAGGATGACTTCTGCTCCGCGGTCGGCAAGCTCTTCGGCGAGGGCGAAGCCCATCTTGCCGGTGGAGTAGTTGCCGATGAATCGCACGGCGTCGATTTTTTCGTAGGTGGGGCCTGCGGTGAGGAGTATGCGTCGGCCGGCGTAGTCAAGGCGCTGTTCATCATCGGCGTTGCACACTAGGTCTGCTATCTCTTCGGGCTCGGGCATGCGTCCGGCTCCGTTGGTGCCGCAGGCTAGGAAGCCGCTCTTGGGTTCGATGATGTGGACGCCTATCGACTTTAGTGTCTGCAGATTGCGTTGCAGAATGGGACTCTCGTACATCTGAGTATTCATGGATGGGCAGATGTAGATGGACTGGCGCATAGAGAGGAGCAGGGTGGAGAGTGCGTCGTCGGCTATCCCGCAAGCCATCTTGCCTATGATGTTGGCAGTGGCGGGGGCCACGATGGCGAGGTCGGCCCAGTCCTTGAGGGCTATGTGCTCGGTGGTGTGGTCGTTGCCGATGGCGAAGAGGTCGTGGTAGACCTTGTTCTGGCTCACGGTCTCGAGGGTGAGCTCGGTGACGAACTGTAGCGCGTGGTCGGTGGCGGCGCAGCGCACTTCGGCGCCGGCCTTGACGAGCAGGCGTACGAGCATTGGGGCCTTATAGGCGGCTATGCCTCCTGTGATGCCGAGTATGATGTGTTTGCCTTGTAGGTTCATGTTGTGTTTTCTGTTCGGATGTGGATATGGAAAATGGAAAATTGGTGAACGCCAACTTTCCATTTCTTATCTTCTGTATCTGAATAGGGATGGCTTATTTGCCGAGGAGTTCGTTCTCCATGGCTTCCATCTTTTGCTGCTGCTGGTCTTCCTTTGCGGGATTGCGGTAGTATAGTTCGCCATTGAGATACTCCTGGGTGGCTACGAGCACAGGTTTTGGGAGCTGCTCGTAGTGGCGCACTACCTCTATCTGCTCGCGATTCTCGTAAATGTCGTCCATGGTGTCGAAGTTGGTGGCGAACTCTTCAATCTTTTTGTGGAGCTCTTTCTTCTCTTCGATGGCGATTTGGTTGGAGCGGCGGGTGAGCATGGCTACGGTCTCATAGAGGTTGCCGGTCATGTCGCTGAACTCATTGGTGTTGCGGGTGATAGTGGTGTTGGCTGGGCGCTGTGCCTTGATTTCGGTTGCTTCTGGAGCTTCTTGTTTCTTCTTCATATTATCGATGATCTTTTTTTCTGGGTTAATGGATTATTGCTGAGTCTTTGACTCTAAGTCAGTGAGCATGGCTCTCGACTTGGTGTAGATGTCTTGGGCTGCGGCGAGATGCTTGGAGTCTTTGAATGAGGTGGCGAACTTGTCGAAGTCATTGACCACCTGCTGTAGGCGTTCGCGCATCTTGTCTTCGCGGCTGTTGATGGCATATTGGTATCCGGCGGAGAGCATGTAGAACATAGCTTCTTCGCGCAAGGTTGATTCTGGGTAGTAGTTGATGAAGTTTTGCAGCGAGAGGTAGGCTGCGTGGTAGGCCTCAATATGGTAGTAATTGTAGGCTATCTCGTAGTCTTTCTGCATCAGTTTTTGACGCATCTCGTCGAGGTAGGAGTTGATTTCGGGCACATGGGTGCTTTGAGGGTATTTCTCTACGAAACTTTCAAACTCGGCGATGGACTCTTTGGTGAGCGCTTGGTCGAGGGAGTAGGATGGGGAGTCTTTGTATTTGCAGTAGGCTGAGAGGAAGAGGGCGTCTTCGGCGCGGCTGCTGTAGGGGAATTGGCGGGCAAAGGTGCGGAACTGGTGGCCTGCTGAGTAGTAGTCGCTCTCTTTGAGCAGGCATTGGGCATAGTACCAGGCTATGTCTTCGGAGTGCTCTTTGCCGCGGTAGTACATGAGCAAATTCTCGAAAATCTGTATGGCCCTAGAATAGCTGTTTTGGCTATAATACTGCATGGCAGCATCGTATTTGGCGTCAAAATCGTTGGATTTGATGACCTTTTCTACACCATTACAACTGGTTAGTATGGTGAGAATCAGTAGGGTTATTGCTATATGGGCACATCGTTTCATGGTCTGCAAAGATACAACTTTTTTCTTAATTATGCTAAAATATTCAAAAAAATAACGCGCGTGCTATTTTTTTATTGTTAGTTAGCATTTTTTTAGTATCTTTGCATAATTAATTAATATCAAAAACATGGATACTATCATCATCTTAGACTTTGGTTCTCAATATACTCAGTTGATTGCCCGTAAAGTTAGAGAATTGAATATTTATTGTGAAATCCACCCTTACAACAAGATTCCTGTGCTGGATAGCAATGTGAAAGGCGTGGTATTCTCAGGAAGTCCTTATTCCTGCAATAGCGCAGATGCTCCTATCCCTAATATGGAAAATATTAAGGGCAAACTGCCTCTGCTGGCTGTGTGCTATGGTGCCCAATATCTTGCAAAATGGGGCGGCGGCAGCGTTCAGCAGTCAAAGATTAGAGAGTATGGCCGAGCCAATCTCCAGTATATCGACAGCACGAACCCTCTGATGAAGGGTATCGGCGTAGGAAGCCAAGTGTGGATGAGCCACGGCGACACTATTGAGCGTGTGCCAGAAAACTATCGCTGCATTTGCTCTACTGACAACGTGAAGTATGCCGGCTACCAGATCGAGGGCGAAGAGACCTACGCCATCCAGTTCCATCCAGAGGTGCACCACTCAGTTGACGGCCTTACCCTCTTGAAGAACTTCGTGGTAGATATCTGCCATTGCGACCAGAGCTGGACTCCTGCCTCATTTGTTGAGACTACTGTAGCCGACCTTAAGGCTAAGCTTGGCAACGACAAGGTTGTGATGGGTCTCAGTGGCGGTGTGGACAGCACCGTGGCAGCAGTTTTGCTCCACAAGGCCATTGGTCAGAACCTCCACTGCATCTTTGTAGACAACGGCCTTCTGCGCAAGAATGAGTTTGAGAGCGTTCTGGAAAACTATAAGGGCATGGGCCTCAACGTAAAGGGCGTTGATGCCAAGAACCGATTCTACAGCCTCTTGGCCGGCGTTACCGAGCCCGAAAAGAAGCGCAAGATTATTGGCAAGACCTTCGTGGATGTGTTCGATGAGGAGTCGAAGCTGATTACAGATGCCAAATGGCTGGGTCAAGGAACCATCTATCCTGACGTTATTGAGTCTAGTTCCGTTAAGGGACCTTCTCAGACCATCAAGAGCCACCACAATGTAGGCGGACTGCCAGACTATATGAAGCTCAAACTCGTTGAGCCGCTCCGTTCCCTCTTCAAAGACGAGGTACGCCGTGTGGGCCGCCAGCTTGGCATCAAGGACGAGCTTATCGGCCGTCATCCTTTCCCTGGTCCAGGACTTGCTATCCGCATTCTTGGCGACATCACTCCTGAGAAGGTGGAAATTCTCCAGAATGTTGACGATATCTTTATTCAGGGACTACGCGATAATGGCCTCTACGACAAGGTATGGCAGGCGGGTGCAATACTGCTGCCTATCCAGAGCGTAGGCGTTATGGGCGACGAGCGCACTTATGAGCGCGTGGTTGCACTCCGCGCTGTAGAGAGCGTTGACGGCATGACCGCCGACTGGTCGCATCTGCCTTATGAGTTCCTCGCCAAGGTGAGCAACGAGATCATCAACCGTGTGAAAGGCGTGAACCGTGTATGCTACGACATCAGTTCTAAGCCACCAGCAACTATCGAGTGGGAATAATCAACATTATTGTGAAACCAAACGAATTGATATGAGGAAACTCTTTGCTATCGTGATGCTCATGGCTGCCGTAGCAACGGCAGCAGCCCAGACGCCCGTCAAGGTGTCTAACCAGGTTGTCGACTTCAATGGTAAGCGCTGCTATGTGCACGTGCTTCAGAAAGGCCAGACGGTACATTCTATCGCCCAAGCCTATGGCAATAAATACTATGAGGCCATCACTCGCAAAGATATTCATCTCCTTTCGGTAGGCGACACGGTGTGGCTGCCCTGCAAGAATCCCAATCAGCCGCTTACTCCAGCTGTTCCAGCCGCAAAGACTGAGTCCGTGCAGCCACAAGAAAGTGTTTCTCCGAACTATATCAAAGTGGAACCGGGACAGACATTATATGGTATTTCGCGCGCGTATAATGTGAGCATAGAAGATATCAAGAGTCTTAATCCTGAAGTTGCAGAGTCGGGGTTGAAGGCTGGTCAGATGCTGCGTATCCCATCTAAGGATAATCCTGCATCACCCAAACCATCATCAGCGCCTGCACCTAAACAGTCCACTTCGACCACCAGGCAGTCGGAGCCCGTTCAGGCTGCTCCTATCGTGGTGCGCGATCGCATTAGCAAGGACAAGGTCTATGTGAGCGTCATGCTGCCGCTCTGCCTGGACCAGATGAATGAGATATCTACCACAAAGTTTGATCTCGAACAGCGTGGCAAGAAGACCTATAAGTCGTTAGAATTTATCCAGTTCTATGAGGGCATTCAGCTTGCTCTTTCAGAGTTGCTGTCACGAGGCGCCAATATTGTGCTCAATGTTGTAGACGTGCCTAATCCTACCGCCGCTGAAGCAGAGAAGGCCTTCACCAGCCACAATGTGGCCAATAGCGACGTGGTGCTCACACTCCTTACAAAAGAACCATTTGAGAAGGTGGCACAGCTCGCTCGCCAGCACAATGTGTTTGTTGTCAATGCTATGTCTACTAGACAGGATATTTTAGACAACCCTTATGTTGTGAAGGTGATGCCGTCTGCTGCCGGCCAAGTGTCAGCCATGCTTAAGAGTATCAGTGCGCACTATTCAGGAGCAACTATCACAGTAGTGCACTCAGGATCTCCACGTAAGACTGAGTCTGCCTTGAAGGATGAACTGGCAAGCCAGTGTGCCCAAATGGGTATGAAGTGCGACTTTGTGGTGTGGACCAACGACAACAAGTTGGTGACCTCGCTAAAGAGGAATTCAAACAACGTGGTGGTGAATATCTACGAGCAAGAGCCATCGCGCAACCGTATCCAGGTGAGCACGCTGCTCAATAGGTTGTCGTCAATGAAGTCCAACCCTCCTGTGCTATACTCAGTAGTAGATTACACGAAAGAATATACCGATGTGGATTTTGGCCAGCTTCAGATGCTGTCCTACCACACCTTCAATACCGACTATGACGAAAATGATCCGGCCCAGCAGCATTTTGTGCAGGCGTTCAGAGACCAGTATAAGACTGAACCGCTTGGCCTTTATGCCGGCCAAGGTCATGATCTGATGGTCTATTTTGTAAGCGGACTTCAGGAAAAGGGTTCTGCTTTCTGGAAAGATCCCACGACGGGCAATCTCCAGACGATGCTCAACCCCATCCGTCTTATGCAGTCGGCACCAGGCCGAGGCTATGAGAACCAAGTCGCTACCATTCGCAAGATGGGTGACTATAGGTTTGTGTCCGAATCCATAACAAATACTAAGAAATGAGAGAAAAGCAAACTACCATAAAGCAGCCGTTCTCCTTGGCTGGTAAGGGCCTCCATACCGGACTGATGGTGCGCGCCACCATAAAGCCCGCCCCAGCCCACTCTGGCATAACCCTGCTGCTTACCGATATCAAACCCAATGTCTCCATGCCTGCATTAGCTGTTTATGGCGGCGATTGTGCTCGCGGCACAGTGCTTGTTAAAGATGGTGCACGAGTAACGACCTTGGAACATTTGATGGCTGCCTTTCATGGCCTTCATATCGACAACGCTGTAGTAGAACTGAATGGCCCGGAAGTTCCCATCCTTGATGGAAGTGCGCTTCCCTGGGTAGAAGCTATTTTAAAGGCCGGCGTCCAAGAACTTGACGCAGAACGTGAGTATATCCAGTTTTCGGAGCCTATAGTGGCCGACTATGGTAACGGCACAACCTATCGTGTAGATCCTGCCGACGATTTTCAGATTCATTGCCATATCGATTTCGGTAATACTGTTATCGGGTGCCAAGATGCAGAACTGACCAACTATGGCCAGTTCCAAGAACAGATAGCCCCATGTCGTACATTCTGCTTCCTTCATGAGGTTGAGGCTATGCTCAAGGCCAGCCTCATTAAAGGTGGCGACCTTGACAATGCCCTCGTTTATGTTAACGGAGAGCTTAGCAAAGAGACCCAGCGCTCGCTCGCTATCATTTATAATAAGAATATTGACGAAATTAAGGTAACTAATGGCGTGATCAACACAGTCAGCCAGTATTTTCCTAATGAGCCGGCTAGACACAAGCTGCTTGACTTTATGGGTGACATACTCTTGTTAGGCAGACCTGTCAAGGGTCATTTCAATATCACTTGTCCCGGCCATAAGCACAACATCGCTTTTGCCAACCATTTGTTAGAAACACTTAAATAAACTCAATAATTCAAAAAATGTCTGTACTCTACGATCTCAACCCTAATGCCAAGATTGGCAAGGATGTCACCATTTCGAGTTTTACTACTATTTATGAAGATGTAGAAATTGGAGACGGTACTTGGATCGGTCCTAATGTAACAATCTTCCCCGGTGCCAGAATCGGTAAGGATTGCAAGATATTCCCTGGCGCTGTTATTTCGGCAGTACCACAGGATTTGAAGTTCAATGGAGAATATACCACTTGCGAGATTGGCGACCGTAATGTCATTCGCGAGTGCTGTACTATTAACCGCGGCACTTCGGCCTCAGGCAAAACTGTAATCGGTAACGATAATCTCCTTATGGCCTATGTACATGTGGCTCACGATTGCGTTGTGGGCGATCATTGTGTTTTTGCCAACAATGCCACTCTTGCTGGCCATATCATTGTGGGGGATTGGACCGTTCTTGGTGGAAAGACAGCTATCCTTCAGTTCGTCCATATTGGATCTCATGTTATCACATCAGGAGGTTCGCTTGTCGATAAAGATATTCCACCCTACGTCAAGGCAGCACGCTATCCTATCCAGTATGTAGGCGTAAATACCATCGGATTGCAGCGTCGTGGTTTTAGCAGCGAGGCAATCAATAATATCAAGGACATGTATCGCTATATATTCCAGAAAGATCTCCTTGTGGCTCAGGCTGCTGAGGTGGTAAAAGAACTTTATGGAAGTACCGATGAGGGCAAGGTGGTGCTCAGTTTCTTGGGTAATACCTCTACTGGACTAATGCGCGGCTATTCCCGCAAGAGTTCATCATCCAACAACGATTAGTAATACTATATACTTATAGAGAAAGCCGACTCCAAAGAGTCGGCTTTTACTATTCCGAAGGAAATCTTGTCTAGTGTTATTCGGAAAAGAGTTTCCGGAAGGCTTCTTCAATGATGCTAATGCCGACGATTTGGATGTTGAATCGTTTTCGGTCAAGACCTTTGAGATTGTAGTTAGACACAAAGATCTTCTCAAATCCCAGTCGAGAGGCTTCGCTAATGCGCTGTTCGACATGTGTGACAGGGCGAACCTCTCCGCTAAGCCCCATCTCCGCTGCGAAGCAGTATTTGGGACTGATGGGCATATCGATGTTGCTGGAGAGGATGGAACATACAACGGCAAGATCGATGGCAGGATCGTTGACTTTCATCCCACCGGCGATATTTAGAAAAACGTCTTTGGCTCCTAACTTGAATCCGCAGCGCTTCTCGAGCACGGCTAGTAGCATAGAAAGACGCTTGAAATCGAACCCGTTGGCGTTTCTCTGAGGAGTACCGTAGACGGCACTGCTTACGAGTGACTGTACTTCGATGAACATAGGGCGTGCACCTTCGAGTGTGGCTGCAATGGCTGCTCCAGATAGTGTCTCGTCTCGCTGGCTGAGAAGGTACTCTGAGGGGTTTGCTACTTCTCGCAGACCGCTTCCTTCCATTTCGAAAATACCCAGTTCGGCGGTGCTTCCAAAACGATTTTTGAGCGAGCGGAGGATGCGAAATCCGTAATTGCGGTCGCCCTCAAATTGGAGCACACAGTCTACGATATGTTCCATGACTTTGGGGCCTGCTAGCGTACCGTCTTTTGTGATGTGTCCTACTAGGATGACGGGGATGCCGTTCTCTTTGGCGTAGCGCTGGAATTCGGTTGTGCACTCTCGTATTTGTGAGATGGAACCTGCAGAAGAGTCAATGGTCTCGCTGTTGACGGTCTGTATGGAATCAATGATGAGGATCTCAGGCTTTAGGTCGCGTACATGATCCAGAATCTTAGAAGTGCTGGTTTCGGTGACGACGTAGCACTGGCTGTTGTTGCTGTTCTCAGAGAGTCGGTCAGCGCGCATTTTGATCTGCTGTTCGCTCTCTTCTCCGCTGACGTAGAGTATGCGTCGACCGGGTATGGAAAGTGCGGTTTGGAGCAGAAGTGTGCTTTTACCAATGCCGGGCTCGCCGCCTAGGAGTATGATTGACCCAGGGACGATGCCTCCGCCAAGCACGCGGTTGAACTCGTTACAGTCTGTGACGATGCGAGATTGTTGGCTGTATGTGACTTCATGGATAAGCTTAGGCTGTGTGTCGGAACCTTTGGATGGTGCCGAGCCGGTTTTAGGAACCTCTACAACCTCTTGCTGCATGGTGTTGAAGCTGCCACACTCTGGGCATCGGCCAAGCCAGCTGCTTGATTGGCAGCCGCATTCGCTACAGTAATAGAATGATCTTGGTTTGGCCATGGGGTTAGAGTCGTTGTTCAGTGATGGCAGATGTGATCATAGTAATGATGCTTTCTACGTCTCGCCAGTCGCAAACCTCTACAGGGGTATGCATGTTTCGGTTGGGAACTGATACCAGCATGGTCTCGCAGTCGGCGCTCATGAGCTGAATCTGGTTGGTATTAGTGCCGCCGGCGCGTCCTGCTGTGGACTGGAATGGTATCTGGTGCTCTCTGCATACGTCTTTGAGTATGCTGGCTATGCGGATGCTTTTGTCGGGTCCATACATGATGACGCCGCCTTTGCCGAGCACAACGCTGCCTTGCTTCTCATGCTTGATACCTAGGTCGCCGTCAGTGGAGAAGGTAACGTCGAAGTCAATAGAGATGTCGGGGTTGATATTCTTGGCAGCCACCTGTGCTCCACGACATCCAGTCTCTTCTTGTGCAGCAGCCATGCCAATCACGGTGTATTGTTTGTCCCATTGAGACTGGTACTTTTGCAGCTGAAGCAAGATCATGGCTGTGATGTATACGGCAATCTTGTCGTCAAGCGAGTTTGAACAGATTCCATATTGACCGAAGTCGAGGTTTACGTTGCGGCGGTATACGATGATGCATCCTTCATAGATGCCCATTTGGCGAACTTCGTCGTCGGAACTGGCACCGACGTCGATGCGGAGATTTTCGAAATCTTCCATAGCATCGCGTTCTTTAGCGCTCTCCAAATGAATAGGACGCTTGCCTACGATTCCGCGTACGGGACCATTATCGCCAAGAATCACTACTTCGGAGGCGATAAGGGATTTTCGATCCATGCCGCCGGTGTTTACCATGGAGATCATGCCGGTTTTTGAGATGTTGATGACGCGTGCGTTGACCTCGTCGATATGTCCGCTGAGAAGGATCTTTACAGGTCCGTGTCCGAGTGAATAGGCATGGTTCCCAATTTTATCTTGATAGTATGGCTGGAAGTTTTGCGCTAGGCAAAAGGCATCCCAAACGTTGAGTGCCTCGGTCTCGCAGCCGCTAGGACTGTATGCATTAAGCAAGTTGTAGAGGAAGTCTTTGTGATCTTTCATAGTGGTTAGAATTCGTCGATAACTGTGTCTATGCGGTAGAATTTGTCGCCTCTGTGGAGGGGTGTAGCGGTCTTGATGCTGAATATGTCGCCTTGTTTTGCACTCTGAACGGGTTCTAGGTCGAGCCGCATCTCTTCGATGGTAGCGGTATATACGCCAGTTGTCTGTCCGGTAACCATCAGTCGGTCGCCTACGTTGAGTGTCTCTGCGGTCTCGAGTTTGAACTCGCCAACTTCGGGTTTGTTGTAATAGTTGGTTACCTTGCCTAGATATACCTTATTCTCGGAGGCCTGGCTGCCGTAGCGGTCGCTCCATTCGCCGAGTTTGCGTCCGAGGTAGTAACCGTCCCAGAATCCACGATTGAATACGGTCTTGAGGCGTTCGTTCCAGTCGGCAATCTTTTCTTTGGTATAGGTTCCGTCCATCACGGAGTTCACGGCTTCTTTGTAGCATTGGGTCACCACTTTTACGTAGTCGGCGCTACGGCCGCGGCCTTCGAGCTTGAGCACCTTTACGCCGGCCTTGATCACCTTGTCTAGGAAGTCGATGGTCTTAAGGTCTTTTGGTGACATAATGTATTTGTTGTCCACCACCAGTTCTAGGTCGCTCTCCAAGTCTTTTACCAGATATTGTCTTCTGCAGAGTTGCAGGCAGCTGCCACGGTTGGCGCTGTAGTTGTAGTTGTCCAGGCTGAGGTAGCATTTGCCGCTGATGCTCATGCAGAGAGCGCCGTGGGCGAACATCTCAATCTCAACCAGGTTGCCTTTAGGACCGCGTATGTCGTTCTCCTTGATGAATTGGCTGATCTCTGCCACCTGCTTGAGGCTGAGTTCGCGGGCGGTCACCACCACGTCGGCAAACTGGGAAAAGTATCTCACGGCCTCCACGTTGGAAATGTTGCACTGAGTAGAGATATGCACTTCCATGTCTATCGAGCGTGCGTAGGTGATCACGGCCATGTCTGCGCATATTACAGCGCTGATGCCGGCCTCTTTGGCGGTGCGCACTATCTTGTGCATCTCCTCTATTTCGTCATTATAGATCACGGTGTTCACGGTGAGGTAGGTCCTCACGCCGTGTTCGCGGGCTATGGAGGCAATCTTCACCAGGTCGTCCAAATCGAAGTTGTTGGCCGAGCGCGAGCGCATATTCAAGTTGCCCACGCCGAAGTATACAGAGTCGGCGCCGCCTTGTATGGCGGCCATCAGGCTCTCGTAGGACCCCACTGGGGCCATGATTTCTATCTTTCTATCGTTCATGATTGTTTGGTGTTTTATTGTTAGTGGCGACCCTTTCGGCGCGTGTCGAACTGGAAGTTGAGTCCGAGGCTGCAGCTGAAGGGCACATAGTTTAATGCCGGATCCTCGGCCGGGACAAAGATATGGCAGTATCCGGCTTGGAACTGCAGTTTGGCGTTTTGGGGTCCGAGTCGCAGGACGAACTGCGGCTCGACGAGCCCGTAGGTCCCTTGGGCTTGTTCAGTAACGTTGTTTCTAGTTTCGGAGGATTCGTAGTTGAGCAGGCCTCCCTTTATTCCAAAAGCAACGTCGATATTGGCCCACGTGAGATCGGCAAATCCGTAGTTCAGCTGCACAAAGAGGGGTGTGTTGGCGGCGTTGAAGGTGTGATGGTATTGGCCTAAAGAGTCAACATCTTCGTAGAGGCGGTGTGAGCCGTATCCGCCGCCTAGGTAGCCTTCGGCCACCATGTGGTATTTCATAGGCAGGTAGTATCCCACCTTGCCCTCAAGGGCATGTGAGTTGCCGCCGATCGAGCCGAAGACTTGGGCTGCAACATGGTCTGTTATGGCGTAGGCAATGTCTAGGTTGCCTTGAAGTTGCGCCAGTGGGTCAATCTGCAGTGCGGCCGCTATCTCCGTTTCGCCCTTATGGGTCAAGAGGGGTATGCTGGCCTGTTGCGGAGTGTACACCATGCAGCTGGTCATCAGCAGTGAGAATATGATTATTGTCAGGATTTTTCGCATAGGGTCTTTATCTGGAATCAATAGATATGCCACAACTTGGCTTTGCTCCACTTGGTCTGTTTGAGGGCCTCGTCCTCGCAGGTGGCGTCGTAGTGGGTCAGTCGTCCGCTGAGCACCCCATCGGTGAAGGCTTGGTACTCTTGAGTAGTGGCTGGCAGGTAGGTGGCCACCTCGTGGCCGCGGTCAGTGAATCGAAGTATCCAATGGGGGTAATGGTGCTTCTTAAACTGCTTGGCCAGGTATTTGCTGCCGCCCCAGTGGTTGCGGAATATCTGGTAGTGTTTGTAGCTCACTATGCCGTCTATCGTGCCGTGGAACATGCAGGTGGGTGCCGGGGCCTCCTTGTAGCGGATCTTGCCGAATCGGGTATAGATGGCGCCAGCGTAGCTCACCACGGCGGCGGGCTTCCATCCTTGAGGCAGTGCTCGGGCTGCGGGCAGATGGTTGCATCGGCTGTAGTCGGTTTGGAGCGAGGTGATGGCGCCTGCGCTTGATCCGGTAAGGATTATCTTGGCGGGGTCTATGTCAAGTTCTGATGCGTGGCTCACTATCCAGGCAATGGCAGCAGAACAATCTTCTACGGCCCATGTGATGGCTGTATCGTAGGCCGACAAGTATCCAGGAAGCTTGGTGTGGGCAAAGACACTGTCGGTCATGCCGAGGCGGTAGTCAATGCAGAAGGTGGTGAACCCCATGTCGGAGAGCACTTTTGCCGTGCGGAGCGAGAATTCGTTGTTGCGTGCGCCATTGTAGAATCCGCCGCCAAAAATGTAGACCACCGAAGCCTTGTCGGCTCTAGGCTGGGCTGGGCGATGGATGTCGAGGTATAGGGGGCGTCCGCCATGGATAGCATAGCAAATAGAGTCCTGTGCTGAGGCGGAAACAGCTGCGGCCAAAAGCAGGAACAAGAGACTGATGCTATAATAGATGTTTTTCATAATAAAAAGTAACGAGAAAAACAGTTCATTATTGTAGGCGGACATCGTAATATTTCATGTTTTTGGAGTAGGCATACTAAAAGAAGCCCTTTGGCGTTTTTAATAGGATGTTAGATTTCTGCAAAATAGGAATGCGAAGACGCCGCTCAGGCGGAAGCATGTGCTTGCTTCTGTGGGCGCTTGTGTGTCTCTGCCTTCCCGTCATAGGTCAGAACCACCATACCGCCATCTCTGGAACAGTGATAGACCACTCTTCCTCTGAGCCGCTGGCCTTTGTGCAGGTCATGGTGCCTAATTCTTCAACAGGAACGGTGACCGACATCAATGGCCGTTTCGACCTTACGGTAGGTGTGGGCGATACGGTGGTGACTTTCCGTATGGTGGGCTATCAGCAACAGTCTGTGTCCCTAAAGGGACGCAAGGGCCGCCGCATCAAGGTCGCTATGGAGCCTACGTCGTACACCCTCTCTACGGTAGATATCACAGCTTCGCGTACTAAAGGCGACCGCTATCGCCGCAAGGACAATCCTGCCGTAGAGCTGGCAATGAAGGTTATCGCCCACAAGGATTCCAACAACTTGATGACGCAGCCTAGGTTCAGCCGCCAAGTGTACGAGAAACTCAATATGTGTCTCGATCAGTTCCATCCCGATTTCGAAACGCATCGGCTTTGGAAGCATTTCCCTTTTGTGGAGAAATATATCGATAGGGCAGAATTCGATGGCGCAGAAATACTCCATTTCTCTATTCGCGAACGTATGGCAGAGCAGGAATACGACCAAGGGCGGATGCGGACGATGGTGACCGGCCAGCGCGCCGAAGGGGTGGATGTCGACCTCGACGATGAGGGATTCGACTCTGACCTGCAGGTACTCTTTGCCCCGGCCGATATTTTTGCCAACGAGATAGACCTCATGTCCGTGAAGTTTGTCAGCCCCCTTTCCTCGCTGCTCGGCAACACCTTCTATCACTACTATATTACGGACACTGTCGAGGAGGACAGCCAGCGCCTGATAGAGCTCTCCTTTATCCCGTCTAGCAAGGGCAACTTCGGATTTGTAGGCTCTATGTATATTGTCGACGACGGCACTTATGCCATACGCCGCTACAATATGCGTGTGCCCGAGGCAGTAGATCTCAACTTCGTTCGCGACCTTACGCTGCGCCAGTCCTATCAGCGCGACAGCCTAGGCCGCTATTTGCCAGAGCGAACCGATGTCTATTGCCGATTCTATCTGCTGTCCAAGCGCATCAAGCAGATATATGTCCATCAGCTCCGACTCTGTCATGACTATGCCTTCGACTCATTGGCCAAGCCGCTGCCAGACAGCCTATTCCGTCCGCTGGTGTATACCGCCACCGTTCCCGGAGCAGAGAAGATACGGCGTCGCGTATGGAATGCTACGCGCCCCGTTACGCTAAGCATGTCAGAAACCTTCCTCGACAGTATTCGCTACGAGCTCATGCGCATACCCCCAATACGCCACACCATTCACGCCTTGCAGGTGATAGGCACAGGGTATATCCCTACCAGTTCAAGTCGCGATTCTAGCCGTTTCGATTTCGGATCGGTCTATAATTTTGTCAGTCACAACGGGTTGGAAGGACTGCGACTGCGAGTGGGCGGCATGTCTACAATACGGCTTTCCAAGCGCAACTTCTTCGATGGCTATGTTGCATATGGTTTCGATGACCATAGACCTAAATTCAACCTCACCTATATACATACCTTCGAACCCAAGCGCCGCTATCCTCTCGAGTACCCATTAGGGCTCATCAGCTTCAACGCCACCTATGAGGTGGAGTCGCCCGGCCTGACCTTCGACCAATTCGACCGCGACAATATCTTCATGTGGACCGACCTTCAAGTGCCGGCGCAATATGTGGCAGACGCGCAGGTGAGGGTTCGCAAGATGTGGCCCAGCCATATCGGCCTCGATACCTGGGTGGGCGCCCAGCGCATAGAGCCGACATCGCTGCTCGACTATTATCGCGTCTCGGCAGGCGCATTGGATAGGGTGGATGCGTTCTATCACGCCCAGTGGTGCACACGTCTGAGCTTCTCGCCAAATGCCGTGGCAGGCGGAGGCCGCACCGGCGAGGGCACATTGCTCAACCTAGCATCAAATGCCTCGTCGTTCACCCTCGGACACGAGATGGGTGTGCTGGACGGATTCTACTACAATCGCACCACAGCCAACCTTTTCAGCCGCTTGTGGCTGTCTGCCTTCGGCTATATCGACTTCCGCCTTCATGGCGGAATGATATGGAATTCTGTGCCGTTGCCAAAACTGTTTATTCCGGCAGGCAACGCCTCGCCCTATATGTCAGATGCCGCATTCAGCACCATGAATCCAATGGAGTACGTCACAGACCGATACGTATCGCTCTTTGCCACCTATCATCTGAAAGGCCTTATCCTGAACCATATCCCATTGATCAATAGGCTGCGGCTGCGCGAGGTGCTCTCCTTCAATATCCTCTATGGCGGCCTTTCGCCAAAGAACGACCCCTCCGTAACGCAGGGACTCTACCAATTGCTCAACGGCGTTCATTTCCTGACATCCCAGCCTTATGCAGAATACGGCATAGGAATAGAGAATATTCTTGGGCTGATTCGAGTCGATTTTGTGCGCAGACTTACGTATCTCGACGCTGTGTCTCAACCCTATGCCGTGAAGCTGAGTCTTCGCTTCGCTATGTGACATGGCTAGGCGCTAGGCATCATCTTGACCTTATTTTTAACTCAAAATGATTGGATTTCAATCCTTTCTCTATATTAAAAGAGTTATATGTGCTATATATGTGCTATATATGTGCTATATTTCTGCTATTCTATAGAATAGGACATATATAGCACATATATAGCACAAATATAGCACATATGAACCAGATAAGTGCCAGAAGTATACTGGAAATGAATTAAATAAATTCCCCTTAGGACGGCAATAGGTTGGTGCCCTAAGGGGAACTGATACTTGGATGGGGTATGGGATTCGGCTTGAGGCCTTCGGAGACTAATCGCCTTTACAGCTGGTCGTTCATGAATCGCTTCATAAGACTGCGTGCGCGGTGGCTGTGTTCGTTGAATTCGCGCTCTGTAGTGCCAAAGAGCATGGGGACGTCTTTTGCCTTTTCCCATGAACTGAATAGCAGTGGCAGTCCGATGCAGTGGGCTGTTCCGTACGGGCCTTCCTTGTGGCGCCAATTGAAGGTCATGAATGTGGCATTGATGTCTTGCTTGGCCAGCCGTTGTCCAAACTTCTGGGCTGGACGTTTGAAGATGAAGTATGAAAAGAGTGGCGCAAGAATCGGGAGCGCGTTTGTCGTTAGGGGCAGAGCGTCGTCGATAGAGCAGGAGAGGAAGACGCGTTTGAGGCTTGGCATTACGCACTTGGATCTGAGGTCGTTGTCGCCCACGGGTCCGAATGGGGGCCTTTTGGGGGATTGGCGAATCAGCTCGTTCTGTGCGTCGAGAATCTCTTGGATGGTGGCTTTGTGGATGTCTTTGCCTAGTATGGAAAGGTATTTTTGAGTCATTTCCTCGCCTTTGGCGTAACTGATAACTGAACCAAAGGGGGCGCTCATGAGGTTGGCACGTTTGAAGAGCGGCTCTTGAGTGGTGGTTGCGATGTAGCCAATGCAGTAGGCTCCGCCTGATTGCCCTGTTACGGTAATGTCTTCGGGGTCGCCGCCAAATTTGGCTATGTTGCGCTGTATCCATCTCAAGGCGCACTTTTGGTCCTCGATGCCTAGATTGATCACTCCTTTGTCGATCATGCAGAGAAAACCGAAAGCGCCAAGCCGGTAGGAAATGTTTACAACGACGGCATCTAGCGTTTCGGCCAGGTCGGAAGCGTCGTATATGGGCAGCAGTCCGCTGCCTGCAACGAAGGCGCCGCCGTGTATGAATACTAGTACGGGGCGTTTGCCGTCTAATGAAGGGGTGTGGATGGCCAGTCTGAGGCAGTCTTCGCCTTGTTCTTGTCCGCTGAGTATGGGTCCTGTGATGTGCTCGAGCTTTGAGGGTGACTGTGGGCAGATAATCTCTTTGCACTCAACCTTTTCGATGGACTCGATGTCGGGTTCCATCACCGGCATTTGCAGTCGCTTTGCCACAGCGTATCTAATACCATTAAATACTTTCATTAATAGTTCCTTTTCCTTTCTTGTTTTTCCTTTTCAAGTTGTGTTAACGTTAATTTGTTAATATTATTGCGCATTCTCTCAAAAATAAATGCTCTTGATAAAAAAAGGGGACTGTCGTTTGCTGGTTTTGTAAAAGTTTTGTAATTTTGCAAACTCGTTACAATTGCATCTAATATCTATGATCAAGGCGGTTCTTTTTGATTTTGACGGCACTTTGGTGGATTCGGCTCCGGGTATTGTTGCCACGATGGAGGAGACTTTTCTTGCTTTAGGGATTCCTATTCCGCCTCGAGAGATTATGGTGTCCGTAATAGGTATTCCTTTGCGTGCGGCACTACAACAAATCGGAGGCCTTTCAGACGAGATGGCAGATAGGGCAACTGAGACCTATCGTTCGCTGTTTCCCACTTGCGAGGCTAAATTGGTGAAGGTGTTTCCCTGCGTAGTGGATACTCTTAATCAGTTGTCGCAGAAGCATCTGCGTATGTCTATCGTTACTAGTCGAGATAGGCGTTCGTTTGATCTTTTGGCCAGCAACAGAGACCTTCAGCCATACTTTGAAACTGCCATTACTGGGGCTGACGGGCTGGCACCAAAACCTGCACCTGATATGGTTCTTGAAATTCTTAGGAGGATGGACGTCGATCCTGCCGAAGCCTTGGTTGTGGGAGATACGACGTTTGATATAGATATGGGTAATGCTGCTGGTTGTCGCACTGTGGCCGTGACTTATGGAAATCATACTCGAGAACGGCTTCAAACTTCGCGCCCTTCCTATATTATCGATTCGTTCGACCATTTAATTGACCTCATTTCTGCGGAGTTGAGTGATTAAATGAGGGCCCTGACTCTTGGAAAAGGTGTCTTTTAGAGTGCTAATAATGAAGCAATAGGCAGACTCTTTTGGAAAAGTCTGCCTATTGCGTATGTTTATAGGTGTGCTGCTGTTATTTCTTCATCAGCTCAACGTAGTTCTCATAGAAGTATGGGATTGTCTCGATGCCCTTGAAGAAGTTGAAGAGTGGGTAGTTCTCGTTTGGAGCATGGATGGCATCGCTGCCGAGTCCGAATCCCATGAGGATGCTCTTGGTGCCTAGAATCTTCTCAAAACCAGCTACGATAGGGATGCTTCCGCCGCTGCGGGTTGGTACAGGACGTTTGCCAAAAGTGGTGGTCATAGCCTTCTCGGCTGCTTGGTAAGCGGGCATTTCGAGCGGACTTACATAGGCTGCACCTCCATGGCTTGGGGTTACCTTTACGGTTACGCAGTCAGGTGCTGCTGCTTCGAAATAGTCCTTGAAAAGTTGGCTGATTTTTTGGTAGTCCTGGTTGGCTACGAGGCGGGTGCTAATCTTGGCATAGGCTTTTGAGGGAAGCACGGTCTTGGATCCTTCTCCGGTATGGCCTCCCCATATGCCGCAAACATCGAGGCAAGGACGGATTCCGGTACGTTCTTTGGTGGTATATCCTTTCTCGCCATGAACGGTCTTGATGTCGAGTTCTTTTTTGTAGGCTTCTTCATCGAAAGGTGCCTGTGCCATGAGTGCGCGCTCTTGGTCGGAGATGACGAGTACGTCGTCGTAGAATCCTGGGATGGTGATGTGATTGTCGGCATCGTGAAGGTCGGCAATCATCTTGCAAAGGATATTGATAGGATTGGCAACAGCGCCACCATAGATTCCAGAATGGAGGTCGTGGTTGGCACCGGTCACCTCTACATCCCAATAGCAGAGGCCGCGAAGACCACTGGTGATAGATGGAATATCTTGTGCAATCATGCCGGTATCGGAAACAAGGATGATGTCGGATTTGAGCAATTCTTTGTGCTCTTCGCAGAAACCATAGAGTGCACCGGAACCAATCTCTTCTTCTCCTTCGAGCATGAATTTGACATTGCAGGGGAGCTGGTTGGTCTTCACCATGAACTCGAATGCTTTGGCATGCATGAATGATTGACCCTTATCGTCGTCGGCACCACGTGCCCAGATGATATCGTCTTTGATGACGGGTTCGAATGGATTGGTGTTCCACAGCTCGAGTGGTTCGACTGGCATTACGTCGTAGTGGCCATAAACAAGGACGGTAGGTTTGGATGGATCTACAATCTTTTCGGCATAAACAACGGGATTGCCAGTGGTGGACATGACTTCGCATTTGTCGGCACCTGCTGCTAAGATGAGTTCGCGCCACTTTTCTGCGCAACGTATCATATCGGGTTTGTGCTCGGACTCTGCACTGATGGATGGGATGCGGATGAGCTGGAAGAGCTCGTCGAGGAAGCGGTCTTTATTGGCTTCGATGTATTCTTTGATCTGTTTCATATATTGTGAGGTTGTTTTTGCATTGTAGCTGTTCTTTATTGGCGGAGGAAGAATTGCTGGTCTTCGTCTAAGGTCTTTTCTACCCAGGGAGGAGAAATCAGAAATCCGCTTGAAGGCGATGGGGTGACGCTATAGGGGAGTCGGCCTTGTGGATCGATGAGAATGAATGTTGGGAAGCTGACTACTTGGTAGTGTCGGAGGAGGTCGAAGTCGTTGTTGAAATGGAGCCAGGTCCAGTTGTAGTGTGAACCTTTTCGGGTATTTTTTAGGAAGTGGTACATTTTCTGGAACTCGCGGTCGCAAGAGATCGTGATGAACTCTACGTTAGGATTCTTTGCCAGTATGCTATCCTTGAAATGGGCGATAGTCTCAATCTCGCCTATTGAGTTAGGGTCGGTTACGCGTATAAAAGAGAGGTAGATCCATTTTCCTTGAAAAGATGCCAGGTCTACCATATTTTTATCGGCATCGGGTAGTTCGAAAGTAGGTGCCTCAGACCCCTTCTCGTTAGTGGAATATTGCTTGAGGATGGCTTGTGCCAGAACGCGGTGGTCTCCAAATTTGGTGTTTTGAGCCAATAACTCAATCATGTCTTTGACCTTTTCTGGATTGTATGCCCTACCATTGAAATAGGCCTCGGTAAGGGCTTGGAGGATGACTAGCTCTCGTAGTTGTTCGTTGCGTAGCAGTGGGTCAACACCCATGGAGTCTACCATCATAGATAGGTTGCCTTGTTCTATCCAGCGAACCATCTGGTGAGGAAATATGTATTTGTTTCCCAGTGACACATGGTTGGCGAAGAGGGTGGTGAACAATGTCATGTAGTTCTCGTCGAAGTAAAGTATTGGCTGGCTTTTGATATATTGGTTGTAAATGTTTCGTTTGGTATCAAACTGTAGGTTGTACTTAAGTGTGGCCAGTTGATATCGTTTGTAACGGTTGAAGAATTCGTTTTCTGTATCAGGAAGCTGTTTGTCGACAAGTTTCACAAGTTTGTCGTAATATTGCTTTTGGGGGTGAAACTTGATGTCGAAAGCAGTTCGGTTAGCAGTGATAAAGCTGTCGACGATAAGGTCGAATCGATTGATCAGTATGTTGATGTCATCGTTTGGCAGCTGGAGGAACTCAACAGGAAGTGCGATGGGTGCGAGGTGGATATTCTGCTGCTCGTCGATATTCCAGTCGAACTGTGGAATAACAACTTCATAGTCTCGTCCGGGTTCGACGTAGAAGGACTGGCTATAGTTTTCAACCTGAAGAAATACCAGCATGGGATATCTGGCAAAACATTTGAGTTCGAATTCTTGGGAATTAGAGAGTACGGACTTGTCGAGCAGTTCTTCTTGGTGGGAGAATTGGTCGGTATAATGGTACAGCTCTATGGTTCGTCCGTCGCCATTTGCCGCAGTGCCGTGGATTCGAATGTTGGTCTGAGCCCATGATGTGGTGAACAGAATGAAGACCCAAAGGCCAATAAGGTGTTTCTTTATCATGCTATTTCTTTTTCTTCTTGATGTCAAAATAAATCATGCCGGCGGTCCATAGCAGGGCGCACAGCAGTGCCCATGTCGGTCCTGTCATTTCTATTTGGCAATAATCTCGTTGGTAGTTTCCCAAAGGCTGATGATCTTACGGAAATCCTGATACTTATCGGCTGGGATGAGTCCGGTCTCGACAACTAGTCGGCGAACTACATCTATAGTGCGGCCTTTTCGGGAGATCTTTACTTTCACGCTGCCGACGCCTGGGAAGGTGTATTCCTGATCTAC
Source organism: Bacteroidales bacterium (assembly GCA_024400415.1). Lineage (GTDB taxonomy): Bacteria > Bacteroidota > Bacteroidia > Bacteroidales > P3 > Colimorpha. Next base: position 17,756 of record JAKSMS010000005.1, on the reverse strand, counting down.
TTCTTTTGAAGTCATCTTCATACCTTCGGGTAAGGTGATTATGTAGTGGTAGGATTCGCTAGTGGGCTGGCACTGAAGGGGTGAGGTTCGGAATGAGGATAGGAGAGAGAGGTTGAGTCGAAGTGCTTTTTCATCGCGGGGCAGTTCCATTTTGGCGAATCCGTTGGCTATTGGCTTACCGTTCCACTCAAGACTTCTGTCAAAATCAATGATGTCAGATGTGGATGCGCTAGGAACATTAGGAGACTCGAGAGAGGTTTTGCTGGTGGGGTTCAGAATGTATTGTGCATCATTGATGGTGACAATGATTCTATGTTGGTCTCCTTGAGGGATTATGAAGTGGAGGGTGTCGACTTCGGGAAGATGGTACATGCTCCATTGGATCTGAGCTTTGAATCCTGCCTTCTGAAGTAGTGCGGCTGTAAGTGGGATTCTACTGGTATTGAGACCGCAGTTCTCACTCCATGTGATATTTTCGTCAACCGCATAGTCGTCGAGGAAGTAGGGCAGTCGTACGTGGTTTACATTATCGAGCACCCAGTCTCGGATAGCAATAACGGTAGCTTCATCGCTTTCGCGGCGTAGTTCATTGATAAGGGTTTCTGCTCCCTGGATTTTTTCGCCATAGGTGATGTATTCGTCTTTGCGGTTGTTGTTAAAGAATGCCATGGCAACATCTTCCTGCACACCGCTAAGGAAGATGGTTGGGTAGAGGTCATCCTCATTGGGCAGGTAGGGATCGGTCATCATGGCTGGCACATCGTAGCAGGTGATAGAGAATCGGCCTTTATCGCCACTTGTAGTATAGTGTACTCGGTCCATATTTACAGGCTGAACCATGTATTGAAACTTTGGTGCTGCAGAAATATTGAATTCGTAACGTCGAACAGGGTAGTTTTCGGCGATGGTTACCTTTCCAAGTACGTCGACATTGTTGCGGCGAATGGTGTAGTCAAGCACAATGATTCCTTCCTGTTCTAGGGCTGTGTGAACGATCACCATCTCTCGCATGTTGTTGTAACGAGCACAATTGGCGCACTCTTCAGGCAGCTGTTCGATAAAGGCATTCTTAGGTGTCTCTACACGTGTTCCATCAGGACGGATAGTATAGCATTCGTTGATGGTGAGCACCTCATTAGCGGGATTGTATACGATGAATGTCTCGCCGTTAGTTGCGTATGCGGTGATGGCTCTTTGAGCATGGAGCAGTAATTCCTTACGGCAGTTGAAGTCTGTAGATCCGTCTTCGTTGATGGAAAATCCCTCGCGGTAGAGCAAGTATTCGGCATCGGGCTGTGGGGTTTGAGCAAATACAGCCAGGGAAGATGCTAGCAATGCTATGGAAAAGAGTATGCGTTTCATATCGTGTTTCATTATTTGGTGATAGTTATGTATTGAGTAGCGGCATTCTTCTGAGCTTGAACGGCAGTACGGAATTGTGACCATTCTGATGCCTCGTATACACGCTTGTTGAGCTGTATGGATTCATTGAACAGGAGTGTGTTACCGTCGAGTGAATAGGAAATACTATATCCAGCTGCGTCGCCTTTGGCATTCTGAGCTTCGGGCAGTGTGGCTGACTTTTTATAGCCTTTAGGCAGTGTGATGTTTTCGCTGATGGTGACTAATCTGCTGCAGCGGTCGGCAAAACCGTATTGGCGAGTCTCTATCTGGGTATTGAAGTAGAGGTGGCTCATGGCTCTGGCAAAGAAATTGCGAGCGCTGAAAGGAATGAACGTTATCTCGTTGTCGGCCACCATAGCGTATTGAGGAATAGTGAATTCGTATACGATAGAAACAGGTTGGTCGAGATATTTCTCGGGATCGGTGCTCGTTACGTTGATTAGGCGTGCGTTGGGAGCAATCTTAAGCAGTTCCTGCTCGATATTCTTTGGCCATTCGCTTTTGGGTGCGTTGAATATTCCTCGAACAGCATTGTCTGATTGGCCTTCGGCTTGAAGGACAAGGTGTGCGGTTAGATTACCCTCTTTGTCGATACTGGAATTGCATATGATAGAGATGTAGTGGTCTTCTGCTGGTGAGAGTGGGGTGATCTGTAGGTCAGATCCTTCAGGAGTGCCGGGCAGGTAACCCTGTTGTTGCTCTGCAGAGGACCATAATTCGCGCACATTGGGCACCCAAGTCGGGTCGAGAGGCTGGAGGGTGCCGTCGTGGCGGCGCACTACAGCTACGCTATGGTTGAATTGGTCTGCTGGAATATTTTCGATGCGTTCATGGGCCATGGTCATAGCTGCATATGCTTCAAAACCTGCAGCACGTAGCATTGCGATTAGCAGAGAAGCTTTGTCCTTGCACACTCCGCAAAGATCCGAGAAGTTCATCTGAGCATTATGGAGAGTATATCCTTCTCCTTCGCCCATGGAGATTCCGCAATAGCGCATGTGGTCTGCAACCCAATGTGTTAGAATCGAAATGGAGTCGAGTTCAGAACCGGCATTTTTGATAAGTTCCTCAACCTTTCGTTTGAGTTCAGGGGTGGCGTTGAAACTGCCGTAGTCCTCGTTAACACCATAAAACCAGCGAGATTTTGCCTGCCAGTCGGCTGCAGTAGTGAGGATGAGCTTTGTTTGAACATCATTGTCTGCTACCATATTAGGTTCGTGAGCAATAGGCGTAATATCGTTTTTGGTAAAAGTGTAGCAGATGCGGTCGCCATGGTCGGCAGAGTCGATTTGAATGGTTCCGTTGTATATGCAGTAACGGATGTTCTTTGACTTGAGAATGTCGAGTTGATACACCTTCTGATTGACTTTGTGGTCTGCCCAGAATGGAACGATATCGTAGAAGTGTCCTTGCATGGGTGGTATGTATCGGCTATCGTCGTCACCAAGAAGAGCATAGGTGAATCCTTTTCTATAGGATGTGAATTCTACTTCGTCGCCAGGGTTTAGATGTCCGATGGTCAGCATCTTCTGGCTAGCGCCCCAATAGATAAGGCGTGCTGGTGCCACATAGTCGTATACCTTGTCTAATGATATCTGTTCTGGAGTATTGTTGCCTTTTCGGTAGATTTTGGCATCGCGAAACTCTACATAGGCCGATAGCGGGTCGTAATCAAGCTTTAGATATGATAATTCCTTGCAGCCCTGATAGTCAATGGCTCGTATGCGCTTGTGGTTGATGACATGACTCAAACCGCTCTCTTCCATCACAACGGATGTGCTGTCGTAAAGAGTGTTGAGATGGTCTTGTGCTTGAACCACTTGAACTGTAGCGAGTGCTACGAGAAGTAGGGAAAGTACTTTTTTCATATATTATGTATCTTTTACTTTATTATCTTTGAAGGGTTTTGTTTGAGTCGGGACAGGAGTCTGATTAGCAGCATGAGGGAAATGGGAAAGAAACTGCCATTGAATTCCTGAGGCAACCACCAGAATCCGATTAGAAACAAAAGTAGTAATGCTGTCTGTAGGTAGACTGGGATTCGGTCGCAGTGTCGAATTCTGCAAACAAGGAATAGGAAAATAGGGCTGCACCATAGTATGTTGAAGTTTATTTTTGTACAGTAGTGGGTGGAGTATGCCCATAGAAAGATGATTACCAGGCTGAGCAGTCCTACAATAAGAAACAGAGGCAAGTCTAGCCAATTGAGATTCCATTTTTTTGCCCAGCTGATTACAGTGAGGGACACTACTATCACGCAAAGTACCCAGAAGGTAAGTATTGGTGATACGCTGGGAGGAGTTGCAGGACGTGTTTCTGCTAGGATTTGTATGGGTTTTTCGGCAAATTTCTCGTGAGTGTCACTAAAATAGAGTGTATCAATCTGCTCCATCATATTGAGTGGTGAGAACATCTGCTCGAGGTTTGAGGCATGTTGGTCGCAGCGGGCTCCGAGCAATAGGTCTATGCCGAATTTCCACCACATGAGGTTGTTGCCCGTACAACGAGCTACTTCATCTCTGTAGGATGGATCTTGTTCTGATCTTTGTTCTGTTATGACGGATCGGTGGCATAGTTGATTAAAAATCATGTCCCGTGCCATTGTGGCGCAGTTGTTTCGGAAGAAATCGTATTTGTAGTATCTGTTTTCAGGAAGAATATTCCATTCAAGAGCCACATATAGATTGTTGAGTTCCTGAGGAGTTATGTTGAGCTTCTGCATATACATGCTTCGGCCTTCTTCTTTATATTCAGCTAGAAAGAATGCAAAAGGAGTGCGAGATACAAAATAGTTAAGGTCTCCCTTGGCAAAAGTCCAGTAAAAATGGTCAATGTTGAAGGTAAACATTCCGTAGTTGTAGGCCACATCGATATTACGTGTTGTGTCGCAAATTCGGATGGCAGTATGTCCGAACGTTGTATAGAATTCATCGCCTGGTCCACAAGTTATCAGAGAAGCGTATGCAGAGTCACTTAACGGGCGTGGGGACTGTTGTGCGGTAGCATAGCACAATGAGATGCAGCATAGTAAGGATAGTATCAGTTTCTTCATGATTATTTGTCGGTATGAAGTTGAATCTGCGGAAATGGTATTTCGATGCCTTCTGCAGTGAATTTGTTGTAAATGTTTTCTCTGATATAGGACCAGAGCGTCCAATAGTCTTCAACTTTGACCCAGAGCCACAATGAGAAATCCACAGAGGAGTCGCCGAGATTGCTGACGGAAATCTTAGGAGCTTTAGGCTCTTTAACAATAAGCGGGTCATTGTTGACAATATCCCATAAAGCCTCTTTGGCCTTATTTAGGTCTGTTCCGTATGCAACAGAGGCAACAACATCTAATCGGATTATCGGTTCAGCAGTATGGTTTATAAGCGATTTGGTGGCCAACTCGTTGTTTGGCACGATGATGGTCCGTCCGTTGAATGGTCGGATGATGGTATGGAAGATCCGGATTTCGTTGACATATCCTTTATATGAACCGCATTCGATATAGTCTCCTGCCTTGAAAGGTTTCATGAGCAGTATGATCACGCCAGCGGCGAAGTTCTGCAGCGTGCCCTGTAGGGCCATACCTACAGCAAGACCGGCGGCACCAAGTATGGCAATGAACGATGTGGCCTTGATTCCAATAATGTCCATAACCATGATGATGAGCAGCACTTTCAGAACTACATCGATCAGCGAAACAAGGAATCCTCTCAACGAAGTTTCTAGTTTCTGTCGATCCATGAGTCGTATAAGCGACTTTTTGAGCATTTTGATCAGCTTGAGTCCGATCCATAGCACTATGACCGCTCCGATCAGTTTTGGAATGAATCCAGCCGTAAGTTCTACTAACGATGAGAGCGCGTCCTTGAGGATAGTGTTCTCGCCGGTAACGATACCTTTTATGGCATGGATATCCATATTCTCGAGGCTGTCGCGAAGGGCTTGTTTTGTGCTGTCTGCAACCTTTATGGCATGACTAATCCCATCGGCAGCGGTGTCGGAGATTTGTGGTGTTGCAGAGGGAAAGAAAGATGCTTTATCGTCGAGCATGGTCCATTGATTATTAAAATAGGAAAAGGAATAAAAGCCGGTGCATGGAGCACCGGCTTTATGAAATAGTCTATAGACTAGCAGAGTTCGTGGATAACGAGTCCAGAGCGGAGTTTAGGCTCAAACCAGGTGGTCTTTGGAGGCATGATGTTGCCAGTATCAGCGATGTCGATGATCTGCTTCATGCTAACAGGGTAGAGAGCGAAAGCAACTTTCATCTCGCCATTGTCTACGCGACGCTTCAGCTCGCCAAGACCGCGGATACCGCCAACGAAGTCGATGCGCTTGTCGGTGCGGAGGTCCTTAATGCCGAGGATCTTGTCGAGAACGAGGTTGGAGAGGATGGTAACGTCGAGAACTCCGATAGGATCTGCATCATTGAAGGTGCCAGGCTTAGCATTGAGCTTGTACCAGTGACCATCGATGTAGGTGCTGAACTCGTGGAGTTTGGTTGGCTTGTAGATCTCGGTGCCCATATCCTCAACAACGAATGCCTCGTTGAGGGCGTTGATGAACTGCTCTTTGGTAAGGCCGTTGAGGTCTTTAACTACGCGGTTGTAGTCGATGATGTTGAGCTGGTTGTCTGGGAAGATAACAGTCATGAAGTAGTTGTACTCTTCCTTGCCAGTGTGGTGAGGATTGTTTTCCTTCTTCTCCTGTCCTACGAGAGCAGCAGCTGCTGAACGGTGGTGACCGTCGGCGATGTACATAGCAGGTACCTGCTTGTCGAAGATCTCAACGAGTTCGGCAATGGTCTTCTGGCAGTCGATTACCCAGAAACGATGACCGAATCCATCCTCAGAGATGAAGTCATAGATAGGCTTCTCAGCGGTGATGCCGGCAACGATTTCGTCGATGCGTGCGATAGCAGGATAAGCGAAGAATACTGGCTCAACGTTAGCGTTGGTGATGCGCACGTGCTTCATGCGGTCCTCTTCCTTATCTTTGCGGGTGAGTTCGTGCTTCTTGATAACTTTGTTTACATAGTCCTCGCTGTAAGCGCAAGCAACTATACCATACTGCCACTTAGCGTCAGCTGCAGTTGGGTTCATGCTCTGTGCATAGATGTAGAGCTTTTCCTCTTCGTCCTTAACGAGCCAGCCGTAATCCTTGAAAGCGTTGTAGTTCTTTACTACCTGCAGGTAAACCTCAGGATCGTGCTCGTCCATGCCTTTAGGGCAGTCGATTTCAGCTTTGGTAACGTGGAGGAGGCTGTAAGGATTGCCTTCGCACTCTACGCGTGCTTCTTCAGAGTTGAGAACGTCGTAAGGGCGGGAAGCCAGTTTCTCAACGATATCTACTGGAGGGCGGAAGCCCTTGAATGGTTTGATGATTGACATATTGTGTATGTTTTGTGTTGTTTTATTAAATGGCCGCCGCCTAGGCAGCGGCCTGTTGATTCTAGTCTATTGGTTGATTAACCCTCGTAGAAAGGCATCTTAACGGTAACAGCCTTAACGAGTTTTTCGCGGATCTTGATGTAGATCTCGGTGCCAACCTTGCCGTACTCAGCCTTAACGAGTGCGGTACCGATGTTCTTGCCGGTTGAAGGTGATGGGGAACCTGAGCGAACCTCGCCAATTACGTTGCCTTCAGCGTCGCATACTTCGTAACCGTTGCGTGCGATACCGCGGTCTACCATCTCGAAACCAGCGATCTTGCGCTTAACGCCAGCAGCCTTCTGTGCAATCAGGAGCTCCTTGTTTACGAATACGTTGTTCTCTGCTTTGAGTTTGGTGATCCATGCGAGAGGAGCCTCGAGTGGGCTGATGGTGTCGTCCATTTCGTGGCCATAGAGGCAGAAGCCCTTCTCCAGACGGAGGGTGTCGCGGCAACCGAGACCTGCAGGCATGATGCCGAACTCTTTGCCAGCCTCAAATACTGCGTCCCAAACTTTCTTAGCAGCAGCAACTGGGATGTAGATTTCGCATCCGCCAGCGCCGGTGTAGCCAGTGGTAGAGAAGATGATGTCCTTAACGCCTGCGAACTCGATGATCTGGAAGGTGTAGTACTCCATGTCAACAACGTTAGCGCTAGTCAGCTTCTGCATTGCCTTCAGAGCGTTAGGTCCCTGAACTGCAAGCTGTGCCCACTGCTCGCTCTCGTTTACGAAGTCGACGCCGAGGGTCATGCCCATCTTGTCGGCGATCTGGCTCATCCAAGCCCAGTCCTTATCGATGTTGGCTGCGTTTGGAACCATGAACCACTCTTCCTCGTTAACGCGGTAAACGAGCATATCGTCTACGATACCGCCCTGGCCATTAGGAAGGCAGGTGTACTGTACCTTACCATCGGTAAGAGCGTCAACGTCATTAACGGTGCAATACTGCATGAACTTCTTTGCGAGAGGGCCTTTAGCGCGGAATTCGCCCATGTGGCTTACGTCGAAAACGCCTACATTGTTGCGAACATTGTGGTGCTCCTCCTGGAGACCGGTGTACTGAATTGGCATGTTGTAGCCAGCAAATTCGGCCATCTTAGCGCCCAGTGCGATGTGTAAATCGGTAAAAGGTGTGGTTTTCATTATGTTTAATTATTTGATTTATTAATATTTACTTTTATTTGACTGTTTATTCGGTTCTACAAAGTTACAAAAAAAATCCAATTAATCAAACCCATTGTTATTATTATTTTATATATTTTTATTAACAAGTGTTTTTTTCTTATCCTTTTTTCTTTTCAAGCATGACCAGTGCGGTCGTAAAAAAAGGCTGGCACTGAGCCAGCCTTTGTATGGTAGTGTCAAGCACTTTTTTCCCTAAAGAACAACTACCTTGTGTGATTCTCCATTCTCTCCCACAAGGATATATACGCCTGCTTGTGGAACTCTGAATGTGGTTTCGGAGTTGACCGCCTTTTGGCTCAGCAGTCGTCCAGTAATATCATAGAGTTTGAGCGTTTGGGAGTTCATGGTGGCAGCCGTAATGCTAAGGCGCGAGGTGAAGATGTTGATCTGGTCTTCTTCTAAGTTGCTAATACTTACGTCGTCATCTCCGTTGATGCTGCAGCCCTCTAACTTGATGTTGCTGCGGAACTTCTTACGGGCCATGATGCCTACAAAGTGGGTCGGGTCTTGTGGGTCTGGATTCTCGGTATCGGAGTAGTAGCTGATGCCGTTGTAGTATGATCCCATGGTCACCTTGAACTTTGTGCTTGGAGTGCTAGTTCCTGAATTGTCGTCGATGGCTATCAGTATGTTGCCATCGCCGTCGTAAACAAACTCATTGTCGAGCCTTATGCTGCTCCAACCTTTGGTGCAGTTGATAGGACCTTCGTAAACGAGGGTAAGGCTGTCGAGAGGAACCATGTCGGTCTGGCTCTCAAACGTAGTTCTGTCGGTAGTGGCCAGATATATTTTGCAGTCGCCTTTCTGGAGGTTGGTGTTCGATGCATAATTGAATGCAATAGAGTTGATTGCGATCGAACCTCTTCCTAGTTCGTTGGCGTTGAATATCTGCTGAGTGTAGCTGTATCTGAAGTTTGTGGCAAGAGGAAGCGTGCTTTCTAGGTTGCTGCCGTTGCCTACTGCCATTTCTACGGCCGAATAGCAAGGTCCAGACTTGAATGTTTTCCATGGCGAGAATACACTGCTGTCCTCTCCGCAGATGCCCATCACTCTGAATCGGTATTCGCTGTTCTTCGTCAGTCCCCAGATGTCGAGATAGCTGTTCTCAGTCTCGGTTGTCGTTGTCTGACTTCCGTCTGCTGGGCCGTATTCTACAATGTAGCTGCTGCTATAGCTGTCCCAGTTCAGTCTTGCCTTCGATCCGCTTACATTGCTTGTGTTAAGGTTCAGCGGCATGCGGCATCCGGTAAGGGTAATGTAGTCGAAATAGAGGCTGTCGCCTTGGATTCTGATATTTTGGATACACCAGGTGGTGTCGGGAATATTGCGGGTCAGCATGGGTGCAGGATTGGTCGAAGGGCTGAATGTAGTGCGTCCGCTTTGTGGCGAGAATGCTGCTCGGCCAGGTTCGCCGTCGATGGAGTCGCATCCATCAGGACGGAAGATGTACAGCTCGTCGAACTGGTATACCTTATCAAAACTTGCATTGCCCTCGTATCGGGTGTCGATTCTGGCAATAATCAGGCCTGATTGGGGAATGCCGCGCTCAAACATGTTGGCGTGCTGATTGCGATACTCTACCACGTAGAACTGGTTTGGATCTGGTGATGGAATCTTCCAGCAATTGTGTGTGGGCTTGTCGATAGAGGCCAAGGAATAGGTGCCTTGATGGGTAACGGATGGGATGCTGTCTATCCAGCCGCAGTAGTGGTGTTTGATCCAAGCGGTCTGATGCTGAGGCGGAGTGGTGTTCTGCTCCATTAGGTCCCATTGTCCGGCTGGGTGGATATCTGTCCAGTTATAGTAATGATAGAGGTCTGGAGCGGTAAGGGTATGGGTCATCTCGTGGCAGAAAGTGCTAGGACCGAAGTAGTGTTCTCCAGCACCGGCCAGCATGAAGTTGAAGGTGTTCACTCGCTTGCCGTTGATGTAGACGTAGCGGTCGTAGAGGTTCCATTTGTGTGGCCACAACAGGTCGGCCCATCCAGTGTAGGAGCCTTTCACGACGTAGCAGATATTGTCGATATTTCCGTCGTTGTCGCAGTCGAGGTTGAGGGTGCTATCCACGGGATAATTCTCGTTGATATAGGCTGTTGCGCGTTCGATGAGGGCGAATTCGCGTTCGGCTTGGCCGCCTTGGCGATAGCCGTCGGGATTGGAAGCGCTGTAGGGCATGTAGTATCTTCTTGGATGAATGTCCTGATACGAGAGTATCTGGTTGCCCTGTGGGTTGGGGTAGAAGTGGGTGATAATCCTCAGTTTGCCATAAGAGGCGTTTTGGAAATAGTTATACATCGATACTGCCGTCTCGGTGGAGTCGTTGAGCAGGTTGTCGATCGAAGCCAGTGAGTTGGTGTACACGGTGTCATCAGCAAAGCGGATGAAGATCATGATGTTGTTCAGCAGCGTAATGGCGCTCGACGACTTGGGCATCTCAGCACGATATTGCTGGGGCACCTCCCAGGCCTTTCTGCGTTCCATAAGTTCTGGCATGGATATGGTAAGGTTGGGCTGGATACCTAGGATGGCAGGGTTGATGCTGCCGGCTACGTGGCTGCTTGGAATCAGCTGGCCGTTCTCCATCTGGGCATAAACATAATAGCCCGTTGAAGGATCCATCATGATAGTGTATCCTTGTGCGTCATGAAGGCGCTGGTAGAATTCGTCTCCGGTGACGAAGCATCTGAGTGTGTCTCCGTTAGGCTGGATTCGGATGGCAGGCATGTTCCATACCGGTGCGGCCTGAATGTTGTTGCAGCATGCAAGCGTTATGATTGCCAATGCTGCAAATAGGATTTTTTTCATTTTGATTCTAGTGTTGTATCTGTTTTTGGTTTATACTTTATTCTGATATGATAGTGCTTCAATTATTACTTGTTGGGCGCCTTCTTATCGGAGATAACCGCCAGATAGGCCAGAGTTATGCCCCAGAAATCCGCTTGGAATCGGTGGCCGGTATCTGGCGATATACGGCTTTCTTGAGCAGCAATGCCTGCATGATGCCTCTCATTGTGAGGAATACCATGAATGCGAGCCAGAGGGCATTGTTGTATTCTGAATCTAGTGAGTCTCCGTTCCTTTCTAGGCAGACCCACTGGCAGAAGTATGTAGCAAAGAAGCAGGCTGTGGCCACAAACATCGAGTTGCGCATTTGACGGCTGGCAGTGGCGCCCACGTAGATGCCGTCGAAGAGGAAAGCTGAAAATCCGCATATCGGAATCACCAGTACCCACGGTAGGTATTTGTGGGTGGCCAGGATGAGGTCTTCTTTGTTGGTAAACCAGCTCAATATCCATTTGTCGCCTAGAGCGTAAAGGGTCGTGAATGTGACTACGGTGGCCAGTCCCCAGCCGATAAGCAGCCTTATGGTCTTGTGCAGCGATGCCGAGTCTTTGGCTCCGATGTAGCGGCCCACGAGCGATTCTCCTGCATAGGCGAATCCGTCCATGATGTAGGAGAAGAGTGTGAAGAACTGCAGCAGCAGAGCGTCGATGGCCAGCACCTCGTCGCTGATATCGCCTGAGATGGAGGTGATGCTGGTGAATACGGCCACTAGGCAGACGGTGCGTAGGAAGATGTCTCCATTTACGCGGAAGAATCCTTTGAGTGCCGAGAGTTGGAGGCTTGATCGGAGGTCGAAGTGGCGACGGATTATCTTGCCGTAGTAGCGTACGGCAAAGAAGAGGGCTATGGCCAATCCACTGTATTGGGCAATAACCGTGCCTAATGCCACGCCTTCGATGCCCCAGTTGAGCACCAGCACGAACAATAGGCTGCAGAGGATGTTTACCACATTGATGAAGATGGCAATCCACATAGGCAGCTTGCTGTTCTGCATTCCGATAAACCATCCTTTGATGGCAAAGAGTCCGAGGGTGGCGGGTGCGGCCCATATTCTAACGAAGAAGTAGCTCATTGCCAGGCTCATCACGGTATTGCTGCCGTTGAAGATGGCCAGTCCCATTCGGCTGATAGGCCTTTGCAGCACGATGAGCAGCAGCGCTATTGCCAATGCTATGGCGCTGCCTCTCACGAGTATGCGCACCGATTCATCAAATCGGCGTGCACCGTAGCTCTGTGCGGTAAGTCCGCTAGTTCCCATTCTGAGGAATCCAAAGCACCAGTATATCAAGTTGAATATACCGGTGCCTATAGTGATGCCTCCAATATGGTTGGCGCTGAGGTGCCCAACAATGGCCATATCTACCATGCCTAGCAGTGGCACGGTGATATTGGTGATGATGTTGGGCAATGCCAGCCCTAGTATCCTTTTATTCATTAATCAGTTCGCACTCAGCTGCGTTGTATACTTTCTTGGTGGCTTTGTTTGAAACGAAGGCAATGATATGGCAATGTTCTTTTACCCATTTGCTGTCAACCTTGTATTTGAAGGTAGCGCACTTCTTCTCTCCAGCAGCGCCGGTGGCTGCGATATCGGCTCCCCATACGTCGGTAATCACGTCGCGAAGCTCATGGTTGTGGACGTAGTCAATGATTGGGCCGTCGGGGGAGAGCTGCTTGTATACCAGCGAGTCTTCCATGATCAGCAGAGTGAGTGTCAGTGCCTCGTCTACCTTCTCAACGAATTCGATGTCCACCTTTATGCTGGCGTTGTCGCCGGTCATGGTGTTGCTTACTGCCACGGCTATCTTGGCTTGCTGTGCGGTAGCGGCTGCCACGTCGGTGGCCAGGTTCGACATAGCGATGTTGGCCATTGCCTGACGATTTACCATATAGGCTGGTATCTGCTCTACGCCGCCAAAGTATTCGGCCCATATGCTGCCGTCTTCGGTGCGCATGTCCTCAAATCCGTTATAGGGGTTGCCGAGCGAGCCTGGGCTATCTATTGCTACGGCCACCATTTTGTCGCCATAGGTGGCTGCCACGGTATTGAGCGTCTGGTCGCCATCGGGGCAGTTCACGCACTTGGCGCCGGTGAATTTTTCCACGTAGGCGCGCTGCGACTTGTCGACCACGCCGTTGCCGTCCACCCATTCTCCTGAGGCTCCTGCCTCGGTGCCGTAGTATCCGGCTTCGTTTATCGCTATTTTATCGCAAGCAGCAAACATCATTGCTGCGAGGGGGAGTATATAGAAAAGTTTCTTCATCGTATATTCATTATATTATATTATTAGAATGAGGTGGTCAGCGATACAGTGAGGCCGTTGCTGGCTGGTACCTGGCGGCATACTCCGCCGATGCAGATGATGCCTTCGCGCTGCTTGCCGTAGCCTACCTGAAGTCGGCTGGCGCCCTTGGTGTAGCCCACGCTCAGGTTGTAGTAGTTGCCTTTGCCGTCGTTGTAGGCATATTGGTCGCTGGCTGAGATGAACCAGTTCTTTCCGAAGTTCCATTCTACGAGGCCCATGATCCAGTCGCCTGCACGTTTGTCGTCAACCTCAGCGTCGTATTTGGAGTCGCTTCCGAGCCATTCGGCCTCGAAGCGGAGCACGTGCTTCTTGTTCACCTTCCAAGTAACATCACCTACGAGCACGTTGTTGTGGTGCATGGCGCCATGGTGGCCTTCCACGATGGGGTTGAATACCTGGTATCCGTAGGTTCCGGTCAACTTCACTTTCTTGGAGAGTTTCTTGGCTACTTCCAGGCTTACGTCTCCGTAGTAGGTCTCGCCGGTGCTGAAATAGTTGCTGGTGTAGCCGTCGGTGCCGGCGCCGCCGCCGTTAACCTGGGTGGTGTCCAGTCCGGTGATGATGGCGCAGTTGAAGTGGATGTCGGTACCATACTTGCCGCCAAGGAGGGTCTCCTTCTTTATGTTCCACATCATATCGCCCTGCAGACCCATCTCGCCAGTGTTCTGGGTGGCGTAGGGATACATGCTCAAGAAGGCATAGGTGTGCTGCTTGGTGATGGCGGGTATATAGTTGATGTAGAGCATCTCGCCGCTCTGGCTGCGTACCGACTTGAAGGCCATATTGTCTACGCGCTTAGCCTGCACGTTGGCGCTGAATCCGCGCTGTGAGTAGCTGGCGTTGAGCATCAGAGCGTCGCCTTCTTTATAGATGTAGTTGTTGATGGCGTTTGGGTCTTGGCCTTTGCGTGCGTATTCGGCCTGCAGCATCCATCCGCCGTGGGTGAGGTCGAGCCTTACCGATCCGGCGCCAACGTTGAGAGGCAGGGCCAAGTTGTAGGATGGGTCGGCAGCTGCTATGGTCTGAGCATCTTCGTAGCGGCTTACAAATCCGGCGCCGATGTTGATGTGGGTCTTGCTCTCTTCAAAGCCTTTGATCAGGCTGTTGAGGGCCAGCTCTCCGTCGAGACCTCTCACGAGTCCTTCGCCGTACTCCCAGTAGCAGCGCTGCTTGCCTATGACGCCCTTGAGGGTGATGCCGTTGATGGGGCGATAGTTCACGTTGAATCCGAAGAGGGCGTTGTCGAGGCCGAGATAGCGGTCTTCATAGGCGCGCAGTATCATGCCGTTGCCGAACTGCTCGTAGAAGTTACCGGCGGTTACTCCGAGTTTTTCGCCTTGGTAGCTCATAAAGTAGTTGGCAATGCCTTGCCCTTTGTATTTGGCGTTGAATCCCAGCATGGGGTTTTGGTATGCTTCAAAGCGCAGGCCGGCGCTGAATCCGCCGTTAGTGTAGAGTATGTCGGCACGGGCGTTCATCAGCAGGTTCTCTGGCACGTCGCTTGATCCGATGGTGCTGTCAGCCTTGGATATCTGGCCGTCAATCTGGATATTGCCGGTCACGTGCCCGCCCATGATGCCCTGGGCTCCAGCAGTGAGGCCGCCCATAATCATGGCGCAGAGCAGGATGTATGATTTCTTCATATGTCAGGTTATAGGTTTTTGGGGTAAATGTAAGGTCCAACCCCTCAGTTTTTGCTGAAGGGTTGGACGGATTGTCGGATTGGATTATTCTTCGATAGGTTCGCCCTTGGCCACCTTCTTGATGATCTCCAGCAGCTCTTCTTCGCTGCCTTCAACGAATGAGGTGTGCTGCCATACAATCTCGCCTTCTCCGTTGAGGATGAAGGTGTGAGGCACGTTCACCACGTTCATTGCGCGCTTGAAGTCCTGGTTCTGGTCGATGTATACCTCGTAGGGCCAGTCGTTGCCGTTAACGTGTGGCTTTACGCGGCCTGCAGAGCGGGCGTCGTCGATCGAGATGGCTACCAGTTTTACGCCAGTTTCTTCCTGCCAGTCTTCATATACTTCTTTTATAGTGTTGAGTTCGCGGTTGCAAGGCTTGCACCAGGTTGCCCAAAAGCTGATTATGATAGGCTTGCCGTCGTTCTGGATTGCAGAGGTCTGCACGCTCTTGCCGTCAAGGTCCTTAATAGTGATGTTTTCAGGAAGTTTGGCGTTCTGTGCCATAGCCAGACCAAAGGTCATCAGGGCTACCAGGGATAAAAGGATTTTTTTCATGGTTATTAATGTTTTATTATTATTCAAAAAGTTTTTTTTTCTAAAGTTTGGTACTGCGTATTGATGGTTTCTTTCATAATAGGAAAAATACAGGCCTTCCTCGATTTTCCCCATTTATGCTGATTAGTAATAGTAGTAGTCGAACACCGTTTTGCCTTTCAGCGGGAACATCCAGCACAGTTTGAGGGTATAAGTCAGGTCGAAGTGCCTGTCGTTGTCTGGTCCCTGCAGCCCTACCACATGGTCTATCACATAGTCGCGGGTCGAGGTGGTCCACATCTGGCTCACTTCAAAGGCGGCATAGCAGTTCACCAGGTTCAGGTGGTTGCTCATAAACCAGTATCCGACGCCCTCGGTGAGGATAAATCCGCCTCTGCGATGGTCGTAGAGGTTGCGATAGTTGCCTGCCAGCTGGTAGCAAGGTGCTTCGTGGATGTCCTGAGAGAATACCGTCTTGCTCATCGTCCATCCTCCCGAGAGTTTGGCCAGGATGCCCGAGTTGGGATTCTTCTTGTCCACCACGAATATCTTGCCCAATCCAAATTGGGCGCTGAGTCCGCGGTTGTTGCAGGTATACTGTCCGTCCACGCCGTTTACGGCCATCACGATTCCCGAGGTGGCGAACACTCCCGGCATTCGGTCTATGCGGTCGCGCAGGTTGTTGTTGCCTATCCACATATCGCCCTCCAAAGTTACCATCCAGTTGCTCTTATATTTATAGATGGTGTGTACCCCAAAGTCCAAGTAAGGATTCTCGTAAAGTCCGAACATCGTGTTCTCCTTACGGTTCAGCCCCTCGGCAGTCTTGGAGTAGGAGAGGAGCCCATCGGCCATCTTCGGACTGATGCTGAATCCTATGATGTGGCATTCCAGCGTGTCTTGGGTCAGTTTCTCTTGGGCCGAGAGGGTATGCGGCATTCCCATCCCGAGAAGGACAAAGGCTGCGATTTTGAGTGTATTTCTGACTTTGTTCATAAAAAAATTTGCAATTCGACATTTTTTCGTATCTTTGCAGTTCCGTTAGTACGGGTGCTATAAGGCCTATATTGGCAATTCTTCCGTTTCAGCCGCTTTGCGGCTGCAAAGATACGCAAAATAATCGATATAGACCCAATCTATGCCTAAAAAAACATACTTAATACTGAAATATAGTATATTAATAATAAAAAAAAAGTAATCATCTTCGCCAAATCCCACAAAAAATGATGCATTCTTTTTAGGATTGACGATGCTAGAACCTACAGAAAATGGCTAAAGATTTTGTAAAACGCTCCGAGAATTACTCCGAATGGTACAACGAACTCGTTGTACGTGCCGACCTTGCCGAGCAGTCCGCCGTGCGCGGCTGCATGGTTATCAAGCCTTATGGCTATGCCATCTGGGAGAAGATGCAGCGCGGCCTCGACGATATGTTCAAGGCTACCGGTCATCAGAACGCCTATTTCCCACTCTTCATCCCCAAGTCGTTCCTCAGTCGCGAGGCTGAGCACGTTGAAGGCTTCGCCAAAGAGTGCGCCGTCGTTACCCACCACCGCCTCATGAACGATCCCAACGGCAAAGGCGTCGTAGTCGACCCCGCCGCCCGTCTTGAAGAAGAGCTCATCGTACGCCCAACCTCCGAGACCATCATCTGGAGCACCTATAAGAACTGGATCAAGTCCTATCGCGACCTCCCAATCCTCTGCAATCAGTGGGCCAACGTCGTTCGCTGGGAAATGCGCACCCGCATGTTCCTCCGCACCGCCGAGTTTCTC
This sequence comes from Bacteroidales bacterium, assembly GCA_024400415.1. Lineage (GTDB taxonomy): Bacteria > Bacteroidota > Bacteroidia > Bacteroidales > P3 > Colimorpha. The sequence goes on along the minus strand of JAKSMS010000005.1, from coordinate 601 downwards.
TGGCAGGAAGGCCACACCGCCCACGCCACCCGCGAAGAGGCTGAGGCCGAGGCACGCAAGATGCTCGACGTTTACGCCGACTTCGCCGAGAACTTCATGGCCGTTCCCGTAGTTAAGGGCGTTAAGTCCCCCAACGAGCGCTTCGCCGGTGCCCTCGACACCTACTGCATCGAGGCTATGATGCAGGACGGCAAGGCTCTCCAGGCCGGCACCTCCCACTTCCTAGGCCAGAACTTCGCCAAGGCTTTCGACGTGCAGTTCCTCAACAAAGAGAATAAACTCGAATACGTTTGGGCCACATCTTGGGGCGTATCCACCCGACTCATGGGCGCACTCATCATGACCCACTCCGACGACAACGGCCTCGTTCTCCCTCCCAAGCTGGCACCTATCCAGGTGGCCATTGTGCCTATCTACAAGTCTGCCGACCAGCTGCCTATGATCGACGAGAAGGTAGCCCTCATCATCGAGGCTCTCCGCGCCAAGGGAATCTCCGTCAAGTACGACAACCGCACCGAATACAAGCCAGGCTGGAAGTTCAATGAGTATGAGTTCAAGGGCGTTCCCGTACGCATCGCCCTCGGTCCGCGCGACCTCGAGA
>JAKSMS010000049.1 GCA_024400415.1 Bacteroidales bacterium | reverse complement strand
TTAAGACGGAGTCGGGGTTGTCCCACCATCGGTAGTGAAAGAAGTAGTGCCTCCAATCGGCAGGATTAATGGTGTCGAGATGGTTTTGGGCTATAATCTGTGTGGCGCTTATTGCAAGCATCAATGTCAGTATGATTTTTTTCATAATGCGGTTTCCTTTCCTTATTGGCAGTCGATAATGATTCTATGGGTGGTTATTGATGGAGCGGTAGTTAGGAATTGGCTGTCGACACTTTGCGGTGACCTGCGCTTCTTGGATTCCCCATCCTGGCTCGACAGGTGCAGGGCTCTGAGGGGCGTCTCGGTATGGCAGGTCCTTGCTGTGGGGTTGTGCCGGAAGAGGGAGAGCAGTCCAGCCGGATTGGTGCCCGAAGCCAGCACGCTGCCGTCATTGGCCCAAGGGCAGACGGAGTGGAACTTTTGTGGAGTAATGTAGTTTGCCGACGCATTGTTGGCAGCGTCCAATTGGCAAATGGCGCTGGCGCCGTTGGCGGAAATAGGGTAGTCCATGCTCTGTAGCAGGGAGAAGGTGCTGTTCTGTGGGTTGAAGGCCATTTCTTTGATGTCGCAGCCGGAAGTGGCGGCAGTGCCTTGGTCTAGAATGACTCGGTTTTGCAGCGCCAAGGGGGCATGGAACATGCTTATCGCAGCGCCGAAGAGGCTATTGTTCTCAGAGTAGCATACTGTGGCAAAGTCGTCGCCCGACATTGGACAGATGAGGAATTTTGAAACGGGGAAATAGTCTCCTTGACTATAGTAATAAACGTCCCCAGTCGATGAGCCAAAAATGGAGCCTCCTGCCACTGTGGGCTTGTCGAATGCCCTCATATAGTGGGCGTTTCCGTCCTCTTTTCCGGCTATGGACACCACGTAGTTGTCGGTGGCCGCAATGTCGTAGAAATATTCAGGATCGGAATCGTTGAAGACGGCCAGGCCTGTTAGTTGGGTCGGAAGGTTCGGATCGTGGTACACATCCATCACAAATCGCTCGTCCACGTCCCCAGTCGGGAAGAGTTGCCTGCCAGCTCCCACCATCACCGCATGATATTCGCTGCCGACGCTATATACAGCCAGTTTTTCGGGATTGACAATTGCGTAGCCTGGAGTTCTTATCATCAAGCCGTGAATATAAAAGTCGTCCACACCGCCGAAGAGTCCGGCGATTTTGAAGTGCCCCAAGTAGGGAATGCCGCTGTAGGTGCCGCAGAAGTATACAACATTGCCCAGTATTTCGAAATCGTTGACCACCAAGCCGCTAGGCAGCTCGGCGTAGGTGGCTGCCATGGGACCGAAATCTAAAAGACAGAATCCGCTGGTTGTAGGGTCTTGAGAATAGGCAATGGCTTGGTTCTGAAGGTATTCCCTCACGATGGAGAATCTTGAAGGAATGCCCTCCACGTGGTAGAATCCGCTTTGGCCCCAGCCTGAAGCCAGTGTCGATAAGACGATGGTTGCGAGTAAGATGATTCTTTTCATAACCTGTTGGATGAATTAATTTGTAATTAATTTCTTTCAAAAAAATGTGTATGTAAATGATTTTTCGTATTCTGTTGTGAAAATCAGTTTATTGCAAGAAAATCAATATGCATACATTATTTTGCAAATTACGCAAAAAAAATTGATATTTGCAAGCGTCTCTAAAAAATAATCCTCTACGGCAGTTTTCGTTTGCTTGAGGGGAAAATTGGTTTGCAGGCTCTTCGGCAGCGTCGTGGCCCTTACTGCCCATATAGCTGGGCTTTATATGGTTCATATCTGCTATATATGTGCTATATATGTGCTATATATCTGCTATCTCTATAGCATAGCACAAATATAGCACATATATAGCACATATATAGTACATATAAGCCAACTAATATTCTCCTAGGCCGCCCCTAGGCTGTCAGTAAGGCTGTATGTTTCACTCTATTACAGTATATCAATGGTCCCATTGGCCATATCGAAGTGATGCCTAAATTTGATGAGGACTTGTATATGTCGGAAATAATGTGTATCTTTGCAATTGAAATGATATCCTCGTTTCGCGCATAAGTATCGAAAAATGAAACACTTCGTTGCAAAAATATGGGTAACGCTGGCTTGCTGCATCATTTTGATGCATGCGGTGGTGCCGCATCACCATCACGACAGCTGCGGCGAGGAGGGTTTTGTTTTTGAGTCGGAGGTGTCGTGCCAATGCTCTTGCGAAGAGCCTGTGTGTGAGGAGCATCATCTGCACCACCATCACGGCGAGAGCCATCATCCGCTCAACCACTGCAAGCTGCAGGATCTGCTGGGCCAGCTGGTGATCAGCCATAAGAACGACGAGGTCTCGCTGTCGCTGATGGCGGCTCCGGTATTCGACTTTGTGGCCTTGCCCGGCACGGAGGATCCCGGCTTGTGCGATATCTGCAATATCTGTTGCGTGATGCTTGTCCCTAACGAGCAGTGGCTGCTGCCCGACGAAGTGGCGTTGGGCGGCGTAGGCCTGAGGGCTCCGCCTGCCTGCTAGAAGGCAGAGACGCGGACTGCTTGGCAGCAGGCGCTGCCGGCGGTCGTAAACTATTTTTTATTTTAACTCAAGACTTTTTATTTTCATAACCACAAGAACTATGAAGAAAATAGCTTTATTCGTGGCTGCCGCTATGCTGGCTGGCGCCACCATATCGTGTCATCATAACGAGGCAGACGAGCACGAGCACCATCATGAGCATGGCGAGCAGATGACTGCCTACAACAACGACTTTGAACTCTTTGCCGAGGTGGGATCGCTCATTGTAGGCGAGGATTGCGACATATTGGCTCACCTGACCCGACTGAGCAACTTCAAGCCACTGGATTCCGCCAAGGTGGTGATGCAGGTGAAGGTGGGCGACAAGCTGCAGGAAGTGGCCCTCAACAAGCCGGAGAAGGCAGGCATCTACCATTTCGAGCTGAAGCCCGAGGCCGCCGGATGCGGCTCGATCTATTTCGAAATATCAACTGGCGACACTATTTCCCGCATCGGTTTCGGACATGTGCATTTCTATGCCGACCGCCATGCTATGGAGGAGCATGCCCACGGCCATGACCATGGCCATGGTCATAGCCACAATCATGAGGCCCACAACCACAGCCACAGCCATGAGGGTCATGACCATGGCCACGAGCACGCTCACGCCGATGCCTCGGCCAATGCCATTACCTTCACCAAGGAGCAGAGCTGGAAGGTGGATTTCGCCACCGAAGTGCTGCGTCCTGTGAAGTTTGGCCGCGTTATCAGAACCTCTGCCCAGGTGCTCCCTTCGGCAGGCGACGAGCGTGAGATTTCGGCCAAGACTTCCGGCATAGTGGTGTTTGCTAGCAAGAATCTCGTGGACGGCACGCAGGTCGGCGCCGGCCAGCGGCTCTTCACCATAGAGAGCAGCGGCATGGCTGACAACAACATGGGTGTGCGTTTCCAAGAGGCTGAGTCGGCCTATAGGCTGGCTAAGTCGGAATATGAGCGCAAGCAGAAGCTGGCAGAGGATAAGATTGTGAGCCAGAGTGACTTGCAGCGTGCCAAGATGGAGCTGGAAAGTGCTCAGGCTATCTATAATAATCTGAAGACCAATTTCTCGGCCAAGGGCCAGACGGTAAGTGCCCCGATAAGCGGCTATGTGAAGAATATTGCGGTAAAGAATGGCGCTTACGTGGAGGCCGGCCAGGTGCTGGCCACCGTGAGCCAGAACAAGGAACTCTCGATCCGCGCCGAGGTGCAGCCTCGCTATTATGAGGACTTGGCGCACGTGCAAAGTGCCAATATCAAGCTGATGAACTCCGACCAGGTGTTCTGCATCACCGGAATGGGCAATGCCCACCACGTGTATGGCCGCTCTACCGACCCCAACAATCCTCTGATACCTGTTACCTTCACCTTCCCTAATAAGCTGAACTTGGTGAGCGGCAGCTTCGTAACGCTTTATATCACCACCGAGGGCGAGAATGAGGTGGTCACTATACCGAATACGGGTATTGTGGAGGATATGGGTGCCTATTTCGTGTTTGTGCAGATCACTCCAGAGCAGTTTGAAAAGAGGGAGGTTGCCCTCGGCGCCACCGATGGCGAGCGAACCGTGCTGGCTAGCGGCGTGAAGGCCGGCGAGCGCGTGGTGAGCAAGGGGGCAATAATGGTGAAGCTGGCTGCCGGAGCAGGCGCCTTGGACCCTCATGCAGGCCATGTTCATTAATAGGAAAGGAGCAATGATGAAAAAGATATTTCTATTACTCGTATCCCTTATGGCAGCGGGTGCCGGAATGGCTCAGATTCCTTATGGCTCGATAGTTGAGGCTGCCAAGCAGAATAGTCCCTATTTCAAGGCTATAGAGGCACAGCGCGAGGCTGCTGGCGCCTCGGCCTATGCCACCCCAATGCTCGATAATCCCGAGGTGGAATTCGGCTACTACAATGGAAGCCCTTCAGATGTGGGCCGCCGTTGGGACCTGAGTGCCAGCCAGACTTTCGAGATGCCTAATGTGTATGCCAATCGCGCAAAATTGCGCAAGAGTAAGGCTGCCTTGGCCGGAGTGGAGGCTGACTTTGCTGAGATAGACCTTGTGAAGGAAATTCAGATGCTGTGCTCGGAGTTGGTCTATCAGCGTGCGTTGCTCTCTGTGATGGACCGCTGCTTGAATAACGCCGAGGAGATTGCCCAAAACTATGGCAAGCGAATGGAGAATGGCGACTGCAGTATCTTGGAGTACAATCGTGCCCAGATGGAGGCGGTTGCTGTCCGGGGCAGGCGAGAATCGGTGGACATAGATCGTGCCAAGGTGGCGCGTCGCCTTATGCAGATGACAATGATGACGCCCCAAGAGCTCGCCTCCGCCTTAGACGGATATGCCGGCGGAGCGGCAGCTTCGCTGGCGATGGATCCTTCGCTGAAAACGGCCTATACCCAGGAGGAATCGCTCCGAATCATGGTGGCCGAAGGCGAAGTGGGAGAGGCACGTGCTGAACTCATGCCTAAGATCAATGTGGGCTATGCGAGCGAGAATGTGGTGGGGGAGACCTTTCGCGGCGTTGCCGTGGGCTTGGAATTGCCCCTATGGCGTGGCAATCGCGGCGTGAAGGCCGCCAAGGCTGCAGCGATGGCCGAAAAGGTTTATGCCGAGAACAGGCTTAAGATGGTCCAGGACGAGCGCAGCCGCTTGAATGAGATTGTTGTCTCAAAGATGAATATGCTGCAGGCCCTCAAGCAGTCTATGGCCCAATGTGGCGACAGCATGGACCTGCTGCGCAAGTCGCTCGAAGGCGGCCAGATGACGCTGGAGGAGTATCTGCTGCAGGTGGATTTCTATACCGAGGCAGAAATCTCTGTTCTGGATGCGCAGAAGGACCTCGACCAGGCATATATCGAATTTTGTGCAATTAGTCGTTAAATTGTCAAAAAACTTGAAGCAATGTTAAACAAAATCATAAAATTTTCGCTTGACAACAAGCTGTTTGTGCTGCTGGCCGCAGTCTTGTTGATCATTGCAGGCACCTATTCCACCAAGAATATGGATATAGATGTCTTTCCCGACCTTACCGCCCCTACGGTGGTGGTGATGACGGATGCTCATGGCATGGCACCAGAGGAGGTGGAACGCCTTGTCACTTTCCCTATAGAGACAGCCATGAATGGCGCTACCAATGTGCGCCGCGTGCGCTCTACTTCATTGCAGGGCAGCAGCTTTGTGTGGGTGGAGTTTGATTGGGGTATGGACCAGTTTAAGGCTCGCCAGATAGTGAGCGAGAAGATGGCAACCCTGACAGAACAACTGCCTGAGGATGTGACTCCGGTGCTGGCTCCGCAGTCTAGCGTGATGGGCGAAATCCTTTTTATAGGACTGCAGGTGAACGACTCTGCTAAAGTGGAGAAGCGGACCGACATGATGGATCTGAGAACCCTCGCAGAATGGGTGGTGAAGCCTGCCATATTGGCCACGGGCGGCGTGTCGCAGGTGACCATCATTGGCGGCGACTACAAGCAGTATCAGATACTGGCCGACCCGATGAAGATGAAGACTTATGGCGTGACGATGGCCGAACTGGAAGAGGCTGGTGCGTCTATGAGCCAGAACTCCACGGGAGGTGTGATTCGCGATTTCGGCAATGAGTATGCTATCAGAGGTATTGCCCGTACCAACGACCTCGACGAGTTGGGCAGGACCCTGGTAAAGATGAATGATGGCCATCCCATTCGCTTGAGCGATGTGGCTGAGGTGAGAATTGGAAGCGCCGTTAAGCAGGGCTATGCATCGAGCAAGGCTAAGCCTGCCGTTATCTTGTCGGTGTCCAAGCAGCCGAATATCAACACGATCGAGGTGACGGAGAATATTGAGAAGAATCTGAAGAATATTCAGAAGTCTTTGCCTGCCGATGTAGTGATGGACACAAAGATTTTCCGTCAGGCAGACTTCATTGAGTCGTCAGTCGGCAATGTGGGCAAGTCGCTGCTCGAAGGTGCCATCTGCGTGATCATCATCCTGTTCTTCTTCTTGGGAAGCTGGCGGACGATGCTTATCTCTATTGTGGCTATCCCATTATCGCTGCTGGGTACGATGCTCTGTCTTGATCTATTGGGCATGAATATCAACACGATGACTCTCGGCGGAATGTGCATCGCCATCGGTTCTCTGGTGGACGATGCCATTATCGATGTGGAGAACGTGTACAAGCGTTTGCGGGAGAATCATAGGCTGCCGAAAGATCAGCGAGACAGCGCCTATAACGTGGTGTTTAAAGGGTCGTCGGAAATCCGTAGCTCTATCATCCACGCTACCTTTATTATTATGATCACCTTTGTGCCGCTGTTTTTCCTAACCGGCATGGAAGGCCGTATGCTGAAGCCACTTGGAATAGCTTATCTGATTTCGCTGTTTATGTCACTGGTGGTGGCAATGACCATAACGCCGCTCTTGTGCAGAATGCTGCTTTCTAACGAGAAATATCTTGAAAAACAGGAAAAAGATAGCTGGATAGCCACAAAGTTGAGCGGCTGGTATTCTAAAGCACTGGATTGGACTGTAGGACACAAGCGTCCGGTGCTGGTGTCGACGCTGCTGCTTCTGGGCCTGGCAATTGCCTTGATGATACCTATGGGACAGGGATTCTTGCCCGACTTCAATGAAGGCTCGTTGACTATTGCCGCAGTGGCAAAGCCAGGAATCTCGTTGGAAGAAAGCAACCGTCTGGGCAACCTGATTGAGCAAGAACTGCTCTCGATTCCTGAGGTTACCGCTACGTCGCGACGCACGGGTAGGGGAGAACTGGATGAGCACTCTCAGGCGACCAATAGTGCCGAAATTGACGTCAATTTCAAACTGAGCGACCGATCGAAAGACGAAGTGATGAACGATGTGCGCGCTAAGTTGGCCGGCATTCCTGGATTGGCCACAACGGTGGGCCAGCCTTTAGGCCACCGAATAGAGCATATGATTAGTGGTACTCAGGCAGCCATTGCTATAAAAGTCTTTGGCACAGACCTTAGCCACCTCTTCATCATGGGAAATCAGATCAAGTCTGCCGTGGCTGACATTCCGGGACTAGTGGATGTGAATGTGGAGCAGCAGACCGAAACGCCCCAGATTCAGATCAGGGCAAATCGAGATATGCTGGCACACTATGGAATCAGTATAGCCGAATTCAATGATTTCGTGTCTACCGCCTTCAATGGCGAGAAATTAGCCGATATCTATGAGGGTCAGCGCAGCTTTGATTTGGTTCTCAAACTGAATGATACCTATACTCAGACTATCGAGGATGTAATGTCCGCAATGATAGATGCCCAGAATGGATCTAAGGTAGCTCTGTCGGAGGTTGCCGAAATTGTTTCGGTTGGTGGTCCTAACAAGGTTTCCCGTGAGAATGTCCAGCGTAAATTGGTGGTTTCGGCCAACGTGAGCGGCCGCGACGCCGTATCGGTAGTTGAGGACATCAAGAAGGTGATTGATTCTGAGATCACTTTGCCTGAGGGCTATCGTATTGAGTATGGCGGTCAATTCGAAAGTGCTAAAACGGCTAGCAGAACGCTTGTTCTAGTATTTATTCTGGCATTGCTGGTGATTTATCTGCTTCTTTATACGGAGTTCAGAAATCTATCCCTCTCGGCCATCGTATTGGTGAACCTGCCGTTGGCTTTGATAGGCGGTGTGGTTTCGATATGGCTGACCTCTAATGTGCTGAGTATTCCTGCATTGATCGGATTTATCACCCTATTCGGTATTGCTACTCGAAACGGTATCTTGCTGGTGTCTAATTATGAGCGCCTGCGCCATACGATGCCATTGCAGGAAGCAATCAGAAAAGGTTCAAAGGATCGCCTGAATCCTATTATCATGACCGCCTTGACCACTGCGTTGTCGCTTGTACCTATGATACTTGCAGCCGATAAGGCTGGCAACGAAATACAGGCTCCTATGGCCATCGTAGTATTGGGCGGATTGATCACATCTACGCTGCTCAATGTGTTTGTAGTGCCAATCATCTATGAATGGTACGCCAAGCGTCAGTTGAAGAAGCCGGACAATACCATTATCTGATGAAACAGACTACATTATGCTATATTGAACGCGATGGGGCATATCTCATGCTCCATCGCGTTAAAAAAGAAAACGACGCCAGCCACGACAAGTGGATTGGAGTAGGGGGCAAGTGTGAAAAAGATGAGAGTCCAGACGAATGTATGCTTCGCGAAGTTAGGGAGGAGACGGGCCTTGAGATTACCAACTGGAAATATCGCGGTATCGTCACCTTTATTTCCGATATCTGGCCCTGCGAGTATATGCACCTGTTTACGGCTACCAAATGGGAGGGTGAGATGATCGACAAGAATGCCTGTGATGAGGGCGTTCTGGAATGGATTGACAAAAAGAGTCTGTATGACCTTACCTTATGGCCGGGCGATAGAATCTTCCTTCGCCTGCTCGAAGAGGCCTCCAGGCCCTTCTTTTCGCTTAAATTGGTGTATCGCGGTGATGATTTGGTGCAAGCCAAACTGGATAATGTGGAAATGAAGCTTTAATTCCTGTATTATTACCTCAAAAATACGAAGAATTCTTTTCCAGAGTAGGTATCAATATTCATGATCCAGAAAATCTATTGTGGCGGGAACCAAATAAGCATAGAACAAAAACCGCAGAACGATTACGGGAATGTGGGAAATGTATCAGCAGACATCCAAATGCAACTAAACAAGAAATACTTGCAGAACGAGACCGCATTGAAAAAAAGTGTTTGGAAATACAAAAGGAGATCAATAAATAATTATAAATAAAAGAAATGGAAAAGGAGTTTTTTTCTTTCTGGCCCAAACATCTTAATCGGGAGTTGCAAATAGAACCCGTCATGAAGTACTATTCTTATAAGTTGCTAGAAAAAACAGATCCTATAATATCAAATTCCAAATATACTATAAAAAAAGGATCTAAACAATTTGATATAGTTACATATCTTAATTGGTCTCAGTTCCTTATATCCGAAAAATTCAAAAATATCTTGGATAGGAATGGTTTTAACGGATATGAATGTTTTCCCGCTGAAATTGTAGGCTTGTCTAGTAAATATTATGGATGGTTAAATATTAATGAGGTTGGACCAATTATTAGAGAAAATACAAATACACACATTGTTTGGTTTGATTTAAGGACGTGGAAAAATTATGACATTTTCCACCTTAAAGACACTTATATGAATGTTTGCACAAAGGAAGTAAAAGAGGCAGTAGAAGAAGGGGCTCTAACAAACATTGAGTTTTGTCCATGCTATGGAATCTGGTGTTAAACCACCTGTTTTATAAAAGGATGGTGCGTCTTCTGGATCTAAGGTGGGGGAGATTAACTTGCCTATGGATTGACTATTATGAGATACCAGGTACACCTATTTATGTAACAGGAAACACAGAAAATACAAGCAGCAAGAAAGGCGACGATTAGCTAAATAGAGGATAGAAATTGACAATTAAAAAATCCCCTCTCGTTTTGAGAAGGGATTTTTTAATCTCCTGTGGTAAAGAGGGAAATTATTCAGCGTTGATAACAGCCTTGTGAACAGCGTTCCAACCTGCAGCGGTGATACCCCAGTTGTTGGTGGCGTTCTTGTTACCATTGATTCTAACTTTTCTTCTCTTTACTTTTTTGTTAGCATTGATACCCATGATTAATATACTTTTTATGTTTAACTTCTTGAATGATAGGTAATAATTACTTTTCTCTATATGTTGAAAAGTCTTGCAAAGGTACGCCAAATATTTGATATAAACAAATAATTGTCGATTTTTTTTATATTTTTTAGTTTTCAAGGTGCTCTGGACGCAGCAGATCGTTGACGCTCTTCACCGGATTAAAGGTAGCTAAAGGCACTTCCACGAACAGCGAAATCCATTCTGCCATGGCTCCATTCCACAGTCCGGGCAATTCTTGCGACTTCATTGTCTGAGCGCCCTTTGTCTTCTTGGAGATGAATCCGGTTTCTGGATCGACATACTTTCTTAGGTCGAAGCGACGGCCTTTGTAATTCTTAGTGGCGCACACCAGGTCAACGGGATTGAAGTGCGTGGCCTGTGATAAGATGGATTCTTGGTCGACGGCTTTACGATTGATTTGTGCAGTCTCTACAATCTGTAGACTCTTGATTCCATGAGTGTTCTCTATGAAGAATGGACCGCCGCCAGGTTCTCCCTGATTCTTTACCATGCCGCAGATTCTCATAGGTCTGTTCAGTTTGTCATGGAGCAGTTTTGCTTGCTCTTTGAGCTCTAACTTGCGGAAATCCTTGGGCAGGTCTACTTGCAGCTGTGATGCGGCAAACTTGGCAATTATGCTGACCTGTCTCTGTGTAGGCTTCTTGTCGAGGATATGAAGGTATTTGAATGTCTTCTCCTGCAGCTCTAAAAGCATTCCAGCCAAGGCTTTCTTGTAGACTACGGTGGTGTGTTTCATCCAGTCAGGAACCACATTATCGATATTCTTTATAAATATCAAGTCTGCGCGGCACTCGTTGAGATTTTCGATCAAGGCGCCATGTCCGCCAGGGCGGAATATCAGCTTGCCATCCTCATCGCGCATAGGGTTGTTGTACTCATCAACGGCGATAATGTCAGTATAGTGCTTCTGCTCTGAGAATGTGGTTTCTAACTTGATTCCAAACTGTGCCTCATATTGTTTTTTCACAGCCTGTATCTTCTTGCGGAAAAGTGCCTTGTGTTCTGGCGAAACGGTGAAATGGATTCTTACCTTATCTTTTGTTCTAGCGTACTCTGCACCTTCGACGATATGTTCCTCGATAGGTGTGCGCTGGGCGTCTCCATATTTGTGGAATTTCAGCAATCCTTTAGGCAGACCTCCGTAATTGAGGTATTTGTCTTTGAGAAGGTAGTTGATGATGGTTGTGTAGTCGCCACGATCCATATAGTCTTGAATGTCGAGCGACGACTCGTCCATGCACTTTTTCAAATCCTCATAGAAGGCGAATGTGCGCAGCTGCTCCAAGAATGTCTTCACCTCAGGGAATTCTTTCTCGAAATTTTTTGCAACTCCGAAATATGTTGCCGAAAAGGCGAACAAATCTTTGAACATTCGTGTGGCTGCACCCGACGCAGGCACAAATTTTAGAATATCCTTCTTTCGTGTTTGTGCCTGATAGTATGATATGTATCTGTCTATATCGGAGTCGGAAAGCACAATGATGCCGCCATTATCAGGTGTGGCGGCATCTATGAGTTTTGCTTTAGGAAATCCATTGCGGAATGCGTCGATCTGCTGCGCTACTTTCTCGACCGTAAGGCCCAATGACTGTATCTGCTGCAGATCTGCTGTAGTGAAGTTCTGTTCCATTGTCGTGAGTGGGATTATTTACTACTCATAATAGATGGTGCTAGGCATGGATACGGTTACCTCAACCGTTTCGCCCTCTTTCAGTCTGGCCGAGCTCTTGCCGGCACGGAATGCGGTGGTGTTCTCATTGCTGTTGGCCACGTCTATCTTCTTGACGTCAACAGTCACAATGGCTGGTGCTGGGAAGGTGGCCTCGAAGTGGCCTACAGCGTCGGTCTTGCCCTTCTGGGCTTCTATATTGCCGCCTTCGGCTCCAATGGATACATCGCAGTTTGATATAGGCGTTTTTGCGGTTTCATCCACGACAGTAACGCTAATATAGCAGTTGGTATCGCTGTCGCAAGAAGAAAAAGTGAAGAAGGATAATCCGCTGAATAACAGAAGGCATGTGAGCAATAAACTATTTTTCTTCATGAATTTAGATATTTTTTTTGTGTATATGAATAATTTCGATTATTTTTGCATGCAAAATTAGTAAATTTTATTGTATGCGCATAAAAAACCTTTCAATTTTAGTAATTTTTTTGTTTGCAACTTTTTTTTGTGTTGCGCAAAAGTCTGATAATCATACGTCTGAAGTCGGTAAGACCTACTATGTACAAATCCAAACCGACTATGGAAACATGCTTGTAAAGCTATACAATGAGACCCCTCTCCACCGAGATAATTTCTTAAAATTGGTCGGAAAAGGTTTTTATGACGGGCTTCTTTTCCATCGTGTTATCAATCATTTCATGATACAGGGCGGCGATCCTGATTCTCGCAGCGCCAAACCTGGCCAGATGCTGGGCGAAGGCGGCCTCGGATACACGGTTCCGGCCGAGTTCAATCCGCTGCTCTTCCACAAGAAAGGCGTCCTGGCAGCAGCGCGATTGAGCGACCAGGAGAACCCCGAGAAGGCATCCTCCTCCTGTCAGTTCTATCTGGTTCAGGGACAAGTGTTTGACGAGGCAAAGCTTCAAATGCTGAAAGATCGTTATGGCGTCAGCCTTACCCCCGAGCAGATAGAGGCCTATAAGACGATTGGAGGTACTCCTCATCTCGACGGCAGCTATACCGTCTATGGCGAAGTGGTTGAGGGTCTGGATGTTATCGACAAGATTGCCGCCGTGCCAACCGACAAGATGGATCGTCCTTTAGAGGATGTGAAAATGTCAATGAAAATAATTGAAGTAAAATAAACCATTCATAATCAATGAAAACTAAGATATCAGAGTACATCAATGAGATCCACCAGACCTCTATTGAAAAGTTTGAAGACAGAGCAGCCGGAGTAGAACAATTCCGCTTGAAGTTCCTAGGTAAGAAAGGTATTATCAGCGACCTGTTTGAGCAGTTCAAGACCATTCCTAACGATCAGAAAAAGGAAATGGGACAGCTGATCAATCAGCTCAAGGTTGCCGCTCAGGAGAAAATCGAAGAGTTCAAGTCATTTGTTGAAGAACATCAGGATGTAGATGAGCACCACGATCTTACGCTCCCTACCGAATTCCTCGACCTGGGCAGCCGCCACGTGCTCTCTGTTGTGATGAACGAGATTTGCGAAATCTTCTCCAGAGTAGGCTTTACCGTTGCCGAGTCTGTTGAGATTGAGGACGATTGGCACCTCTTCTCGGCGCTCAACTTCCCTCCAGACCATCCAGCCCGCGATATGCAGGACACCTTCTTCGTTGAGAAAGAGGAGGGCAAGCAGGAAGTGGCTCTCCGTACCCACACCTCATCCGTACAGGTACGCGTAATGGAGAAGAACCAGCCACCAATCCGTATTATCGCTCCTGGCCGCGTATTCCGCAACGAGGCCATCTCGGCACGCGCACATTGCATCTTCCATCAGGTAGAGGCCCTTTATGTCGACAAGAAGGTCACCTTCGCCGACCTCAAGCAGACCCTTCTCTATTTCGCCAAAGAAATGTTCGGCGAGGACACCCAGATCCGTCTCCGCCCATCCTATTTCCCATTCACCGAGCCTTCTGCCGAGATGGATATCTCATGCAATATCTGCGGCGGTAAGGGCTGCAATATCTGCAAGGGTACCGGCTGGCTCGAAATCCTCGGCTGCGGCATGGTGGATCCTAACGTTCTCGAGGCCTGCGGCATTGATTCCAAGGAATATAGCGGCTTTGCACTCGGCATGGGCGTAGAGCGTATGGCTATGCTTAAATATCAGGTTCGCGACCTCCGTCTCTATTTCGAGAACGACCTCAAGTTCCTCAAGCAGTTTGATGGCATAATCTAGTCATTCTATGGGAATTATCCGTATTGAAAATATGAATTTCTATGCGTACCATGGCTGCTTCGCTGAGGAGCAGGCCATAGGTACGCGTTTCAAGGTAGACGTGGTGCTGGCCACCGATACCTCCAAGGCTCAGCAGAGCGACAATATCCAAGACACAGTAAACTATCTTAGCGTCTACCAGACGGTAAAGCGCGAGATGATGATACCTTCACACCTTCTAGAACATGTGGCCGACCGCATAGCAAATGCAGTTATGGAGGAGTTCTCTGCCGTTGATTCTATGAGTGTTAAGGTGTCAAAGCTCAATCCTCCGCTGGGCGGACAGATGGAGTGCGTGAGTGTGGAGATTGAGAAGCGCAGGGATTAGATAAGCCCATGTTGGGCAAAACTGAACCAATTCTGAGAGTTTCGAGTGGCGTTGTCCGTGCGCACGCCCACGATTAAGTGATCCATAAGCCTGAGGCCGATAGCGTCGCAGGCTTTTATTATTTTCTCCGTCAGTAGCTTGTCCTCGCGGCTCGGCATTACCGATCCCGACGGATGGTTGTGGGCAACGGCAATCGTAGTGGCGTTGAGGTCCAAGGCGCCTTTGAATATCGGCTTCAAGTCAACAGGCGTAGACGACCATCCTCCCGACGACACCCTCTTCTCTCCCAATATCTTATGCTTGTTGTTGAGGTAGATCACCCAGAACTCCTCGTTCGTCAGGTCTATCAAGAATCTCGCAATGTGGTTGAACAGGTCTTCGGGCGATTCGACTTTCTGGCTTTTGATTTCCGTGTTCTCGCCAATCATGCGGTATCCTAGCTCGAGAGCGGCTATCACGCTTACCGCTTTTGCTTCGCCGATGCCCTTGTATCTTTTCAGATTAGAGATGTCAAGCCGGGAGAGTTTCGTGAGGTTGTTGTCAGCGTCGGCCAACAGCTGCTTGCTTAGTTCGACGGAACTCATGCCGGCCACGCCGCTGCCTAGCAGTATGGCAATTAGTTCAGCGTTCGACAGGCTCTTTTTGCCTAGAGCCATCAGTTTCTCCCTTGGCTGGTCTTCCTTGGCCCAGTCCTTCACGGTAAGGTGCTTTTCTTGATTCATGCTTCAACTCAAATAATCTGCAAAGATAGTCCTTTTTCTCCAATTATCAGTAGTCAGTATGAGATTTTTTTTGCCATCATTCTTGGTGATAAGTATCTAAACATCATACTATCAGTGGTTAATGGTAGCTATAACGTATATTTCATGTCGTTTTTTTTCAAGTTGCGCCATCTCCCTCGTCGTTGCCCTCTTCATCACATTATTCGTCTATGTAGTGATTCATAATCATTTCATTCTATGATATATGTGGCCATTAACTGGGTCTAAACTGGCGCATATGTGCTATATATGTGCTATATATGTGCTATATATCTGCTATCTCTATAGGATAGTACAAATATAGC
>JAKSMS010000048.1 GCA_024400415.1 Bacteroidales bacterium | reverse complement strand
TGCATTGCAAAACGAGGGTCTGTTTGGACAACACGTACATAGTTTCCTTTTTTTTGCAAAAATACGACTTTTTTGCAGAATATGGCGCTACTGTGGAAAATTTTTTTTGCCATGTCGCTGACTTTTAGTAATTTTGTACACTTAAAAATAGTATTATGTTAGACAAACTTGAAGCCATACACGCTCGTTATCAGGAAATTGAGCAGCAGATGAACGATCCGGAAATCACTTCAGACATGAAGCGATTCGTGAAACTCAGCAAGGACTACAAAGACCTCCAGCCTGTCATCCAGGCCTATCACGACTATAAAAGCCTCCTCGACACCATCGCCGAGTGCAAGGACCTCCTCGCCAACGAGAAGGATCCCGAGCTGCGCGAGATGGCCAAGGACGAACTCAACGCCTGCCAGGAGCGCCGCGAGTCGATGGAGGAGGAGATCCGCATCATGCTCATCCCTGCCGACCCAGCCGACTCCAAGAACGCCGTGGTAGAGATCCGTGGCGGCACCGGCGGCGATGAGGCCAACATCTTTGCCGGCGACCTCTTCCGCATGTATTCCCGCTTCTGCGAGAAGAAGGGCTGGAAGGTCGAGATCCTCGACTTCAACGAGGGCACCGCAGGCGGCTACAAGGCCATCTCCTTCAACGTCACCGGCGAGAAGGCCTACGGCCTGATGAAGTACGAGAGCGGTGTTCACCGCGTGCAGCGCGTGCCTGCTACCGAGACTCAAGGACGCCTCCAGACCTCCACTGCAGCCGTGGTGGTGCTGCCTGAGGCTGAGGAGTTCGACGTGGAGCTCAACATGGCCGACGTGCGCAAGGACACCTTCTGCGCCAGCGGCCCCGGAGGACAGTGCGTGAACACCACCTATTCCGCCGTGCGCCTCACCCACATCCCCACCGGCATCGTGGTGAGCTGCCAGGACCAGAAGTCGCAGATCAAGAACCTCGAGAAGGCCATCGTGGTGCTCCGCACCCGCCTCTACGAGCGCGAATACAACAAGTACATGGAAGAGATGTCCTCCAAGCGCAAGACCCTCGTGGCCACCGGCGACCGCTCCGAGAAGGTGCGCACCTACAACTACCCACAGAGCCGCGTCACCGACCACCGCATCGGCTACTCCATCCACAGCCTCCCCGCCTTCATGGACGGCGACATCGAGGGCATGATCGAGCAGCTTCAGCTGGCCGAGAACGCCGAGAAGCTGAAAGAGTCAGTAGGCTGATGATAGAATAAGGCTCGTTCTCAGACAGAGCGCCAAAGAACTTGTTCTTTAGGCCGAACATATAGGAATAGCCTGCCAGATAACGGCGGGCTATTTTTTTTTTGTATCAGGCCACTGCATTCGGCACCGGCCGAAATGCGTTTGCAAAGATACGAAGGGGCTTCTAGTGGTGGGTATTCTTCGGCCTATGGCATCGGAGTTGATACGGAGATAGGCCGGAGATAATACGGAGATTACTCAGAGCAATGCTGCCTTCGCGAGGGTCTGCTCTGCCACGGTGAGGAAGGTGGCCGGGTGGGGCGGCTCTAGGTGATATTGTGACATAGGGGACATGACGAATAAGGGAGGGTGTCCTCGCCCCTCCCCTCCTCGTTGGGTATATGGTTTTGTGGCTCGGGACTAGAGGATGTTGCCGAGCTGCTCTTTGATCTTCTCGAGTTCGTCTTTCATCTCTACTACGAGCTGCTGGATCTTGACGTGGTTGGCCTTGGAGCCGGTGGTGTTGATCTCGCGTCCCATCTCTTGGGCTACGAAACCGAGCTTCTTGCCTGAGCCTTCTTCGAGTCGCATGGTGTCGCGGAAGTAGTCGATGTGCTTCTGGAGGCGGATCTTCTCTTCGGTGATGTCGAGTTTCTCGAGGTAGTAGATCATCTCTTGCTCGAAGCGGTTCTCGTCGATGTCTTTGATCTGGAAGTCGGCTATGTATTTGCGGATGCGCTCTTTGGCGGTGGTGATGCGCTCGGCCTCGTATTGGGGTATCTGGAGGAGGCGCTGCTCGATGGCGAGGACGTGTTTCTCGAAGTCGTCTTGCAGCACGGTGCCTTCGTGGAGGCGGAAGGCGTCGACTTGGTCGATGGCGGCGGAGATGTTCTGTGAGAGGGCTGCCCAGAAGGTGTCGGTCATGAAGTCTTGGGTGGAGGTGGACCATACGTCGTTTTGGGCAAGCACTACGCGGAGCAGATGCTGTGGATCGCAGGGTGCGGAGAGTTCGGCGTTGAGGCTGGAGAGGGTCTCGTAGCGGTTTTTGGCGAGCTCGGCGTTGAGCTGTGCTGCGTTGTTGGCTGTGGTTTCTTCGACGAGGAGGAAGTCTATCTTGCCGCGTTCGAGGCGGTTGAGCATGGAGCGGATTTCAAGGTCTTTCTCGCGGTAGGCGAAGGGGAGCTTGACGTTGACGTCCATCTGCTTGGAGTTGAGGGTCTTGATCTCGATTGTGATCTTGTGTCCTTCTATTTCGCATTGCCGTTTGGCAAATCCGGTCATTGATTTCATAATGGGGTGTGTGATGTGGTTGTGTTACTGTATGATGAGCTTTGAGAATTCGGGGGTGGCGAGGGTCTTGTACTGTCCGTCTTGGTGGTAGATGAAGAATACGGCGGGGTTCTGTGGGTGGCTCTCGATGAACTGGAGTGCTTTGTCGAGTCCCATGACCATGAAGGCGGTGGCTAGTGCATCGGCGCGCCAGGAGTCGGGGTCGATGACGGAAACGCTGAGGAGGGTGTGGCTTACGGGATGCCCGGTGGCGGGGTCGATGGTGTGGGAGTAGCGTGTGCCGTCTTTCTCGTAGTATTTGCGATAGCTGCCTGAGGTGACTACGGAGCAGTCGCGCAGTGCGATGGTGAGTTCGACCTGTGGGGCGGCATCTTTGTCTTCGGCTGGGCGCTCGATGCCTACTTTCCAAGGTGTTCCGTCGGGTTTGGCGCCTCGTGCGATGACTTCGCCGCCTACGTCTACGAGGTAGTTCTGGATGCCTTGCCGGCTGAGCCATTGTGCGATGCGGTCTACGGTGTAGCCTTGGGCTATGGCGTTGAAGTCGGCCTGCATCTGTGGGTATTCTTTGGCTAGGATTTTCTGTCCTTGGGCGTTTTGGTTGATCTGCCAGCGGCCGTGGGTGTAGGTCATGAGCTGGGCGATGCGCTGTGGGGAGAGTTCTTCGCGCTCTTTGAAACTGAATCCCCATGCGGTGACGAGGGGACCGATGAAGATATTGAATGCGGAATCGGTGTAGCGACAGATGTCGGAGGACTTCTCGAAGAGGTCTGCTATCATGGGTGAGAGCACGTCGGTCTCGTTGCGGTTGAGGCGCTGGAGTTCGGAGCTGTCGACCCATAGGGAGGCTACTTGGTCGAAGGCGTGGAGGATGGAGTCGATCTGTGGCTGGAAGTCGCGGGAGAGGGAGTCGTAGTAGACGATGCTGTAGAAGGTGCCTTGTGCCTGTCCCTGCAGGCGGATGGGCTCTTGTGGGGCGGTATGATGGCAGGAGGCGAATAGGAGCGCTGCTGCGACGAGGGCGAGGAGTGGCTTATACATATATATATTTATAAGGAGGTCTTGGGTAAAGCAAAAGCGTCCGTCGATGGGGTGCATCGTGCGAACGCTTTTGTCTTATGTATGGTTTCTGCCGGCGGGCGTGCCGTCGTCGGCGGGTATGTTTACTTGGTAACGATCACCTTCTTGGTAACGATGGTGCCATTCTCGAGGGCTACGCGCACGGTGTAGGTACCCTTGGTGAGGTGGCTGAGGTCGAGGGTGGTGTTACGGCTTGAAACTACCTGCTGGCCGATCTCGTTGAAGATCTCGATCATGCTAACTGCGTCGTTGCTTTCTACGTTGAGAACGTTAACGGTTGGGTTAGGATAGAGGTTGATGTTGGCGTTCTGTGCGCCCTGGATGTCGAGATAGGTGGTAACGGTGATCCAGGTTGAGGCCATGCAGTTGGTCTGGGTGTTGCGTGCCTGGAGCTGTACGTCGGTATTCTTCTGTACGTTGGTGAGTACGATGGAGTCGGCGTTGCTGGTCTTGCCGTCGTAGTTCCAAACGTAGGCTACGTTTTCCTGGTCACAAGATGCATAGAGGGTGGTGGAGCCGCCTTCGGAGAGCTGCCATTCGCCTTCGATTACTACCTGTGGGGTTGGATTAACGATGAGGGTGAGGTTGATATTGCTATCGCAGTTTTCTACGGTGCGTCCTACCTTGATTACTCTATTATACACGCTGCTGGTATACTCTACTGAATCATAAACTATCGAACCACAATCTTCCATTCTTACGTTAACGGTGTCTGGGTAATTGATGATCACGTGAACGTGCTTGATGCTGTCTTGGCACTTGGCGATGCTGCGTGATGGGAAAACGTCGTCGATATCGCCGGTGGAGGTGAAGGTGCGAGCAGATCCCTGGTTTGGACGATAGCGGTAGGATGTGCATGCGGAGATGGTATCGAAGGCGTCTACGGTATCAGGAGCGAGCACGTTGATGGTGAGGCTGATGATAGAGTCGCAAGCCTGTCCTGCATGGTGGATGGTGTCCACGAAAGAGGCGCTGTTGTTGTAGCGGGTTCCGCGCCAGGTGTAGTATACGCAGCCGGTAACGGTGGAGTCTGCTGAGTAGTTCTGGTTGAGGATGGTGAGGTTGATGTTCACAATGCTATCGCAGTGGTGAACGCGGGTCTGGCCGGTGTATACGTGGCTGCCAGTGGTATAGTATGCGTGGGTAGCATCTACTCTGTAGCCGCAATCGGCAGAAACGCTGATGGTCTGGTTGTAGGTAGGCCATACGGTGAGGTTGAGGAAGTGCATGGTATCATTCACAACGAAGGTGGCAGTGGCGTCTTCGGTGTAGGTTTCGCCGTCCATCCAGGTGAGCTGGCCGCAGACTGCGGTGTCGTGGGTGATGATTGCAGCATACTGTGAGTTGCTCTGTGCTTTGGCAACGAAAGGCAACATGGCTGCTACCATTAACAAGCTAAATAATACTTTCTTCATCTTGTAGTAGATTAATTTTTATTTATATTATACTTTTCTTTCTTAATCCAATAGTTTGAATGCCAAACCTATATGCGCGATATGGAGGATATAGGCTTCAAACTATCAACATGCAAAGATAGTATTTTTTTTTGAATATTGTGTATTTTTTGAATTATTTATCTTTAATAAGCGTTAATTCTACCACGTTTTCTATGTGCTGGGTGTGGGGGAACATGTCTACCGGCTGGATGCGCTGCACCTGGTATTTTGCGGCGAGAAGCTGTAGGTCGCGTGCCTGGGTGGCGGGGTTGCAGCTGACGTATACGATCTTGCGCGGCTCGGTGAGGAGGAGCTGTTCCACAACCTTTTCGTGCATGCCGGCACGTGGAGGATCGGTGATGACTACATCGGGACGCCCGTTGGCTTGGACAAACTCTTGGGTGAGCACTTTGGCCATATCGCCTGCGTAGAAGGTGGTGTTGGTGAATCCGTTGTAGACGGCATTGACCTTTGCGTCGGCGATAGCTTCTTCAACATACTCTACTCCAACTACTTTGCGGCACTTATCGGCCAGGAAGAGGGCGATAGTTCCGGCTCCGGTATAGAGGTCGTAGACTACCTCGTTGCCTTGCAGGTCGGCGAACTCTGCCACGAAACTGTATAGGCGCTGTGCCTGCTCGGAGTTGGTCTGGTAGAATGATTTTGGGTTAATCTTATAATGGAGGGTGCGGCCGCCGTTGTAGCCAGCCATCTGCTCTTCGATGTGGTCTTTTCCGCGATAGGTCACCACGTCGAGGTCGCCGTAGGTGTCGTTCATCTTGTCGTTGACGATATATTGTAGCGAGGTGATCATAGGGAACTTGTCGGCGATGAAGTCGAGCAGCGGGAATAGTTCGTCGCGTTTTTCTGCCACAATGAGCACTAGCATCCACTCTCCGGTGGAGGTGTTGCGAATCACGATATTGCGAAGGAATCCAGTGTGGTTGCGGATGTCGTAGAATTCGAGATTGTGTTCGTAAGCGTAGTCGCGGATAGCGAGCCGGATCTGGTTGCTGGGCTCGCGCTGTAGTGCGCAATGCTCGATGTTGAGTGCCTTATCGAACACTGATGGGATATGGAATCCGAGGGCACCCTGTCCGTCGTCGATGGGGCTTCCGTTGGCTGCTGCCACCTCTTCTTCGGTCTTCCAGCGGCGGGAGGAGAAAGTGTATTCCAGTTTGTTGCGATAGTAGAAGATGTTGTCGCTGCCAGAGATAGGGCGCATGGAAGAGGTGTCGACTCCTCCAAGGCGCTCGAGGTTGTCTTTGACTTGCTTGTACTTGTACTGCAGCTGCGACTCATAGTTCATATTCTGCCACTTGCAGCCGCCGCAGACTCCGAAATGGGGGCACTTGAGCTCGGCACGGAGGGGCGAAGGCTTGCGCAGGGCTACTGCCCTGCCCTCGGCGAATGTCTTTTTCTTCTTGAATATCTTGATGTCGACGATGTCGCCCGGCACCACGAATGGCACAAAGACCACCATGCCGTCGACTTTGGCGATGGCTTTGCCTTCGGCGGCAGCATCAACAATCTCTACGTTCTCTAGAATGATTTCTTGCTTTGATTTTCTCATCTTCATACTTGTAAAATACTAAAAAAGAAGTATTGCGACACAATACTTCTTTCCTTTGCAAAGGCTCTATTTCGTCTGCCCGCAGTGGTGCGGACTAAGAAAATTATCTTTCGTCAGAAACGGTCAGTTTTTTTCTGCCTTTTTTACGACGTGCAGCTAAAACTTTTCTTCCGTTAGCGGTAGACATTCTTTGGCGAAAACCGTGCTTATTTGCTCTTTTTCTGCGTGATGGTTGAAATGTTCTCTTCATTTTTTACTCATTTTTGGATTTGCAAAATTACACATTTTTTTCAAATTATGAGAAAAAAAAAGAAACAAATGTATAAACATGTCCATATGTTGCAGAAAATCAATGTGAAAGAAAATTAAATAAATTTATGGATGCAGTATTCAAAAAAAAATTGTACATTTGCAAATTGAAATTTGAATGTAAAAAGTTGTTAACAACATGGATAGAAACACTTTCGGTAAGATAGTAGAAAATCCCACACTCTACACAAAAGAGATGAAGCAGGAGATTTTGGCTGCCAAAATCAAATACCCGTACTGTTCCATGCTGCAGCTCTTTGACCTGCTGAGCGACAAGGCTTGCGGCAATCTGGGGTGGGACTTATCTGTGAAGAGGACGCGCCTTTACCTGCCCAAGCGATTGAGTCTAGACCGCATGCTGGCTGAAGCCAAGATACAGGAACCTCAGCCACAGATGGATATCCTGCAGGAGATAAATTCATATCAAGATATCTCTTTCAAGACGGCTCCCAAGAGCGTCATATTGTCGAAATTTCTCGAAAATGAGGTTTGCGAAGGACTGAATTCGGACTCCAAGGAGCCCCTTCCGCTAGAAGTCATCACAAAAAATAGCATCTCCTCATCAGACTCCGTAGCAACTGAAACTCTTGCAGTTATATACGAAAAACAAGGCAAATACGAAAAGGCCTTGGGCATCTATCAAAAATTAATTGCCAAATATCCCGAAAAAAGTAGTATTTTTGCATCCCGAATTTCTGAAATAAATAATATAATAGAAACAAATAAAAATTAAAAATATGTACACTTTTATCGTAATTCTGATTCTGATTGTTTGCGTTTTGTTATCCATCGTAGTGCTTATGCAGAACTCCAAGGGTGGCGGACTTGCAGCCAACTTCTCTGCTCCTAACCAGATTATGGGTGTTCGCAAAACCACCGACGTTTTCGAGAAAGCTACTTGGATTCTCGCAGGCTCACTCGTAGTGCTCTGCCTCGTTGCCTCTATCGCTGTAAAGAGCGGCAGCAACACTGTTGACAGCCGTATGGAGAACAAGGTTCAGGCTCCTGCAGCCCTGCCACAGATGCCTGCCAACACTGTAAATGCTAACGACGTGCCAGCCGAGGCACCCGCTGAGACTCCTGCAAACTAATCGCAGAAAAGACTAGATATAAAGAGATTTGTCTCCGGGGGCAAATCTCTTTCTTTTATTTATATGGATCCAGAAATACGCCAGCAGGTGGAAGACTTGATCTTCCTACATTTCCCTCACACCCCGACCGATGGTCAGCGTGAGGCTTGCAGCCAGTTGGTGGACTTCCTCTACGACCCTGACCCTCAAGCGGCCTTTATGCTCAAAGGCTATGCCGGAACCGGAAAGACATCGCTGGTAAGCGCACTGATACGCACTACGCCGCTCCTCAAGCTGCGGTCCATACTTTTGGCGCCAACAGGTCGCGCAGCCAAGGTGCTGTCGGGTTATTCGGGCAAGAAGGCCTATACGATACACAAGAAAATATACACCACAGTATTCGATATCAGCGGCACGCCTCACATGGAACGCGCCGTCAACAAACACAGCTATACCCTCTTCATCGTTGACGAGGCTTCGATGATAGGGCTCGAATCCGAGGGTGGATATTCTCGACGCAGTCTGCTGGAGGACTTGATAGACTATGTGAATTCTGGCAGCCATTGCCGCATCATGTTCATTGGCGATACCGCACAGCTGCCACCAGTAGGCGACATGGAAAGTCCGGCTCTTGACCCCGACTACCTGCTGTCGCTGGCACCGCTGAAGCTATATAGCTGCGAACTCACAGAGGTAGTGCGCCAACAGCAGGTGTCGGGCATATTGCACAACGCCACGCTGCTGCGCAACGTGATCAACGCCATGGAGGACTTCGACGAGGTGGAGATGCCGCTATTCGACCTCAAGGACTTTTCGGATATAGTGCGACTGCCGGGCGCTGAGCTGGAGGAGGTGCTGAACAAGGAGTACTACGACCATGCGCTAGAAGAGATTGCCATCATCACACGCAGCAACAAGCGTGCCAACATGTTCAACCAAGGCATCCGCAACCGCATCCTCTTCCGCGAAGAGATTGTAAACGCCGGCGACTACCTGATGATAGTCAAGAACAACTACTTCTGGCTAGAGAACGACTCCGATATTGGATTTATCGCTAACGGCGACATCGTGGAGGTGATGGGCGTGCGCAACAGTCAGGAACTATATGGATTCCATTTCGTTGACGCCACGCTGCGATTTGTGGACTATCCCGGAACGCCAACGCAAGAATGCAAGCTCATTCTAGAAACGCTCATATCCGAATCGCCTGCACTCACCTATGAGGAGCATCAGAAGCTGTTTGCCAACGTGATGGAGGACTATATGGACATACCCAATCGGCAAGAAAGGATGCGCCAAATAAAGAAGAACCCCTACTACAATGCCCTTCAAATCAAATTCTCTTATGCGCTTACCTGCCACAAGACTCAGGGTGGACAATGGGACACGGTGATCATCGACCAAGGATACCTGACGGACGACATGCTCAACAAAGAATATCTAAGGTGGCTCTACACGGCGCTCACCCGTGCCACTGGAAAGGTGTATCTGCTCAACTTTGAGGACAAATTCTTTGACTAGTGCACCCCAAAAAAAGAAGGAGAGCCAACGGGCTCTCCTTACTTTTTAAACGATAAGCTGCTTATTAGAGCTCGAGGTTGCTACCAGCCTTGAACTTAGCCATCTTCTTAGCAGCGATGGTGATGTTCTTCTTGGTGCGTGGGTTGATACCGGTACGTGCAGGGCGCTCCTTTACTGAGAAGGTACCGAAACCTGGCAGAGAAATCTTGTTACCAGCCTTCATTTCGCATTCAACGGTGCACATAAAAGCCTCGAGAGCCTTCTTTGCATCAACTTTGGTCATACCAGCCTTTTCGGCCATGGCAGCAATCATTTCAGTCTTGTTCATAATAATGTTTTTAATGGTTATAATCTATTTTTTTCGGTTGCAAATTTAAAAAAAATTTGAAAAACAAAGTGTATTTATTGATACATTTTTTTTGATAATTTCTACAACTATACCTATCTTACTATCTTCCAGTCACTTATACTATAACCTCTCAAAAATTCACTTATTGAATTGCGTCGTTTTCCGCTGATTTGCAGACTCAAAATGCTCAGATAACCGTCGCTTACACCAATTTTTAGGTAATTTTTCCCATCGGTAACGACCTCTCCTACCTGACTTGATGAGTCGCTTTCGTAAGCCACCTCAAATACCTTAAACTGCTGTGGCTTGCCATTAGCATCAATCATCTGCATTGTTGCAGCGGGGTAGGGGGATAGGCCTCTCACGAAGTTGTAGAGCGAGCGTCCGTCGCGTTCCCAGCGAATAGCGCAGTCGGGTTTGAAGATCTTGGGCGCGGGTCTCAGGTCGGGGAATTCTGGCTGTGGTACCGACTCCAAGGTGCCTGCCTCAAGTCCGTCGAGGGTCTTCACCACAAGTTCGCGGCCCATCTGAGCCAATCGGTCGTGGATGGTTTCGGCGGTATCGGCCTCGCTGATGGGGGTCTTGGATTGGAGCAGTATGCGGCCCTCGTCGATCTTTTCATTGAGCATAAAGGTAGTGATGCCGGTCTCGGTGTCGCCGTTGATCACGGCCCAGTTGATAGGTGCCGCTCCGCGGTACTGAGGCAGCAGCGAGCCATGAAGGTTGAAGGTGCCTAGACGCGGCATCGACCACACGCACTGGGGCAGCATTCTGAACGCCACCACCACAAAGATATCGGCGTCCCATGCCTTGAGGTCGGTGAGGAACTGCTCGTCGCGCAGCTTCTCGGGCTGCAGCAGCGGCAGGTTGTGCGCCAAGGCATACTCCTTCACGGCGGAATAGGTGACTTTGAGCCCGCGACCCGTCTGACGGTCGGGCACGGTAACCACGCCGACCACGTCATAGCCGGCCTGGCAAATAGCGTCGAGCGACTCCACTGCGAAATCGGGAGTGCCCATATATACTACCTTGAGGTTGCGCGACATACTATATTAATTTGCTAAGTTTCTTTTTCAAAGCCACCATCTTCAGGGCCGTAACGGCGCCCTCTACGCCCTTGTTGCCATGCTTGCCGCCGCAGCGGTCGAGGGCCTGCTGCATATCGTTGGTGGTAAGGAGCGTAAAGATTACCGGTTTGTGATGGTTGATGGACACGTTGGTCAGTCCTTGCGAAACGGCCTCGCAGATGAAGTCGAAGTGGCGGGTGTCGCCCTGTATCACGCATCCGATTGCGATTACGGCGTCCACATTGGTGTAGGTCAGCATGAAGTCTGAACCCGTGGAGAGCTCGTAGCTTCCGGGCACATGCTCTACCTTGATGTTCGACTCCTTCACGCCGTGAGCCACCAGGGTATCGTAGGCCCCTTCTAGCAGGGCGTTGGTTATCTCGGCGTTCCATTCGGCACACACGATGCCGATCTTGAAATCTTCTCCATTGGGAATCTCCTCAGCATTGTAGTCGGAGAGGTTCACTTTCTTCGTTATCATATATTATATAGGTATTCTAAAGGGTTATCTCACTCTGAGCTTCAGGCCCGGACGCAGCTTTTCGAATTCGGGGTTCAGCTCCTTTATCTTCTCTGCTGTGGTCTTGTAGAGCGACTCTATGTCTGCCATGCGGTCGCCTTTTTTCACAGTATAGTAGAGCGGCTTAGGCTTGACCTTCACAGCCTCCTCTTTCACGAAGCTCTTGTCTGCCTTGTAGGCAAGTGTTTGGCGTCCGCGCGGCTTGCTGATGCCGAAATAGGTCTTGTCCAGGTGCAGCTTCTTGGTGCGGAGCGTATAGTTGCTGAAGTCCAGGATCCACTCTGGGTCAAAGGGCTCGTACTGAAACCTCACCTCGAAATGCAGGTGCGGACCAGTCGACCTGCCCGTGCTGCCGCCCAAGCCAAGCACATCGCCGGCATTCACCTCCTGCATAGGCTTCACCATAATGCG
Source organism: Bacteroidales bacterium (assembly GCA_024400415.1). Classification (GTDB taxonomy): domain Bacteria; phylum Bacteroidota; class Bacteroidia; order Bacteroidales; family P3; genus Colimorpha. Next base: position 3,700 of record JAKSMS010000048.1, on the reverse strand, counting down.
CGACAGGTGGCCGTATACTGTCTCCAGGCCATTGTAGTGGCGCACCACCACGAGGTTGCCGTAGGCACCCATCGGGTGGGCAATTCGCACCACGCCGTTGAAGGCGCAATGGACCGGATCTCCCGTGTTGAGGGCAATATCCACGCCACGATGCGGACGCTCCCATCGCCATCCATAAGGCGAGGTGCGCACATTTTTCACCGGGAAGCAGAATTGCTCGTCGCCCTTCAGCAGCTTGAGGTTCACCTCGTCGGGCAGCGAGTCGAGCGTATAGTTCTCCAAGCGCACACGATTGGACGAGAATCGGTTGCCGTACCATAGTGCTGAGGGCATCTGGCGCCCAGAATCGTATATCTTGTCTATCAGGTCGTCGCCTCTCAGGAGGGCGGTGTCTATCTTTGCTTTGTTCTGGCGCAAGGTGGCCTTGGGCTGCACCTTGGCGGGGTCCTTCTGCTGCGCGCGTGCCGGCTGCTGCTGAGCCATGATGAGCGAGTCGTAATAGCTGGGAGTCTGAGCCATCAGGCTGCCGGCTCCTAGCATCAAGGCCAGCACCACGAACTTGATCATCTTGCGCAGCCGTCCCACCGGAATACCCAGCTGCTCGCGATATTTGGCTATCGTTCTGCGCGCTAGGCTGATGCCGAGCTCCTTGAATTTTGCCTCTAGTTCCGAATCAGTAAGCGGAGACTGCTTGTCCTCCGAATCCACCATCTCCTTCAGGTGCTGCTTGATGGCAGCAGTGGTCACATCCTCGCCCTCGCTGTTGCTGATAGTGGAATGCACAAAGAACTCCTTGAGCAGCATGGTGCCGAAATCGGTCTGCACATATTTCTGGTTCACTATCCTCGACAGCACCGTCTCGTCGATTCCCACCTGCTCGGCCACCTCCTTCTGAGTGAGCGGCTTCAGGTCCGAAGGGTCGCCGCTTGCCAAGAACTTGCGCTGCAGCTTGGCCACCATCTTGATGGTCTTCTCCATGCTGCTCTTGCGCTGTTGGATATTCTGAATGAACTGCTCTGCCGACTCCGAATTGGCGCGGATGAACTCCACCGTTTCCTTTTCCGCATCGGTCATCTTGCCCTGTCGAGCCAGGTCCTGCATCATGTCCAGATACTCTTTGTTGACACTCAGCTTAGGGGTGTGCGACTGGTTGACAATGCAGCTGAGGCTTCCCTCGCGAATCGTCACCACAAAGTCTGGGATAATCGCCGTGGCGCCGCCCGCTGCTGCCAGGTCGCCGCCGCAGGGCTTGGGGTTCAGCCGCTTGATGCAGTCCAGGCCGCCCTTAAGGGTCTCTTCGTCGATCTCCAGCTGGGCGAGAATGGCGTCGTAGTTGCGCTTCGAGAAGGAATCAAAGCATCGCTCCACAATCTCGGTGGCGCAGCGGCTTTCGAGAGTCCTAGGCTTGATGCGCTTGAGCTGCAGCAGCATGCACTCCTGCAGCGAACGGGCGCCCACGCCGGCAGGCTCAAGGCTCTGCAGCACGGCCAGCGCCTCCTCCATCTCCCCTTCGCGGCAGTCTACGCCGTAGCGAAACGAGAGCTCATTCTCTATCATATCCAATCCTCTGCCCAGATAGCCCGCATCGTCGAGACTGCCCACCAGCTGATTGAGGATCACCATCTGGCGCTCGTCCACATCCTTCATTGCCAGCTGGTCCAGCAGGCCGTCCACCATCGAAGTGTCCGAGGCCAGCACCACATCGCCGCTTGCGCGTTGAGCATAGCCATAGTCCTCGTCGTCGCCATATATGTCGCGTACCTCGTCGGCTGCGTCGTCCTGCTTGATAGGCTCAGTGTTGTCCATCGAGCCCTCGGCCTCCAGCAGGGGGTTCTTCTCCACCTCCTCCATGATCGACTGCTCAAGTTCAAGCACAGGCATCTGCAGCATCTTCATCAGCATCATCTGCTGAGGAGAAAGCTTCATCTGCTGCTTGAGAATCTGAACCTGCTTAGCCATATCTGAGATTACTATCTATCGGATGAAAGGATTGTGTTTTTTTTCTAAAATCGCTGCCCAACTCAAAGTCTATTCATGCTTTTCGGCGTGAGAATCACACCATTATCAGCCATCCGAGTTGCGCAATAAGCATACAAAGATACAAAAAAGAGCGCAAAAAAACAAATATTTTTGACTTTTTGCAAAGAATAGCCGCTACGGCAGCCTCTTGGCCGACTGCCAAAACTCCATCTTGAAGTACCGCTTGCGAATGCACCACTCATAGATGAGCCACGCCAGGAAGAAACCGTCGTCAATCACGTGGTACACAATATCCCACCCCGGCGTGAGGGTCACAAAGCAATGCACCACCTCTGCCACAAGGGCAATCCAGAAAAGGAGGTCCCACACCTGCTCCCGGTCGTAGAACGAAAGCACGTTCTTCACCCCCTCCTGCACCACCATCGAGCGCTCCGAGGACAAGAAGGGAATCATGCTCTGAATCCTTACACGATACTCGCCCTGAGGCATTTCCACATTCACCGTCGGCTGCTGCATCACGCCAAGTATCTGCCCGTTGACGAGCACCTTGTGCGGCAGAGCCGGCATCCATTTCTGCTTGCGATATTCAATAGTAAGTACAGCCATAGTTCAAAGAGGTATAACGAGCCATCGCGCCGAATAGTATTTGGAGCAAATAAGAATTTTTGGATTAAGGATTAGCCAGCCGCCCCAAGCGGGACACTTTGGCGACTATCAGCAACAAGGGCAGCCTCCCGTGCACCACAACAAATCTTATTGACGGATTCCGTCGCTCGATGATGCCAAAAGGCCGCCGATTTTCTCGATCATTTCTTTCACCGGCTCAATCATTGGCAGTATCTCTTCTTCGGAAGTCTCTACCAGGCAATTATAGTCTGCTTTCTCCCGTAACGACTGGAGCCTCGAATAAAGACGAGCCTCGTCCGTCGTCATAATATTGGTACGTACATAGTGCTGGCCGAACAGCGCCACCACACCCTTGTGCGAACCTACTTGATGCCGATCCCTGATCAACAGAGCCGACACCGCATGAAACAATGCATAATATAGACGATTGGCAGAAGTGCTCCAAAACTTCATTTGGGCACATCCCTCAGCCTCAACCATAAACTGGCGGGCCTTCTCTATCTCGCGAGCCACTATGATGGCTCTTTCTTCATCGTTCAGGCTCATATCAGGCGCACCCCTTCCTTTTCAATATTTTTGTAGAACGGCGTGACGGATGACGCCTGCCACTCCTTCTGTGTGTAGAGCACCGGGATGATCATCTCACCCAGGCTCCATCCCAAGGATGTGAACGGATACACCAGCTCGTCATAGTCCGAGGCCTCCGCCTTGTCCTTGTCTATCAGCACCAATAGGTCCCAATCCGAATCCTCACGGGCATCGCCACGAGCCTGCGAACCATAGAGTATCAGCTGAGCCCCCTTCGGGATAATCTCCGAAGCCAGCTCCCTAATAGACTGCATTACCGATGTTTTCGCCTCCGTCATAGGACAATTGAAATAGATTGACTTATTTAATTTTCAACGCATTGCAGCATCCTTACGCAATGCACGTTCATTCTTTTTTGACACTGCAAAAATACGAAAAGTATCTGAATTATCAAAATGTATTTTTATTGTTGACCAAATATCGCAAAAGCGAAGAATCAAATCGAAAAATTTTGGAAACTATGTACGTGTTGTCCAAACAGACCCTCGTTTTGCATGCAAAACAT
>JAKSMS010000047.1 GCA_024400415.1 Bacteroidales bacterium | reverse complement strand
CGGCCACGGCCAACAGCCATTATGTCTTCGACCATTGGAACGACGGCGACACCGCCAATCCGCGCAATATCGTGGTGGTGAGCGACACGGCATTCACGGCCTACTTCGTGGGCGAGAGCCAGGAGTCGATAGCGGAAGCAGAGTCTGCCCGCATCACCCTCAGCCCCAACCCCACGAGCGGCAAGGTGAGGGTGAGCGCCAGCGAGCCGATGAGGCAGGCGGCCGTCTACGACATGGCCGGCAAGGAGGTATTCAGCGCCAAGGCCGTGGTGCCGAAGACGGAATGGGACCTCGACCTAAGCAGCCTCCCGTCGGGCTCCTATATTGTGAAGATCACCACCAAGTCCCGCACCGCCACCCGCAAGCTGATTGTGGAGTAGGCGGGCGGAAGATGCGGATAGATTTTGTCAAAACCGCGTCCGATCGCCACGCAATCAAAATCTTTTTGCGCCAAAACTTGCATATGATGAAAAAAATGTGTAATTTTGCAGCATCAAATACTTACGCCTATGATAAGAATTTTTATTACAATCCTGCTCGTGCTGATGGCAGGCTCGGCCTGCAAGAGTCTTTTGCAAGTGACCGTTCCGGCAATTCTGGTTCAGTATCAGACAACTTGTGTCAAATAATAGAAAGTTTTTTTTGTTATGAAGAAATATATGTTATTATTGATAGTGCTTGTGCTGGCCGGACAGATTGGCCAGGCTCAGACCATAGGCGTTCCAACTATTACCGGCCCCGTCTATAACTACACCGGAGCAGCGCACGAGACAAGTAAAGAAATCGTTCAATCGGATGGTGGCATATGGTGTATATACAACTGTATGATCTCGGAAGAGCATTATGAACATAGATTTACTTATCTTCAGCCGCGATTGCAGGTGATAAAGTATATCACTCTCCCGAATCCTATTATTGGAAGGAATCAAGCCTACTATGCGATCAACGACATGGAAGTAAAGAATGGCATCTGCTTTTTTTGTGGAAACATCAGCAGAATGACTTCTATACAAAACAACTTTGACTACGATAATTTTGGAGTCGTTGGAATGTTTGAGCTCTCTGATCCTGCCGCGACTATCCATATAGTGGAGGTTCCCGACATGAAAGATATCGAACGCATTGCAATAGATATTAGTGGTGGCAAAATCTACTGCATCGGGTTGTGCATGCCGCCTTCTATAACTCGAATGAGTGTGCCAAACAAGTCGTGCTTAGTTGAGATTACGATGCCTATCGGAGGAAACCTCGCAAACTCCAATACTGCGTATAGCGTTGTCGAACCAGATGCATCCGAACGATTTCTAGATGTCTCTTGCGGTGCATACCATGAGCTCATAATATCATCCAGGATAATCGGCTCAAATAGGGATTTTGGAATAAGGACATCCAAAGCCCTGCTCACTGATGACACGCAGATATCGAATCTGAGCCACTATCACGTTTTCGAGGCGGATTTTTATGAAAATGCCAGCTGGAACGACGATATCGACAGGGTGGTTCTTGACGCACAAAGCGGCCAAGGATCATTCGCCGCTCATGGAGGTGGTTCTAATATGGTTTTATGCCATATTACAGGTAGTTGGACTGGACTCTTTGGAAGGTCTCAAAAATTTTCCAAGGGTAGTCCGGTAAAGGTGGACGACTTGAGCGTGTCTGCTAATGGGGCACAGGTTGATATTTCGATAATATCCTCATTGATATCGAATGGACAATCTGCAGTAAATTACTCATACGCAAATCGTTTTGTTGATCTACTAAACAATGACAATAGGCGATGGTTCTATACCAAAAACCTATTTCTCTCGAATGATGGCAAGATGACATCCTCGTCATACTTGAATGCGCACTCTCTTCTTGTTGCAGGCCGTGACATTGATAGTCGACCGATTTATTTTATTCAGGATCCGACCCATATCGACGACGAGGAGTCGGTCGGCTGCACGCGAAAGACTGACTGCTATCAATTTGATCATTACCATAATGTCGTGCTCTTGGATTTACCAGTAACGAGGACTATTTCAAATCATCTTTTTGATGTAAGTTACCACCCAAACATAACCACATCTATGCCCATTGTGACTATCCAATGCTCAAGCAATAATTAACAAATATCCAATTGTATATGAAAAAGTTCTTTCTTTTAGTAACGTTGTGCCTAGCCTGCATCGCTTCGACAGCCCAGCCTGGCTATTATATTCCTATAACGACTGATACACTCTACAATCGCGTACCAAACTACTATTATAGCAGCTGGTATGATACTTGCGACTGCTACTACGATTCCAACAACATGTGGGAGATATTAGCAAGGCCTTCATATTCACCTTGGCATTGTGGTTCGATTTTGTATAAACAAACCATATCGGAGCCTATGCCCATCACAGGAATAGCTGTGATGGTGATACGACACTGGTCCGACGTCTATCCTCGTCGACCACTCAACACATGGTACGCATGCGAGCCGGAGTATGCCATGCTGTGGGAGCCTACAGACAGCCTGCCCCACCTGCTAGACTCCGTGCGGTGGGACACTGCTGCACCCAAACTGATGATTCTGCCTCTCCATGGAGTCTTGGACACTCACTCCTGCTGCCTGATTTACGAAGCCAGATTCAAAGACCCCATTTGGGTAAATACGGACTTCTTTATCAGCACGACTGGAAATAGTGGGGACTGGGTTCAGGACACTGCCAATAATCTAATTATCTTCAATGGGGAAAAAGTACAATATTGCGTTTTACATGTTGGCAAAGGTAATTTGAGCTGCTGTCAAGTCAATCCTACCTATACTTTAGATGGAACAAATGGTGTAATGCGTTTTTATACTGATCCTCTTCTTCACATGTTGTGGGGAGGAGGTTTTGCAATGACAGATAGCAAGTGGAGGCTAGATGCACTGAGCTGCGATACTGCGATGGGTAGCGTAAGAGGCGGCGGAACGTTCTACAACAACACCCTCGACACGCTGTGGGCTGTGCCTGAGACGGGATTCCGTTTCGCTGGATGGGATGATGGAAATACCGACAACCCTCGCACTGTTCAGCTCACGCAGGACACAGTGCTGACAGCATGCTTCTCCATAGGAGACCCCATACCCCACTACATAGTGGAGGCGCGTACCGAGAATAGTCTTAAGGGCACGGTGAGCGGCAGCGGCATATACGACTCCAACGAGGTGGCCACGATCTCGGCCACGGCCAACAGCCATTATGTCTTCGACCATTGGAACGACGGCGACACCGCTAATCCGCGTAATATCGTGGTGGTGAGCGACACGGCATTCACCGCCTACTTCGTGGGCGAGAGCCAGGAGTCGATAGCGGAGGCAGAGTCTGCCCGCATCACCCTCAGCCCCAACCCCACGAGCGGCAAGGTGAAGGTGAGCGCCAGCGAGCCGATGAGGCAGGCGGCCGTCTACGACATGGCCGGCAAGGAAGTCTTCAGCGCCAAGGCCGTGGTGCCAAAGACGGAGTGGGACCTCGACCTAAGCAGCCTCCCATCGGGCACCTATATAGTGAAGATCACCACCAAGTCCCGCACCGCCACCCGCAAGCTGATTGTGGAGTAATGGCGCTGAATAAGAGGGAGTGGGCGGCAGCCACCTAAAAAAAAATATATCTGCAAATGACGGATAATCAAAAAATTTTACGTATATTTGCAGAACAGACATTGTGCGCCGTCCCGACATGTAAAAAACTAAGGATGAGCCGCATACGTCGCTAAATTAATGTAAAAATATTATAATACATACATGAAAAAAGCACTTTTTACGCTGGTTTTGGCATCCATCCTGTTGTCGGGATGCAGTGGACTTGCTAAGATGAAGAGAAAAAGCAACACTGTGCGCTACATGGCCAACCCCAACCCAGTAGAGACCATGGACGATAAGGTGGTAGTGAAATTCACCGGACAGATTCCTGAAAAGTATTTTGCTAAGAACGTGGCAGTATTCGTACAGCCAGTATTTGAGTGGGACAGCGGCAGCATTGCCCTCGAACCTATTACCCTCAAAGGCGAGAACGTAACCGGAGAAGGCATCACCATCAACTATGAGAATGGCGGCCGATTCAACTATAACGACATGCTCGACTTCAAGCCCGGCATGGAGAGCGGACGCGTTACCCTTGCTCCTGTAGGCTACAACACCAGCGTGTCGGACGAATTTGTTCGTTTTGCTGACGACGTGGTGACTGAGCATCATGGAAAGACCTTCAACAAGGTGCTTATCTCTGACGGCGTGAACAACACTTCGTCATGGGTAAATATCCGTGGCAATATCTCCATTGCTCCCCTCAACTACAACAAGAAGCAGGGCGTGGTGGAGACCTCGGACATCTACTTCCTGAACGGACAGTCTAATCTGGACTGGAACTTCTCCATGAACCGCAGATTCGACACCAAGGCCGGACTGATGGACCTGAAGCGCATCATGCTTGAAAATGGTCTGCCCAAGCAGATTACCATCTCGGGATGGGCATCGCCAGAAGGCGAGGAGACCAACAACGTGGGCGTATCGAAGAACCGTGCCGATGTGGCCACCGCACAGCTGAAGATTATCCTCAACGAGGTGCTCGACATCATGGCCAAGCGTGCCAAGATTGCTCCACAGGAGATCGAATACTACAAATACAACCTGATGAAGCAGATCGTGATCACCACCCGTTCTGCAGGCGAAGACTGGGTACACTTCGTGCTGATGGTGCAGCAGTCTGACATCCAGGACAAGAATGCCATCGTAAACATTGTTGAGACCCAGCAGAACCTGGTAAAGCGCGAGCAGATGATCCAGAACATGAGCCAGGTTTACCCACAGCTCAAGGACGAAATATTCCCAAGCCTGCGCCGTGCCCAGATTGCGCTCTACTACTCTGAGGCCCGCAAGAGCGACGCCGAACTGGCCAAGCAGGCATCTTTGAATCCTGCCAAGCTGAGCTTCGACGAGCTGATGTATGCTGCCTATATCAACTACAACTACCCTACCAAGATGAAGTACTACAAATGGGCCACCGAGAACCACAGTTCAGAATGGGCTGCATGGAACAACGCTGGCGCCGTTGCATTCTACTTGGAAAACTATGATGAGGCTGAGCGCTACTTGAACGTGGCTCGCGAGATGAACCCTCACAACCCAGACATTCTCAACAACACGGGCCTGCTCTACCTGGCCAAGAAGGACTACAGCCTGGCCAAATACTATTTTGAAGAAGCCGGCAAGCAGGGTAGCAACGATGCTGCTGCCAATATCCCTATCCTGAACCTCAAGAAGGGCAACTACAGCGATGCTCAGAAGTCTATGAAGAATGAGACCTGCTCCTACAACCTGGCATTTGCCCAGCTGATGAATGGCGAGACCAACGCCTGCATACGCACCCTCAACTGCTGCCTCGACCAGAATGCAGATGTAAACTACCTGAGAGCCATTGCCTATGCACGCCTGGGCGACAAGGCCAACACCTACAAGAACCTGCAGGCATCGGTAGACCAAGAGTACGACTACCGCAAGATTGCAGCCGTAGATGTTGAGTTTAAGGAATACTGGGACGACCAGGAATTCCAGACCATCATCAAACTTTACTAATCACACATCAGACAATCATTTCAAGGAATGTAGGTGAGCCTGCATTCCTTTGTTATTGAAACCGCTATGAAGAAACAGATTCCAAACCTCATTACACTTGCCAACCTATTCTGCGGCATGATGGCTGTGTACCATGCATTCTACAGCAGATTCGAATATGCCGCCGCATTCATCATGCTCGGTATCTTCTTCGACTTCTTTGACGGCATGGCTGCACGAATACTGCACGTCTCGTCAGAACTCGGAAAAGAGCTTGACTCCCTCGCCGATGTAATTACTTCGGGAGTGGCTCCAGGAAGCATCCTCTTCAATATCTTGTGGAACCACAATACCAGCATCATGATTAAGTATGTGGCCTTCCTTATTCCCGTCTTTGCCGCCTACAGACTGGCAAAATTCAACCTGGACGAGCGCCAGCACACCTCGTTCAGAGGCCTACCCGCACCGGCCAACGCCCTTATTTGGGCAGGCATCGGCATCTGGTGCGCTAACTCGGAGATACTGCCTCACCCCTCGTGGATACCCGAAGAACTGATTGGATATACGGAATACCTCAATACCAATGTCGGACTTTTGGCAATCGCCATACTCTCGCTGATAACTGACGTGCTGCTGATATCAGACATCAAGATGTTCTCGCTGAAGATCAATTTTAAAGACCTTACCTGGAAGAGCAACAGCACACGCTATATCTTCTTGGCCATCTGTGCCATCATCGTTATTGGACTAGGATTCCTTTCACTGCCTATACTGATAATGTGGTATATCATATGGTCAATCTGCACCCAAAAGAAGGAGACTGCCAATGAATAGTCCAAAAGGTATAGAAATATCGGAGTTTGACTACCCTTTGCCTAACGAAAGGATAGCGAAATTCCCCCTTGAGAAGCGTGACCAGTCCAAACTCCTCATCTGCCAAGGAGGAGAGCTATCGGAGTCTAGATTCTTCCACATTCCAGAGCACCTGCCGCAAGACACCCTCTTGGTGATGAACAACACCAAGGTGATTCACGCCCGACTCTTCTTCAAGAAGCCCACAGGATCGATGATAGAGGTGTTCTGCCTTGAGCCTTGGCAGATGCCGGTTGCGCAGGCTTTCGAGGAAAGAGAGCACTGCACCTGGATGTGCTTCATTGGAAATAACAAGAAATGGAAAGAGGCGGCTCTTGATAGAACGTTCGCCATCGGAGACACACAGGTAACGCTGTCGGCCAACAGAAAAGAAGCTGTCGGCAATGCTTGGATTGTAGAATTCTCATGGACGGGCGGCTTCAGTTTTGCAGAAATTATCGAACATGCCGGCGTGATCCCTCTGCCCCCTTATCTGCATAGAGAAGCCGAAGACAGCGACAACGATCGCTACCAGACCGTATATGCAGAGCATCAAGGATCGGTGGCAGCGCCAACAGCAGGACTGCACTTCACCCCAGAGGTATTTGAGCAGCTCGAGCAGAAAGGCATTGAGACAGAATTCATCACGCTGCATGTGGGTGCAGGCACCTTCAAACCTGTAAACACTGTCACTATCGGCGAACACGAGATGCACGTCGAGAAAGTCGAAATAAGCTTGAGCAATGTAGAACGGCTCATACAGCACTTTGGAAAGCCCGTCATTTCGGTAGGTACCACCACGGTACGCACGTTGGAATCGCTATATTGGTTTGGCGTCAAGCTCAGCCAGAACCCCGACCTGGATAGAATGAATGTGCTGCAATGGGACCCCTACGAACTAGAATCGCTCAACATTAGTGCCGCAGACAGCTATCGCAACGTGCTGCAATGGATGAAGGACAATCAGATGACCCACCTAGAGGGCGACACCCAGCTGATGATAGCGCCAGGTTACAGATACCACGTGGTAAGCGGAATCATCACCAACTTCCACCAGCCCAAGAGCACCTTGCTGTTGCTGGTTTCGGCACTGATAGGAGACCGATGGAAGGAGTGCTACCAATATGCGCTCGACCATGACTTCCGATTCCTAAGCTACGGAGACAGCTGCCTATTCATTCCGTAAGCACGCCATGACCAATCCGCTGCGGGACATACTGAGGATTCTCTTCCCTCCTACTTGCTATCATTGCGGCAAGGAACTGGTAAGTGGGGAGCGGTACCTCTGCATGGACTGCCAGCTGAACCTGCCGATAACCCACAACGCGCATATCCTCGGCAACGAGACAGAGCTACGCGTTGGAGGCAGAATACCCGTAGAGGCCGGCGCCTCTCTGCTCTACTATCAGAAAGGAATGGTATCTCGCGAACTCCTGCACCATATCAAATATTACGGCCACTACAAGATGGCCACCGACTATGGCGCTATGCTTGGAATAGAGTTGTCCAAAAGCGGAAGATTCGAACAGGTGGACTACCTAGTTCCTGTGCCGCTACACTGGTACAAAAAATGGCAGAGAGGGTACAATCAGAGCGAATATATCTGCAAAGGAATTCAGAAGCATTTCGAACGACCTATCTGCTCCGACGTGCTCTATAGAAAGCGTTACACCAGAACACAGACCCACAAGTCGCATGAGAAAAGAATGGACAATATGGCAGATGTTTTTGGGGTACGGAACAACTCGAAATTAGAGAACAAGCACATATTGCTGGTTGATGATGTGATCACCTCAGGCGCTACCACAGATGCCTGCTGGTCAGCGCTAAAAACGACACCCGGAATACACATCAGCATAGCCTCGTTGGCCATCGCCACAAGCCATTAATCAAAAAAAGTGTCACTAATATTAGGATAATTGCCAAAAAATTGCTAATTTCGTTGTCTGAAAAGAAAGACGCACTAGCGCATAAATATTATATTTTTCAATAGATTATAAAAATAGAGAATATATGAAATACAATCGAGTACTGTTAAAACTGAGTGGAGAATCACTCATGGGAGCCCAAAGCTATGGTATCTCGCCCGAAATGTTGGAGCAATATACCAAGGATATCAAAGCCGCTGTCGAGGCCGGCGTTGAAGTAGCCATCGTGATTGGAGGCGGCAACATCTTCAGAGGACTGAGTGGTGCAGCCAAAGGCATGGACCGCGTTCAAGGAGACTATATGGGCATGATGGCCACCCTTATCAACAGCATGGCTATGCAGGCCGAACTCGAGAAACAGGGCATGAAGACCGAACTGCTATCCGGACTTGCCATTGAGCCAATCTGCAAAGAGATGAGCCGCAGACGTGCCATCGAGGCTATGCAGGAAGGAAAAGTAGTCATAATCGGAGGCGGTTCAGGAAACCCCTTCTTCACCACTGACACCGCATCAGCACTTCGCGCAGTAGAGATCAAGGCTGACGCCATCCTTAAAGGCACTCGCGTGGACGGCATCTACACCGCCGACCCAGAGAAGGACCCCACAGCAACCAAATTCGACACCCTTACTTTCCAAGACTGCCTAACAAAACGTCTCAAAGTGATGGACCTCACCGCTTTCGCACTCTGCGAGGAGAACAACCTGCCAATCTATGTGTTCGATATGAACAAACCAGGAAACCTTCTTCGTGTAGTTTCTGGCGAGAACATTGGCACCGAGGTAAAATAATATAGACAAATACATTGAATAACCGATAAACCCCAATACTATGAACGATTTATCTAAAGCTTGTATCGAGAAAGCTAACACGAGCATGAAGAGCTCCGTAAACTTCTTGGAGAAAGAACTGGCCAAAATCCGCGCCGGAAAAGCCAATCCAGGAATGCTCGACGGTCTGAAAGTTGATTATTATGGCAGCCCAATGGAAATCAGCCAGGTAGCCAATATCAGCACTCCAGATGCCCGCAGCATCGTCATCCAGCCATGGGAAAAGAACATGCTTTCACCTATCAACAAGGTTATCCTCGACGCCAATCTAGGCTTCACTCCTCGCTTCGAGGCTGAGGTGCTCCGCATCGTGATTCCTCCTCTGACTGAAGAGCGCCGTAAAGAACTCTCCAAAGCAGCCAAGACTGAGGTTGAGAGTGGGAAAGTCAACATCCGCAATGCCCGCAAGCACGTGATGGATGACGTAAAGAAGCTCAAAGACCAATCGGTTCCTGAGGACGAAGTAAAGCAGGTAGAAAAAGAGATTCAGGATATTACCGACAAGTTCATCGCCGAATGCGACAAGATCTATGCCGCTAAGGAAAAAGAAATCATGACTGTATAGTGGAAATCATCCATCTAGATACTATTGATTCTACCAATCGATATTGCGAACTCCTCGACCTAGACCAGGTTGAGGAGTTTACTATTGTCTATGCTGATGAACAGACTGCCGGCAAGGGACAGCAGAGCCACGTATGGGAAAGCCAGACTGGCAAAAACCTCACCCTCAGCCTCATCCTCCATCCCACTTTCATACAGATTCCCGACCAGTACCAACTCCACAAAGCCCTTTCTCTTGCTGTTGTAGACCTGCTAAAGGCTCTCGGAATCTCTAATCTGCACATAAAATGGCCCAACGATATATATGTTGCCGATAAGAAGATTTGCGGCATCCTCGTAGCCAACAAACTCTCCAAAAACATCTTGCAATCCTCCATCTGCGGCATAGGACTCAACGTCAACCAGACAGAATTTCCCGCTTGGGTACCCAACCCCATTTCCATCAGCCAGATCACCCATCAAGAATACGACCTTCCTCTATTGCTGTCCCAACTGGCCCAATGCCTAATGAGCCGTTATCAGATGCTGAAACGGGGCGAACTCCAACACATCGATCGCGACTACATGGACTGCCTGATGAACCTAGGCGTCGAGAAAAAATACCTCTACCAATCAGAGACCATCCTGGCAACCATCACAGGCATAAACCGCTATGGCCATCTGCTGCTGAAAACCAGCAAGCAGGAAGAAATTTCATGCCAGATGGGCGAGATTTCGCTAATAAGCTAATGGTCCTTTAAATTCAATTCTGATTAATCATCTTAGCAATAAGATATTTCAGCAGACTGTCGGGCGGCGTACCCGAGATGGCTGCGAACACATATAGCGTCATATTCTTAAAATCCACTCCTACATAGCAACTATTCTCCTGATCCAGACTTTCGTGCTCAATGGGGGCAGTTTTAGACGGTTCACGGCGATCCCTCATAGTGAACATGACCGACATCTGACCCGAAGGCTGGCCAACAATATCAAACTCCTGGAGAATCCAATCCCACGACTTATCATCTGTAGCCTCCAAGATAGTGACCTCAATCTGAGAAACGCTGTCAAGCCGCATATTATTAACGCACGCCACCCTTATATCAGAACGAGATGAATAGCGATTATATAGTTCAGTCTGTGCGTCTACAGCCCGCACCAAGAGGCAGAGCAGCAACGCCATTACAATCCGCTTAATAGCCATATTCGTTAGGCATTTAAGAACCGCAACACGTCGTTCAATACCGAATCAGCATTGCAGTCCAAGTTACACAATATCTGCATATCCCCTATCACGCCCAAAGATTCCTTCACCTCCTCCACTTCTGCAGGTGCCTCTCGATCCACTTTTGGTTCGATGAGGGTATCTTTTTTCTCAGTTGCCGCCACAGTGGAAATCATTTCAGGTTCGGCAACTCGTGCCATCGGCAGAACAGCCCGAGGCTCCTCCACCGCAACAACACTTGCAGGAGACTCTTTCTGAACAGCCACCAATTGTGACTCCTGCTGCTGAGGTTCATGCGCCAGCCAAAAGCCCGCACCCGAGAGCAGCAACACACCCGTAAAAACGAGCGACAGATTTCTCATCCTTGTGCGTCGCATGCCGACCGCTAGGGCTGCCGATGATCGCAACACCTCATCACGATGAGTAGTCTCCTGCAGCAGAGCCAACTCTTCTGGCGTTATATTCCCGCTAGCGTAACGCGCCAACAATTTTTGCAAATCCTGATTATTCATAATAGCTTCTTCCTTATTTTTATATGTGCCTGATTGATCAGCTTCTTTACATTTGAAATATTCAGTCCGGTTATTTCACTTATCTCGCGCATCGTAAGACTGTCCATATCGTGCATCTCCACCAACTTTTGCTCACGCTGGGAAAGCACTTCTTTCATCACCTCATGCAACTCTGCCGACAACGTTGATTCTTCTTCAGATTCCTCTGCTCGTATTTCATTTAGGGAAGTAAGGGTCTCTTTATCTCTAAGCAGTTTCAACGACTTATTCCTCACCACTTTCTTGCAATACGCGTATGGGTCATGCAGCCAACGCCTCGACAACGTCTCTGCCAAGGCGTCATGAAGCACGTCTTCTGCATCCACTCGGCTGTTCAAACAACTGAAAGCATAGTCATACAGTTCCAGGTAGTGGTCTGTAAGTATTTTGAGGCTTTTTGAATCTGACATAACCGAGCGTTTTTCTATAAAGACCCAAAATACCCGTTTTGGTTACTTTTTTTAACAATATTTATGAATTTAATTCCTCCCAAGAGGGCATATTTTTCATCGGAATCAGTCTTTGTTCGTCCTTATCTACCCTGAGTACCAGATGGTTAATACCATTGGTCAGATACAAAAAAGGCACATCCAGCACCATGTTATATCTGCAGGCCTGATCTATTACCTTTTGCGTTAGTTTTACTTGAGGCTTTTTGCACTCTACAATCATCTTTGGAGTAGCATTGGCCCCATATACGAGGATGTCGCACCGGCGGGTCATCTGATTTAGCGTTATGCTGCCCTCCACCTGCATCATCTCTCGCGGATAGCCCATGACGCGTACCAAAGCATGAATCACATTCTGCCGCACCCACTCCTCAGGGGTCAGTGCCACCCATCGCTTACGCACGATGTCCCAAGCCTTATCGCCGCCCATCAGAGTTAATTCGTCGGTCCCTGGCAGATTCAGCTTGGGCAGATCATCAATATTCGCCACCACCTTCGTCGCCAGATTCGCCTTCTGGCTGAGGTTTAGTTTTCAGTCCGTTGTTTATCTTATAGGAGAATCCTAACGTCACGGTTGGTGAGATACGCTTGCCTTTTACGAGTCGGTCTAGCTGCTCGGTATGGGTCTCATGGCCCCAGCCGCCGGTAGCGAATACGTCGCCAATGCGCAAGTTGATGGTTCCGCGCTTCTGCAGCACATCCTTCTTCACTGCCAGGTCGAACCAGTAGTTGGGGAACATGGTCGTCTGCAGGTCAAGCCATGGGGCAAAATACTGACCTGAGAACTGGATTGTCCAGTCCTTAGGTATGCTCATATACGACGAGAACTTGCCGCTGGCCTGGAAGGCCGACTGGCTCTTGTTGTCTAGCAGTGCCGTACCCTCTATGGTGCTGCGGTAGAGGTTGATGCTGGTATTGATCTTCCACCATTTCATGATCTGCCAATCCACGATGAACTCCAAGCCGTAGTTGTAGCCTTGGTCGAGGTTCTGCCAGGTTGAAGCCCAATAGCCGTCGTACTGCGAATTGTAGGGCATCCACCACGAATAGCGCTGCTGCGATACGCTGTCCCATACATAGCCGTAGCGGGTCATCATATTATATGTCTGGCGGAAGTAGGCGCAGGTATATATATTCCACTTCTTGAGGCTCAGGTTGTACGACAGCTCGTAGGCGTTGGTGAATTCTGGATCGAGGTTAGGGTTGCCGAATCCGAGCTCCTGACCTTCTCTCACCTCCAAGTATGGATTGAGGTCCCACATGTGGGGACGACGCACGCGGCGGCTATAGCTCAGCTGCATGCTGTTATTTTCATTAATAGTATAGGATAAGTGCACCGTGGGGTATGGCTGCCAGTAGCTCTTGTGAACAGAGTCTGTGCCGGGATGATTCACGTCATAGCCCAGCAGATAAGAATACTCCACGCGCAGTCCAGCCTGTGCCGACAGCTTGTCGGTCAGTTTGCCGCCCACGGTGGCATAGCCGGCATGCACCTGCTGGTTGTAGTCGAAGTGGGTCGACGAGATGCTGTCATGGAATCTGTAGAGCACCAGCATCGGATCAAACTCCGTACGGTAATAGACGGCATTCTGGTTGGGCCAGTCAAGGCGGCCCTCATAGCCCGTTTCCAGCTTCCACACCTCTGCAAAGGGGTGCACATAGTTCAGTTTGAGGTTTAGAGATTTGTGATAGTTCTCCGTTTCGCTCTCACGCAGGTAATAGTGGGCCGACTGCGCCAACGGATCAGCGTAGATCTGCTCCTGAACGCCTCCGCCCTGAACGTGGCGCATGCTGAACGTGGCGTCGGCCGTCAGTTCGCGATCCTTCTCCTCGAAACGCTTCACATAGCTGAGGTTGAAGGCATGGTTGACGCTATTTGTGCGATTGGTATCAGTCTGCATGTAGTCCAGGAACCCGTTAGTAAGCAGGTCGTTGGAGAACATCTGGCTCTCTCGGCCGCGAATGCCTCCGCGCAGCTGATATGAGAAAAGGATACTGCTTTTAGGATTGAAGAAGTATTCTGCGCCCACCTTCATGCTGGCATTCTTGCCGCCGCGGATGCTGTAGGTGTCGCTCGAGTCACTGCTCCATGGTACGTCATTACGCTTGCGGGTAATGATCGACTGGCTGTGGGCGCCACGCTGACGCATGCCGCCGTCGAGGTTGAAGAACAGGTTGTACTTCTCCGTGGAGTAGTTGAGGTTCAGGCTTCCCATGCCCGTGGGAATGAGCGATGGCAGCGGGTCTGGAATCACGAAGGGCAGCGGACTGCCGATATTGAGGTTCGCCACGCCGTTGAGGCCTAGAGCGCCATTGGCCTTGTCCTTCAGCTTGATGTTGATAATGCCGCCCATGCCTTCAGGGTCATACTTGGCCGAGGGGTTGGTGATCACCTCCACATTCTCTACTGTGCTGGCAGGTATCTGCTCCAGCAGGCTTGCCAGGTCGTTGCCCATCAGCTCTGATGGACGACCGTTGATCAGCACCTTCACGTTCGAAGAGCCGCGCAGACTCACATTGCCGTCGTTGTCTACCGACACCGATGGCACCTGTTCCAGCACGTCGCTGGCCGTGCCGCCGCCCGCCACGATGTTCTTGTCAACGTTCACCACGCGCTTGTCCAGCTGGTATTCCACCATGGCTCTTTCAGCCACCACTTCGGCCTCTTTGAGCAGTGTGGCGGTAGGCTTTATCTGAATCTTTCCGGCGTGTATCGTGGGATGGCTGGCCGAGAACACAGCCTTCTCAGGGAAGAAGTAAGGCTGATAACCCATAAACGACACCTTGATCAGATACGTGCCATACGGAATCTTCTCCAGGTCGAAATTGCCATTAGCACCCGTAGTGGTGCCTGTCACCAAGGCAGTATCCTTCACCTTGTGCACAGTCACGGTGGCGTACTCCACGGATTCTCCACTCTTAGCATCCACTACTTTTCCAGTCACTCTGCCCTGGGCCATCACGGACAGGCAGAGCATCATCATCACGCCAAACAGCGTCAGTCTCTTTGCCATCACTTCCTATTACAAATATTATTCGGTCTTAGGTTTTCTCACATAGTTGGGCTGGTCGAACGGAATCTCGCACGAGAACTCGATCAGTCCGCCAAACTCGCCATTCTCATACCAGGGCAGCTGCAGTATCTGCTTCTTCACGCCGTTCTTCTCCACGGTGTAGGTGTTCATCTTCTGCCCCTCATAGAGGTCGCGCAGTATGGCGGCGGCGCGTGGAGGATGGCACTCATAGAGGTTCTTGCCAATGATCTTCTGGCCGTGGCTGTTCACGTCGGCCGAGCGCTGGTTCATGTCGAGGATGTTGCCATCCTTGTCGCTGATGGTGATGGCCATCGGCAGTTCTTCAAAGTATTTTTCCATTGTGTTGTGGGTCTTTTAAGGTGGGTTCTATAAATTCATTTCTTGCAATTTTGAATGGATTGTTGGACAGATTGCTGTGCGAAGCGAGGGCGCATAGCGGGCTATGCAACCGAGCGACAAGCAGCAAGATGCCGACAAGACTTCAAAATCGCTGAAAAGATTTATATTGCACATCATTATTACTTTTTTGTTCAATCGGTGAATTTATAGAACTCACCTTAAGAAAGACTTTTCCAGTCAGAGGGCATGGCGTCCAGAGACTGGAAAAATCTATTG
>JAKSMS010000046.1 GCA_024400415.1 Bacteroidales bacterium | reverse complement strand
ACTTCCGCCAGTCATAGGACTGAATACAGTCAACCATTTTCAGGAAACCACATGTTTCATATTTTCAATATTATAGAATAAAATAATTATCGGAAATTTACGTATAATTCACGAAAATTCGCGTTACGCCGTAGGCATAATAATTTATCGCATCAGCACTAATTCTATGTAATAACTATTTCGGAAATCTTAACCAGTTTTAACGGAAAATATTTGTTTGGGCGAAGAAAAGTGTATACCTTTGCAATCGAAAAGTCTAACAAATCCGATCTACCGTTATGCACCTTAGAGAAATACTTTCAAGTTTCAATGGCGGAACCTCTTCAGAGGATGGCATCAACAAAGAATTTGCACGAATGGCAAAGCACTTGCTATATGGAGGACATTTTAGGGTGATGAACTCCAAGAATATTTACCTTGAAGAAATTGAGTTCTACTATCACGAAGAGGCTGGCAGAATCAAAGACCCTATCATGTATCACACTAATGACCATGAAGGCAAACCTCTTCCTTATTATAAATTAGGTAGATTCAACATGCACACATCTGGTGTTGACGTTACCTTCGAAAACGAAGAGAAGCATTACCGAGCTTCATTCCTCATAAGAGCATACAGGGTTGATAACAACCCTATAGAGACACGTTCCACTTACATCTACGATGACATGTTTGGCATGGGCATTCCTTATGACGAACCTATCGAAATAGAATGGGTGGAGGATCAAATGAGCGATGATGTAAAGAGTCTGACCTTAAAAGGAACATGGAGAAGGAATGTGCCCGAATACAGTAAAGACGACGAAGGATTCTACTTAAAAGATGACAACGGGAAATACGTAAAAGAAGAAGCAGAGGATAACGACAACACCTTTGCATACGGCAAAAGCATGTATGTAAAATGTCACAAGCCATGGAGATTCATTAAGCAACATTAATAAATACATCATGCAACATCCAACCATCTGTACCTCTGCCCATCTCCGCACCACAAAAGCCACCGCTAAGATTGCATCAGACATTGCGCAAGCGCTTGAACGACTTGGCATTGAGCACATCGAGTTGCAAAACACCAACGACTATTGGTGTCGCGACTACATGCCTGTACGTCTATTTGAGGATGGCACTTATAGCAAATACACCTATCGCCCCGACTATCTTTGGGATTACAAATCGAAACACCAGTACATTACAGAGCAATCAGACGCGTGCAAGGAACTCGGCCTATTCACGCCAACCGACATGGGCATTATCTTTGATGGAGGCAACTACGTTCGCTGCAACGGCAAGGTGATCATGACAGACAAGATCTTCATGGAGAATCCTCACTGGTCGGCCGAAGAACTATTGCGGCATCTTCATCACGCCCTTTGTGCCGAAATCGTTGTCATTCCATGGGACATGAGCGACCCTTGCGGACATGCCGACGGAATGGTCGCTCCACTCGACGACGGCCGCTTGCTGCTCAACAACTACGCTCAAGACAAAAAGAGCAAGGATTTCTGCAAGAGGCTGCACAAGATTCTTGATGCCCATTTTGAGGTGGTTGACCTATCGTTTGGCTGCAAGCCAGACCCAGACTCGTGGTGCTACCTCAATTTCGTAAATCTCCCCAACGCGATTCTATTGCCAGCATTGTCCGAGGACTTCGACTGCGACAACGACAAGGAGGCTATCCGAGTAATGCAAGACCTCTTCCCCCATAAGCAGATAATCCCCATCTATGCAAAGCCTCTAATAAAAGAAGGCGGAGCGCTGCATTGCGTCACCTGGGAGTATGTGCCAAACAAACAACAACTCCTACCCTGAAAGAGCTGCCGTCATCCGTTTTGCCCGACCATCCGGATTCGGTCGATTCGTGAAATTCGTGTTCACGCAACGACACAAATACAGGCTTATCTGTATCATATTTTTTATAGCGAGCAAACCGAAGCCTGCCGATTCGGTCGCTTGGTTACGAGAAGCCAATCATCGAAAAAGTGTAACTTTTGACCAATTGAATCATCGAAAAAGTGTAGTTTTTTAGTAAATTTATCATCGAAAAAATGTAAAAATTATTGAATATATCATCGAAAAAGTGTAATTTTGCAGCAGGAAATTCTTTTACAAAACCATGGAAAGAACTATAAAACAAAAACTTAAAGAGTGGAAGCTAAGCAAAAACAGAAAGCCGCTCATTCTCTTAGGGGCGAGGCAGGTTGGCAAGACTTGGATCATGAAGGACTTCGGCAAGAGCCATTATGAGAATGTCGCTTATGTGAACTGCGATGAACATCCTTTAGCAAAAACGATGTTCGAGGCCGACTACAGCATCCCCCGTATCTTGCTTGTGGTGCAAGCTATTACAGGCGTGGCAGTAGAACCCGGCAAGACCCTCCTAATCATTGACGAAATACAGGAAGCACCTCGAGGACTGCACGGCCTCAAGTACTTCTGCGAGAATGCGCCAGAGTATCATGTGATGGCTGCGGGATCGCTGCTCGGAGTTGCGCTGAGTCACAAAGAATCGTATCCTGTAGGCAAAGTGAATATGCTGCGTCTGTATCCTATGAATTTTGAAGAGTTCCTGTTAGCCATGGGCGAAGAGACTTTATACAGCATCCTTCAGTCGGGCGACAAGGACATGCTCAACATCATGAAGATTAAGTTCGTAGAGCTGCTGCGCCAATACTACTATGTTGGCGGGATGCCCGAAGTGGTTCAATCTTACAGAGAAAACAAGAATCTGCGTGAGGTTCGAACTTTGCAGCAAGAAATAATCGATTCCTATCGTCGAGACATTACCAAACATGCCACCAAGAGCGAGGCTGTGCGGATCAATCAGGTTCTCTCAAGCATACCGTCTCAACTGACCAAGGAAAACAAGAAATTCATCTATGGAGTAGTTAAGGAGGGCGCCCGTGCCGCGCAATATGAATTGGCAATACAATGGCTCATCGATGCCGGAATCGTATATAAAGTATCAAGGGTCAATGCATTGAAGATGCCGCTTAAGGCATACGAGGATTTAGGTGCTTTCAAGTTGTTCCTTCTTGATTGCGGACTTTTGGGCATGATGGCCGATGCTCCAGCCGAGCAAGTGATAGCCTCCGAAGATGCGTTCACCGAATACAAAGGCGCCTTCACCGAACAATATGTGCATCAGCAGCTCACCTCTAAGGAGATCAATACCTATTACTGGAGCAGCGAAAAGACTCCTGCAGAAATTGACTTTGTCATTCAGCATCAAGACCGAGTCATCCCTATCGAAGTGAAGGCTGAAGAGAACGTGAGGGCAAAGTCCATGTCGGAATATATCAAGAACAATCCCGATCTGCACTTAAAGGGCCTGAGGATATCCATGAAAGGCTATATAGACCAAGGATGGATGGAGAACATTCCGCTTTATGCCATTAAGGTGTAATCAGACAACTCAGAAAAAGAACACAATAGTCAGCAAATGATCAAAAGCATACTAAAAACCACTCTTTGCGCTATGGCCATAGGCTTGATGATTTTATCGGCCTGCTCGAGCAACGACAACGCCGCTTCAACGGCAGCCTCAGCGCCAGATTCTACGGAGTTGATTTCAACGCCTTCCGTAAGTCCTGAAAAAACATCCATATTCGACGAACTGGCAAGTGACATGGTCTATGTTGAAACAGATTCCGGTGGTTTCTATCTCTGCAAGTACGAGGTTTCACAGAGATTGTGGGTGGCGGTGATGGGCGAGAATCCGTCGCAGATGCAAGGCGACGACCTGCCTGTGGAACAAGTGGACTGGAACGACTGCCAGGCCTTCATTGCCCGACTCAATGTGTTGACGGGAAAGCGCTACCGCCTGCCCACAGAAGCGGAATGGGAGTATGCCTGCAAAGGCGGCAGACGCTCCAAAGGCTACCAATACTCTGGCAGCAACGATATCGACGCGGTGGCCTGGTATGACGGCAACAGCGAGGAGCACTCACACCCCGTCGGCCAGAAGCAGCCCAACGAACTCGGACTCTATGACATGAGCGGCAACGTATGGGAATGGTGCCAGGACATGCACGAGAGCACAGGCATGTGCCGTGGCGGCAGCTGGATCCACAATGCCCGAAACTGCGACCCCACACTTCCGAACGAGACGCCTCGGGCATTCAAGATCAACAGCCTCGGCCTGCGCCTCGCGCTGTAGACCAACAAGCAAGAGGGTTTGCCCATAAATATTTCGACATAGCAAAAAAAAATTTGGACTATCATATCTTTTGAGTCACAAAGTGAATGTCTTTCATGAGACACTCTCAGATTCTATCCCTACCGAACACACGAATCCGAGGCTGGCACAATGGCTATTCACCCCAATACACCTCCCCACTCCTGCGGCATAGGGGCGGATGATTGGAAACAAGCACCACAACAACAGACACACCATAAAGGCTAGAAAACTCATCAATAGTCCTGAACCAGTCGCACTGAACGACGCCCGCTCCTGCTATAAGAATAAGCCCCCGAACCATTCTGGTAAGTGTTTATATTGGGGCTATAGTAGAATCCATGGGCATTTGTGGAATAAGGAACTGCTGTGGTACTCCAATAACAGCAAGCTTCTCCTATGTAATAGGCTGACGAAGAGGAGTAGTAGCCACCAGCAGGTAAAAACACAGCACCAGAAGATTCTAGAAGATTCCAGTCTGTTCCACCATATTCATCCTCAGTATTGAAAGAGAATCCAACAGGTGAACTCCAGTTGTCAGGTAGCAACAAGAGACCCTTCACGCCCATAACGTCCACCCAGCGGCGCAACTGCATAGCTCTAGGTCGAAGATTGTAAAGATAGTTCCACTCATCAGAGGTCAACGTGCGCCACAAGCCGGCCACATTTCCGCCATTGACAATAGGGCAATGCTGCCCCCAATCATAACTACGACTTTCATTCACAAGACTCTGCTCACTCATGTTTGACGATGGGCCAAAGCTGCCACTCGTTGAATATGGATAATAGGCTGTATTGAGATTGTCAGTAGAATCATGATAGCCAGAAGTAGCCCAGGCAAAGATGTCTATCCAGCAACGATTTAGATCCTTCTTCTCAACATACCGATTGAGAGTAGCAAAGCAGTCGTACTGCAATGGTGCGAAACGCCACAGCTGCCGTTGTGGATGATACTGAAGGTTACCCTTAGAAAAATAAACTTTCCTATTGGCAGACACAGAGAAGAGGCTATCCAGGCGACCGTTGTCATTAATAACCAAGGAATAGAACACTAGACTGTCACAACCAGCCGCATTCACAAGAGTATCTAGATAGTCGCCACTGCGTGTGAGAGTTCGCCCATGCCAAGTGAATGAACCTGGAGAAACAATGACCGTGTCGTAATAAGAGCAGTTGCATTGCGACATGCCTATTGTAGCATACTGCGCTAAGCGCACATAATACTGGTTACTCTTATTGTAAGGGGCAACCATCGGATCTTGGAATGCCGTGTTAAGGCAATAGGCATTGCCTCCATTGAACGATGTGGAGGTCCAATACAGGCTACCAGGCAAGAAAACAGCGCCTGAATTTTCAAGAGTATTCCATTGTGAAAGGGTGTATTGGTTCATCGCTGGATTGGAAGCATGGGGAGTGAAATTAATACCAGAAGGTCGCACCCAGTTATCGGCAAGAATGATATAGCCTGGCACTATGATATTGCCAGATTGCTGGGTTGGATTAGGAACAACTATTTGCGCCACAGAACTTAACTGATCAGCATTTGGCCTGTGATAGAAGACATAGTCCCACTGCTTCATACTAAGGGTAAACCACTCCATGCTGCCCTTGCCGCCATTTACGATTGGGTTGTACTGGCCCCAGTCGTAGTTGGCACTGCTATCCACGAGATTAGAGTCAGGCATGAATGACGACGGACCATACCCGTAACGATTATACGAATAACTAACACTGCCAACAGGGGCTGCTTGAGAATTATGAATCCAAGGAAGATAATTGACATTGAGAGAATCTTGGTTGTTGTGATAACCAGAGGTCGCCCATGAGAACTTGTCCGTATAAGGGTGGTAATAGCGCTCTAGACACATATCATTCAACACATCATACTGCTGAGGAGCAAACATCCACCTGTCGTTGGCCGACTGAAAGAGCAAATTACCCTGCGCAAAGGCCACTTGGAGACCAGGTGCCACAGAATAGAACCCAGGAGCACAGCCTACTCCTCCTTCACCATGCATGATCAGATGCAGAGCATAGATGGAATCGCAATTGTTAGCATCCTTGAGAGTGTCAGCATAGTTTCCTTGCTGAGAATAGGATTGTCCTCGCCATGTAATGGGGACAGAACTGCGAATAGCTGTATCATAGCGAAACGTGTTGTACACATGGATACGTACTCTTACTACGCTGTCACACGACTGACCATACCGAACCGGGACACGATGTTCATAGATGCCCGAATTCCATATACGACGACCATGCCAACTGCAGTCTCCACACGAATAAAGAATCGCAGTGTCTATCTCATAGCGATAACGAGTGCACGACATAGAGGATTCGTTTATGACTGTTAGGTGAAGCGTATCCAATGAAGGACAACCACTATTTGAGGTATAAGAATAGTAATAGGTTCCCGTATTATTATAGGTATGGCCATGCCAAGTGTAGGTAGAGTCAACCGTTTGGTGATAGGTGTGGTGATTTCCATGGCGAATGGTAAGAAATAGTGTGTCAGTGCTGAAGAATCCTTCGGAATTTGAATAGTCATAGGTATAGACACCCGACTGAGTGTAATAGAGGCCATTCCAGAACACCTTTTCACACTCGTCTGCTACGCTGATATTGTGAGTGCCACGATCACTGTGGGAGATAGAATATGTAAGCGAATCCAAATACTGACGCGTAACCACATCTTGAGGATCAGTGGGGTCTTGTAGAGCTTTAAGCTGACTACTGTCAGCGGAATTGCCAAAACCAACCACACTCGATAGGCCTTGGCTTTCTGCAACCATGGGTAGAACAACAAAACTACCACCTGTAAGAAAGATGGTATCGGCCCGAATCGACAAAGCCTGAGTCTCTTGAAAATCTGCAAAATAACCAACATCATTCACAAAGGAACTCATAGAAGGCATGTTAGACAAATGATTGTAGTCGCCATCAAATCCTGCTGGCAATTTCACAAAACTACCTCCCGTAAGATAGATAGTATCGTGACCAATGGACAGAACCTGAGTCTCGGTATAGTCAGTGATATAGCCCACATCATTGACCCAAGAACTGATGTTGACAGGACTGTTGGTAATGTCGTTGTAGTCCTTGCCCCAAGCACTGAAAACAGGATCTGTTTCGTACTGAACTATACCAGGGATTGAACGTGCCACTTGCACGGACATTGCAAATGGAACGGAATAAAGTTCATGGGTGGCTTCTACGCTGTAGGAATTACCTCCATCGACGTCCACCTCACTTCGGACATAGAAAGGTTGCAGAGTCCAGTCCACCGCCATAAGATTAGACGAGGAACCAACTTCGATAGTGTAGAGTCCATAAGCATTGGTGCGTGTAACAAAAGATTCAGAATAAACTGGTTCGCCAGACTCTGAGCCTTGGAGAATGGAGAGCCTAACGCCAATGGTTCGGTCACACACAAGAACTCCCTGGGCATCACGCACAACAGCTTGATGGAGGAAAACCACAGGTACCTGACACCACAATACCAACCTTTGTAGCAGAAATAATATACAAATTAAATACCTTTTCATCTCAGATAAACAATCACATGTCTTTTACCAAACGAACTGAACGACGCCCGCTCCTGCTATAAGAATAAGTCCCCGAACCATTCTGGTAAGTGTTTATACTGGGACTATAGTAGAATCCATGGGCATTTGTAGAATAAGGAACTGCCGTGGTACTCCAGTAACAGCAAGCTTCTCCTATATAGTAGGCTGACGAAGAGGAATAGTAGCCACCAGCAGGCAAAAACACAGCACCAGAAGATTCTAGAAGATCCCAGTCCGTTCCTCCATACTCATCTTCTGTATTGAAAAAGAACCCTACAGGTGCGCTCCAGTTATCAGGCAACAACAAGAGCCCCTTCACACCCATAACGTTCACCCAGCGGCGCAACTGACTGGCTCTGGGTCGAAGATTATAGAGATAGTTCCATTCATCAGAGGTCAGCGTACGCCATTGATCGGGTTGATTCCCACCATTGGCCACTGGTAGATAAACGCCCCAATCGTAGTCACGGCTCTCGGTCACGAGACTCTGTTCTCCCATGTTGGTCGAAGGTCCAAAATTACCCGAAGTGGAATATGGAAGATAGGCCGTATTTAGATTATCCGTTGAATTGTGGTAACCCGAAGTAGCCCAAGAAAATAGATCTTGCCACTTCTCATTGGTTGGCGAGATATAGCGATTGTCGCTGCCCAAGTAGTCATATTGATACATGGCAAAACGCCAAATATCGTGGGTTGTCTGGTATTGAAGATTGCCACAGGAGAAATAGACTTTTTTCCCAGCACCCACAGAAAATGCACTATCGAGCTGTCCCTGATCGCTTATCAATAGGGAGAAACTAATGATACTGTCGCACCCAGCATTGTTTACTACAGCTTCCATATAATCACCCGACTCGCTATAGGTGTGTCCGTGCCACGAGTAGGTAGATGATGACACTATGACGGTGTCATAATAGGTGCACGAGCACTCTCTAGTTCCCAGCTGCACATCCTGCACTAGTCGAACTCGGTATTGGTTACTTCGATTGTAGATGGCTACCATAGGTGTTGCAAAGGCGGTATTAAGACAGAAAGCACCGCCACTGCCACCACTCGTGCTGCTCCAATAGAATCCTGCCGGCAAGAACACCGCGCCCGATTGTTCAAGCACCTGCCATTGCGTCAAGGAATAGTTGTTTGTCGAAGTAGTGGCTGCATTGGGCACAAAACTGATACCGCCGGGATTCGTCCAGTTGTCGGCCAAAATGATGTAGCCTGCAACTCCGTTGACTGTGCCAAGGGAACGAAGGTGAGCAGCATTGTTGCGTGAATTAAACAGATAGTCCCATTCATCTTTGGAAAGCGTGCGCCACATGCCTGCGCCATTGCCTCCATTGATGATCGGATTATACATGCCCCAGTCGTAGTTGAGACTCGTTCCTGTGAGGTTAGTGTCAGCCATGAAATGGGAAGGGCCATAACCATACATGTTGTTCTGGTAGCGGAACGAACCCAATGAAGCTGGAGTTTGATGAAGATCCCAGGGTTTGCAATAGAAGTTCAGTGAGTCTTGGACATCGTGATATCCACTAGTGGCCCAGCTGAACTTATCAGCCCACGGACGATAGTACTCTCCAACGCAATTTACATTAAGTACATCATACTGATGCTCAGAAATTTTCCACTTCTTGATGGCAGACTGATATAGCAAGTTTCCATGAGCAAAGAGGACCTGATTGCTCGGACTCACGGAATAACGTCCAGGCGCACCGCCAATGCCATGAGCACCGCCAAACATCAAGTGCAAACTGAAGATAGAGTCACAACCATTTTCAGCCATCAACGTGTCGGAATAGTCGCCTTGTTGGATGTAGAGCTGACCTCGCCAAGTAATTGGACTTTGAGCTCTCACAGCAGTGTCCGTTCGATAGTCTAGAAGAACCTCGAGCGAAATCTTAACCACGCTGTCGCACCCTAGATGGCCGATAGTACCTAGGCTGTGTTGGTACACACCCGACCGAGTGATCACTGAGCCATACCAGCGATATTCACCACATGAGGTAACCTCAGCAGTATCGGACTCAAACCTGTAAGCTGTGCAATGTGAACCGCCTGCAGCATTGATTGTCAACTTCAAAGTGTCAACGCTCGGGCATCCATTGAGGTTTTGGTAATTGTATGTATACACACCCGACGAGGTATATAGTTGATCATGCCATGTGTAGCTACCTTGCGCTGATTGAAAATCAACATTGAACGTACCATGGCGAAGGGAAAGGTGCAAGGTGTCCACGCTGTAATAGCCACCCAGATTGGTGTATGGATAAACATAGGTTCCACCAACAGTGCAATGGATTCCGTTCCAATCGTAGGAGTCGCAAGCATCAACTGTATAGACGTTATGAGATCCTAGGCTAGTACTATCGACCCCCAACAAAGCCATCACCGAATCCAAATAATGGAGAGTTACAGCATCTTGCGGGTCAGTAGGGTCCATCACGTCTTTGAGTTGATAGCCTCCTGCACTATTGCCAAACCCCACCACATTGGACAGACTCTGGCTCTCCGAGACCAATGGCAGAACCACATAACTACCTCCAGTAAGATAAATGGTGTCGTGTCCCATTGAAAGCACCTGCACTTCGGTATAGTCAGTAATGTAACCAGCATCGTTCTCAAAGGCGCTGATGTTGGTAGGCTTGTTTGTCAGGTCGTTATAGTCACCGCTAAAACCTGCAGGAAGTTTCACAAAACTTCCTCCAGTAAGAGACACGGTGTCATGACTAATCGTCAGAACCTGTGTCTCCGTGTAGTCCGTGATATATCCCACATCGTTGATCCACGTGCTGATATTGACAGGAGTATTGATAAGATCGTTGTAATCCTTGTCCCAGGACGTGAAAATAGGATCAGACTCTGTACGGATGGCTCCACCTGCCAGGCTGTCGGCCACTGTAGCATTCAACGCGAATGGGACGCTGAAAATGCGCTGAGTTGTTTCGAGAGTATAGTTCGTTCCTCCGGCAAGGTCAATCTCGCTACGAATATAGAAGGTGCCGTTGCGCCAGTCTAAGTTTTCAAAACCCGGCTCACCGCCCACGACCACAGATACCAACCCATAAGCATTGGTCATGGGGGACTGCCGCTCGGTATAGACAACTGTGCCAGTTGGCGAACCTGACAAGATAGATATTCTCAAACCAATGGGCTGATGCGAAATTAACTGGCCTGCCGAATTGCGCACAACTGCCTGGTAACTAAACCCCTGCGGAGTTTGAGCATAGAGCGAACTCCACATAAGCAATAATACTAACAACAATATCTTACTCTTCATTTTCATCTTATTTTTACTATTCTGTAAACATTCGACTGACGATTGCCAGACTCCAAAAATAACATGTAACACCCTGTGGGATAATCTTCTGTATCCAACACCATCTCACCCATCATCGTACCCTCTTGCATTAGCTGACCAGATACTCCATACAAGCGAAAAGTTAGCTGCGTTTCACTATCGCTAGAAGACACCTTTACTCGCTGGGTTGTAGGGTTTGGATATAGCGATATTTCTACATTAAGAGCAGATACACCTTCTATCGAAAGCTGCTCAATTGTATAGGGTTGCTGCACTCCCTCAATAACCGAAGCTGTCACTGAGTTCACCGAGACAGCTGGCTCAAAGTCAGACTTCGAAACCACCTGTCCAAGCGAAAAACTGAAGAACCCGCTTCCGTTGGAAACGCTACCTCCCGAAACAGGAACAACCTGTTGGCCAATGGCCTCTTGTCCTACTACGAACAAAAACATTATCAATAAAATTCGTCTCATCTCTCTAACCTTGTTTGATGACTCTTGGGTATCGTCAGCACGTCAATTTCCACTCGGCGGTTGCGCTGGCGTCCATCGTCAGTCTCGTTAGTATCTATTGGGTATTTTTCACCATATCCTTGCCATTCTATGCGGTCGCCATCAATTCCATAGCTCATGATTACGCTTCGCACCGACTTTGCTCGCCGGTCCGAGAGATCCTCATTGTACTCGTCCGATCCCTTGCTATCAGTATGTCCGTTTACCTTTATACGCATTGAGGGGAACATGCGCATCAACTGACCTAAATCTTGGAGCATTCTATACGACTCGGGGCGGACCTCTGACTTATCGAAATCGAACAATACATTGAACAAACAGATGCGAAGACCAGAAATGTCTTTCCCTGCCATTACCGAGTCTCTCACTTGGCCTAAAGTGTAGCACTCTTTGGACTGGTATTCGTCATCAAATCCCACGTAGGCCGCCTCCTGTGGGTACTCTTCAACCACAGATTCCACCTTTGAACTAACAGACTGAGCATGACTTGGTTCAGATTTCTTCTTAGCATGGATTGGAATAGCAATCCGCGCCATCAGTTCCAAGCATCCAGGCAGTCGCTCCATCGTATACAGAGGGATGTTCGGTTCAGGATTGAGAATGTTTGAAAACTCGCTCTTCTCATTACCCGTGAAAGTATCGGTCAGGCCTCGCCTGATACCAACCTCGAGCGAAAAAACCGATTCTTTATAACCCCAATAGAATGGGATGTCAATGCCAACGCCCCCATAAACACCCATATTGAAAGCAGCGAACTCTCCTTTCTGTAGCGGAGTGACAAATGGTGCAGTGTACATTGACTCATAATGAATTTGCCCCCTCATCGTGGTCCCCACAACCGGACCTGCAATCAGATAGGGAGACAAGCGAGCACGGTCCTTGCCTAAATGCAATGCCAACACGAGCCTGGCATCCAAATACCTATAATTCAACTGGTAAGTCACATCCGACCATTCCAAGTGAGTTCCGCCGCCATTATATTGCAAGTCGAGCAAAAAACCTAATCGATGAGAGTGCCTATATTTCAAGAAAGCACCTGCACCAAGGTCAAGAATCGGCGTATGCGAATAAATATCGTACACTCTGTTTGTGTATTCCATATCCGTGGCCATACCTCCACCCTTTAACCCTAAGAGCCAATGTGGTGCACGTAGCGATTGTCCCAAAGTAGCACTCGTCATCGTTACAAGCAGCATCACACCAACAAATCGTATAACCAACATGCCTCTATTACCATTCATAGTTAACCACATGATTATCCTTGTCATGAAGAATATGATATTCACCCACCTCCATTAGTTTATTGTAAGGATCACGTTTTTCCAGCATCACGTTGGCATATTGGAAATCTTCTATACCATTACCCTCCACTGTTCCTGTAATGATGGTAAGTACCTTGCACCACCAATCCTCCTTGGGATCCTGCATCTCAACCTCGGTGTAGGCTGTAAAGTTATTACCACTGCCAATCACCCTAGCTTTCGACGATACTCCGCTAGAACTATTCTGCTTCTCCCTATACGATGTCACATTTCTAGAATCCATTGCCGTGAAGGCAATATATAGGTCATAATACTCACCGTTCCAATATCCATCAGAGGCATATTCAACCTCCATTGGCGTTGCCCAAAAAGAGCCCTCCAAACTTGGCGGATCTATGCCATCATGTACTTTTATATGGTCTGTCAATCCTTCGGGCAAATCTACGCCATAAATAGTGCCAACTGGGAGGGGCAACAAGACTGTATCCTGCGAATCCTTCAAACAACTCGACAAACATGAGCATACCACCCAAAAAACACAATATTTAATAATCAATTTCATTTTCATACTTACCACCCTAGAGCGACTAACACAATCTAGAGAGATGCAAAAAAATTATCATTACATATCAAATGCGCCCAAATAGCATATCAAGCAAAACGACAAGTAATTACAATAAAATATCTGCCACATCCCAATCCGCTATTACGTTGCAAAGATACAAAAAAAATTAATAATCAATTAATTTTAACATTTTCTTTCAAAAAAAGGATATAAAGTTGTCTCACACCGAAAGAAGTCGACTCTTCAGATATTGGAACACATCCTGCAGCCGACTTGACAACCATTCGCCTAGATAACCCACTCCTGCGGCATAGGGGCGACCAACTGGCAGGCAATCGCCGCCCTCTTTAGTGGGAGAAACCCCGCAGAAAGGCCGGCAATTGTCCGCAGTTATTCCGCCAATAGCCTGCCCTACCCCAACAATACCGACTGGCGGCAGTTCATTTTTGCGCAAAACAAACATAACTACATATAAAACAAAGACTTACAAACCAATCACAACGCAGTTGACGAAAAGTTAACGAAAAAATATGCCGATATTTTTCGTTAACTTTTCGCTAACTTTTCGTTAACTTTCAACAAGATACTGACAATCAGTATTGTAACGATTATCAATCCAAAAGCCATAGTACCTATCGGCAGGCACCTCACCCTGCTTGTCGGCTGCTCGCATGCGTTTGTTCGCAATTCTGTTTGTCTAGACTTCTTGGGTGTAGGGGCCACGCTGCGCATGGCCGCGACGCTTTGACACACCGTTCCTGAGGTAGGGCATCTGCCAACCAAGGTGTTTCCAGATGATTCCCACCTCACGAGGGGTGCGGAATTGGCCATCGATAAATCTACAATATCTGATTGAACGTCCACCCTAAAATCATGATCATAAATGCTACTGTGCCGAAGAAGATGCCGATGAGCCGCCAAGTCATCACCTTCTTGAGCATTGTGGCTTCGGGCAGGGAGAGTCCTACCACTGACATCATGAAGGCGAGGGCTGTGCCGAGAGGAATGCCCTTGGCAACGAACACCTCCACAACAGGGACGATTCCAGCAGCATTGGCGTACATCGGCACGGCTATGAGCACACTTGCCGGTACTCCCAGCAATCCTGCCTTCTGCATGAAGTCGGCAAAGAAATCTTCGGGCACATAACCATGGATGGCTGCGCCAATGGCGATGCCGAGCAGGACGTAAAGGATCACCCCACGGACGATGCCGAGGGCGTCTTTCGTGATGGATGGCAGACGTTTCATGAAGGGTGTGTGTTCTGCTTCAAATGCCTCGTCGGCTTGCATCTGCATCTGCTGCATCTGAAGGATCCAGGGCGAGAGGTAGCGTTCGAGTTTCAGCTTGCCTAACACGAAACCTCCCACCATTCCCATCACGATGCCGCACGCGACATAGATGGCTGTCACCTGCCAACCGAAGGTGCCGAGGAACATTGCCACAGCCACCTCGTTGACCAAAGGTGAAGTGATGAGGAAAGCGAAGGTTACGCCCAAGGGAATGCCTCCCTTGACGAATCCGATGAAAAGTGGTATGGACGAGCAGGAACAGAATGGTGTGATGGCTCCGAAGATACTTGCCAGCAGGTACTGAAAACCATAGAGCCGGTGCGACGAGAGATAATTGCGCAGACGTTCTATCGGGAAGTAGGCATTAACAATGCCCATCACGATGCTGATGGAAAAGAGCAAGAGGATGATTTTCGTTGAGTCATAGACGAAGAAATTGACTGCCTCACCCAGACGCGAGTTGGCATCCATGCCCAAAAGGTCGAAGATAAGCCAATCGGCAAATTGTTGTATCATAATGCTATGCGATAAGGATTGTGTAACAGTAATAAGCACCTACGCCGATGAACAGTACGGCGACGATGCGGTTGAACCACAGCTGCAAGAGGGTTACCTTGCTCATGAACGTGCTAAGCGAATTGATGCTGTAGGCAAGCAGCCATGCCACGATGAGGACGGGAAGTGCTGTGGCGATGGCAAAAACAAGGGGCAGCAGATAACCCGCTGTTGCTTCGGCAGACATGGGAATGAGCATTCCGAAATAGAGCAAGCCACTCGTTGGGCAAAAAGCCATGGCGAAGATGATTCCGAGCATCAAGCTTCCCCATGCTCCCGAGTATGCGCCTTTGACGTTACCGCTAAACCCGAACTTTGGCAAATGCAATCTGTCGCCGAACAGCATAAACAAGCCAATGATGACGAGCGCAGGACCAAGGATGAGTTCGCCCCATTCGCTGATGACCTGCTGAAGTCCGA
>JAKSMS010000045.1 GCA_024400415.1 Bacteroidales bacterium | reverse complement strand
AGAGAATTGTTGCTAATTTCTTCATATAGTGATAATTTTGTAACTCACTTAGTTTGTAAAGTGTCTACAAAGATACGAGTTTTATCTAAAATGCAAAAAAAAACTATATTTTTTTAAGATTATTTGTTTCTATTGTTGGTGTTTTTGGGATGACTTTAGCGTGTTTTTGAGTGCTTTTTTTTGATTGTGCGGCTTTCGTCTTATGGCTGGATGAGAGGGTGGGGGAGTAAATGAGTGAAAAAAATTTGTATCATTTCGAGGAAAATCGTATATTTGCAAAATATTAAATAAGTATATACATATAATATCTATGATAGAACTCAAACTCCAACAGGCAATTGCCGAGACGCTAAACGGTCTCTACGGCATAGAAATCAAGGAAGAAAACGTTATTCTGCAGGCCACAAAGAAGGAATTTGTGGGTGATTTCACCCTTGTGGTGTTCCCATTCGTAAAGCAGGCCCGCAAGTCGCCAGAGATGGTGGCCAACGAGGTTGGCGCAGCAGTTACGGAAAAGGTGGACGATGTGAAAGGATTCAACGTGATCAAGGGTTTCTTGAACTTTGAGATTTCAGATTGCTATTGGACCAAGTTTGTGACTGGCCTGATGGGTAATGAGGCTTTCGGCCTCAAGCCTGTGGATCCGAATGCTGCTCCAATCGTGGTAGAATATTCGTCGCCAAACACCAACAAGCCGCTCCACTTAGGTCATATAAGAAACAACCTTCTAGGATGGTCGGTAAGCCAGCTGCTGACGGCCAACGGCAACAATGTGAAGAAGGTGAATCTGGTGAACGACCGCGGCATACACATATGCAAGTCGATGCTGGCATGGATGCGTTTTGGCAACGGCGAGACTCCAGAAACTTCGGGCATGAAGGGCGACCATTTGGTGGGCAAATACTATGTGGAGTTTGACAAGCACTATAAAGAAGAGGTGAAGGCGCTCATGGCTGAAGGAATGGAGGAGGAAGAGGCAAAGAAGCAGTCGCCGCTAATGCTTGAAGCGCAGAGCATGCTTAAGCGCTGGGAAGAGGGCGATAAGGAGATCCGCGACCTCTGGACGAAGATGAACGGCTGGGTATATGCCGGATTTGACGAGACATATCGCAAGATGGGCGTAGGATTCGACAAGATATATTATGAGTCGAACACTTACTTGTTGGGCAAGGAACTCGTGCAGAAGGGCTTGGACCTCGGCGTGCTGTATCGCAGAGAAGACGGCAGCGTGTGGTGTGACCTTACCGGCGACGGTCTGGACGAAAAATTGCTGCTGCGCAAGGACGGCACTTCGGTGTATATGACTCAAGATCTTGGCACCGCTCTGTTGCGCCACAACGACTTTGGCGCCGAGCAGCTTATGTATGTGGTGGGCAACGAGCAAGACTACCACTTTAAGGTGCTGAAACTCATACTCGGCAAACTGGGATTTGACTGGGCTGATAAGGTGTACCACCTCTCATACGGCATGGTAGAGCTGCCAAACGGAAAGATGAAGAGCCGCGAGGGTACCGTGGTTGACGCCGACGACCTGATTGAGGAGATGGAGAAGACGGCTGAAGAAATGAGTCGCGAGCATGGCAAGAACGACGATATGGACCCCGAGGAGCAGAAACATCTGTACCATATCCTGGCACTTGGCGCACTCAAATATTTCATCCTCAAGGTCGACCCAACTAAGAATATGCTCTTCAATCCAGCCGAGAGTATCGACTTCAACGGCAATACCGGCCCATTTGTGCAATATACCCACGCCCGCATTCGCAGCATTGTTCGCAAAGGCCTAGAGCAGGGAATCAACATGAATGCTTCCGTTTCGCAGATGCAGCTGAACGACAAGGAGCGCGAAGTGATCAAGACGCTCCACGACCTTCCAAGCACTATCACGGCAGCAGCTTCGAACTATAGTCCGGCCATGATAGCCAACTACGCCTTTAATCTAGCCAAACTGTTCAACAGCTTCTATCAGGACACTCCGATCCTAAAAGAAGAGAACGAGATGGTGAAGACCTTCCGCGTGCAGTTGTGCAGTGCAGTGGCACAGGCTCTGAAGAACACGATGATGATTCTCGGCATTGAGGTGCCTGAAAGAATGTAAAGAATTTATAACTCACTAGATCATTAGGTCATGAACTTGATGTATTGGGAAGAAAAACTGGTTGTACCGGCATATATCTGCGACCATACCGACCATCTGGAAATATGGGGTATGGCCCGCATCACCCAAGAATCCGCCGACCATCATACTGATGCGCTCCATTGCGGTTTTGCTGACATGATAAAGCAGAATTATGCTTGGGTGCTGGCAAGGATGTATTATCGCGTAAACAAGATGCCCGCAGCAGGGGAGATGGTTACAATCCGCACTTGGTCAAGAGGTTGCGATGGACTTCAGTTTTATCGCGACTTTGAGATACTCAACAGCCATGATGAGGTGATGGTTGCTGCCACAACGGTATGGGTAGTTATCAATTATTCTAACCGAAAACTATGCCGTATGAACGATTTCCTGTCTGATATTGAACACAATCCACGCTGCGCTACCGATATAGAGGTGCTGAAGCGCCTCAAAGTGCCAGCAATGACAGACGATCGTTATGTTAAGTATATTCCTGTAGAGCAATCGATGATTGATCACAATAACCACATGAATAATGCTGAATATCTGCGAGTTATTTTCGATGCTATGGCTGATATGATAGACAGCAGGGATGGAATTTCGTTTGAAATCAACTATCTTCAGGAAACCAATCTAGGCGATAAGATTCAGTTAGAGCGCGAAGTTGTGGACAAATGTGCTTATTTCGTGCTTACCAATGCTGAAGGAACTTCTGTTACATGTAAAGTGAATTATTAAGATTTATTGCTTGAATAATCTGTTGATTCAAGTCATTAAGGCAGCTCAACATGTACAATTGTGTGCTGCCTTTTAAATTAAACAGACAAGAATGTCTGCGAGAATCAGATAGATGAATCAGATAGATAAGTGCTATAGCCAATTATAGGTCGTTTTTTTGGAAATACTCGTATTAAGAAGTAAGATACTATCAAAAAAATAAAAAACCGATAAAACTAGTATTTGTGTTATGTTAAGTTGTGTTAAATAATATACTAGCACCTATTGAAACAATAAGAATCAAATAATAAAGATAATAATGGAATACACAAACGAATATCGAGACCAGTATCAGCATGATCTCGAAAGAAAAAAGGATAAGCCGCTAGGATTTTTCAAAACGATGCTGGCGTCGGGATTAGGAATGCTTTGTGCATTTGTAGTGATAAATATTTTAGGATTCATCATGATGATATTCATGATGATAGCACTTGCGACTTCAAGCGATAGCTCTATGCCGGTGAGTCGAAACACATTCCTTAAGATTGACTTAACGAAAACCATTCCAGAACGCTCGCTCAGTGAGTTGCAGACGTTGTCTAGTGCATCTTCAAGCCACACTATTGGCTTGGTGGAGATGCTGCAATCGATAGAATTAGCTGGAAGTGATGATAATATAGACGGTATATATCTATATTTGGGCAGTATTACAACGCAGTCTTGGGGACAATCTGAGGAACTTAGAATGGCTTTGGAGCAGTTTAAAGAATATTCAGGAAAGCCTGTGATTGCCTATGCCGACTCATATAATCAGAGCGGGTACTATATAGCCTCGGTTGCTGACAGAATATACCTCCACCCTACCGGCCAACTAGACTGGCGAGGAATTGCGGCTCAACCGATGTTCTATAAAGACTTATTGGACAAATTTGATATTCACGTGGATCTGATCCGACCAAGCAACAACGCTTACAAGAGTGCAGGCGAGACTTACATCATGAACCACATGTCGGAGGCCAATAAGGAGCAAGTAAGAGCCTATATCACTTCTATTTGGAGACATATTACCGATAATATTGGTGCAACGAGACAAATCTCTGCCGACACGCTGAACGTCCTAGCTGATAATCTAGCCTGCTACAACCCTAGCAACGCCATTAGATATGGACTGATAGACACATTGGCTTTTGAATACGACGCTAAAAAACAGATGAAGGAACAGTATGGAATGGAACATGTGGTGGAAATCGACAACTATTTGCCTAGACAAGTCAAGCGCAATTCTCATAATCAGATTGCTGTAGTCTATGCTGAAGGTGATGTGGTTCCGGGCACGGGCAATAGTTTCCAGACTGCTGTATATGGTGACGATGTGGCCAAAGCGATAGACAATGCCGTGGAGGATAAAGATGTGAAGGCCATTATATTAAGGGTTAACTCCCCAGGCGGTGCGGTGACTGCATCGGAGATTATGACTGCTGCTGTTGAGCGTGCCGTGAGAGTTAAGCCAGTAATCGTGTCGATGAGCGATGTGGCAGCAAGTGCCGGCTACGAGATATCGTGCAATGCCACCAAGATTGTGGCATTGCCCACTACCCTTACGGGTTCGATAGGTGTATTTGCCACCGTGCCAGAGATTGGCGATATGCTGCGCAAGCATTTGGGCATTACGACCGACACTGTAAAAACCAACCACAATTCAGAGGGCCTCTCTGGAATGAGGACTATGAGCCCTACTACCCGACTGGCTATGCAACAGAGCATAGAGGATTTTTACCAGACGTTTATTGGCCGCGTTGCCAAAGGAAGGGGACTTACGGTAGAAGCTGTGGATAATATCGCTCGCGGACGTGTTTGGACTGGAGCAGAGGCCGTTAAGATCGGATTGGTAGACACTTTGGGCGGTTTTAATATTGCTGTGTCTATGGCTTGCAAAGCTGCTGGAATAGATGAAGATCAGTATGAGCTTAGAGATTTTCCTGCAGAAAAAGGTCTGTTTGAGGAGCTTTTTTCGACAGTATCGGATGAGGATGCTCGTATGCAGCTGTTCGGTCACCGAACACAGGTTCAAGAACTTGATGACGCTATTGAGGAGTTAAGGTATTGGAGCACTATGCAGTACTATCAAGCCCGCATGCCTTTCATCCTGAACTTGAAATAGATTGTAACTACGCAAAATAATAAGAAAGCCGCCAAAGAATGGGCGGCTTTTATTATTCGTTCTATTATTCTATAAGACCTATTCGGGCTGCTGCTGGCTGAGGCAATGGAAGCTGCCGAGTCCCCAGATAATGTCGGTACT
Organism: Bacteroidales bacterium; assembly: GCA_024400415.1. Classification (GTDB taxonomy): domain Bacteria; phylum Bacteroidota; class Bacteroidia; order Bacteroidales; family P3; genus Colimorpha. Next base: position 10,510 of record JAKSMS010000045.1, on the reverse strand, counting down.
ATCAATACCGATAATTTCATGATTGGGGAAGCATTCCTCAAGGGTGTAGGCTGCTTCGTTGTCGTTGACGCACTTGTAGGTTGGGAATATAACTCGTCCGTTGGCGATATAGAAGTTGGCATAGGAAGCTGGCAGGCGCTGATCTTCCCATATCACTTGGTCGGGCATCGGCAGCTCTACAATAGTTGGCTGTTTGCCATTTGCCAGTCGGCATGAGTTCAGCTTCTTCAAGTTTTCCTGTAGCGGCTCGTAGTTCTCGTCCCATTTGTTGTCCTCTACGGCAGTTACGATAGTGTCCTCATCGATAAAGCGGGTCAGGTCGTCAACATGGCCGTCGGTGTCGTCGCCAGTGATGCCATCGCCAATCCATATCACGTTGTCAACGCCATAATAGTTGCAGAGGTATTCTTCAATCTGGCCTTGATTCAGATGTGGGTTACGGTTGGGATTCAGCAGGCATGAGGTGGTGGTGATGAGGTCGCCAACGCCATTAACCTCGATGCTTCCGCCTTCCATTACTATGCCGGGCTCGAACATCTGCATGTTGAGCGCTTTGGCAATGTGGGCAGGTATCTGTGTATCTAGCTCGTAGGGGTATTTGCCGCCCCAGGCATTATGGTTCCAGTTGATGAGTGCTCGTTTTGAGGGATCGAGCTTGTTGAGCAGGAAGGCTGGACCATGATCTCGGCACCAAGCGTCGTTTGACGGATGGATGTGGAAGAAGATTTGGCTCATCTTCGCGCCGATTTTCTCCAGTTCGGCTGCCACGTGAAGGCGCATGGCTTCGTCGTTAACGTTGATATGCACCTCTTCGACTTCGGCAAGCGTCTTGATGAAGAGGTGGTAGGATGGGAAAATGGTTTCGATCTTGTCTGGCCAAGAGTCCTCGTTGTGGGGATAAGTGAGCCAGGTGGCCTTGTGCTTTGCCCATTCAGCGGGCATGTAGAAGCCTTGTTCTTTTGGTGTCATAGGTGGTTATTCGTCGATAAAGCGTTTGAGAATTGGGGAATAGCTGTCGATGCGGCGGTCGCGATAGTAGGGCCAATGGCGGCGATAGTGGTCGCTTTGGTCAAGGTCGAGTTCTTGCACGTGGAGCTCTTCCTCCAAGTGCGGTGCCTGGTAAAGCAGGCGTCCGAAAGCGTTGGTGATGAAGCTGCCGCCCCAGAACTGCATGCCTCCTTCCCTACCGGTGCGGTTCACGCTTACGACGGGAACTCCATTAGCAACGGCATGGCTTCTCTGGATGGTCTGCCAAGCCTCATATTGCTCTTTATTATCTTCTTCATTTTGACGCACATCCCAACCAATTGCTGTTGGATAGAACAGGATTTCTGCTCCCATAAGGGCGGTAATGCGGCTTGCCTCGGGATACCACTGGTCCCAGCAGATCAATACGCCGATAGTGGCAAATTTGGTCTTGAACACCTTATAGCCAAGGTCGCCTGGGGTGAAATAGAACTTCTCGTAGTAGCCGGGATCGTCAGGGATATGCATCTTGCGATATTTGCCCAGATAAGCGCCATCAGCATCAAACACTGCAGTGGTGTTGTGATAGAGTCCTTCTGCCCGCTTCTCGAACATGGAGCAGACGATCACCACCCCCAGTTCTTTGGCCAATGCGGCAAAATGTTGCGACGTAGGGCCTTCTGGTATGGGTTCGGCCAGCTGGAAGTTTTGATACTTCTCTTCGTCGCAGAAATAGAGTGAGGCGAAGAGCTCTTGCAGACAGATGATTTGGGCTCCTTGCGAAGCGAGTTCGCGAACCTTCTCGGTGTAGCGCTGGATGTTGGCCTGTTTGTCTTCTTGACATGCCATTTGGGCAATACCCACTTTTACGTTTCTCATATTGTTTCTATCTAGTGAATAGTGACTAATTAACGGCCGATGACAATATTTATTGTATCTATATATAATAAAAAGGACGCTTATTCCTCACTTTAATCATAATGCCGCCTCAAAGGCGCATTTTTTGTGAGTCTTCTCCGGGACTCTTTGCCGGAGTTGACCGCCAGATAGGACGGAGAATAGCGCCAGTTATAGCGGAGTTAGGATTCCCCATCAATTCCGTATGGCTTCGGACTATTGCATGATTGAATCCTGCCTCAGCTTTCTGGATATCCAGACGGCATAAGGCACTGAGAGGGCAAACGTAAGCAGGTCGGCAACTGCCTGAGTCATTTCCACGCCGCTAAGTCCGAAAACAAGTGGAAGAGTCCACAGCGAGGGCAGGAAAAACATGCCTTGCCTGCCGATGCTTAGGAGTGTCGACTTGAAGGTCATCCTAATATTCTGGAACAGCATGTTGGTTACCGTGGACAGCCCTACCAGAGGGAATGCCACACATTGCCAACGCAAGGCTCGGGCGCCTATCTCGACCAATACGGGGTCTTCGTCGCGGAACAGCTTGATAATCTCTGGGGCCCAGACAAATCCCGCCACTGCGATCACGGCCAGCACAGTCGTGCACACCGAAGCGGTGAATAGGAACGACTCCCTCACTCTGCCATATTTCTTGGCGCCATAGTTGAATCCGCATACGGGCTGGAATCCCTGGCTGAAGCCGAGCACCAGCGAGAAGGCAAACATCATGGCACGGCTTACCACCGCGAATGCAGCCACCGTAGACGACTCGCACCCAGGATCGGCCCATCGGGCAGCCGCGTAGTTGAGACATATGGCTGAGACGCAGTTGAATCCCTGGCGGCATAGCGAGGGAAGTCCGCCGCGGAATATCTCGTAATAATAGTGTGCCGAGGGCTTAAAATTGGAGAGCTTCAGATGGATGCTCTCCTTCTTGTAAGTGCCGGCTAGCAGCAGTCCCCAGCTCACCAGCTGGCTGATAGCCGTGGCCAATGAAGCACCTTCTACGCCCCATCCGAACGTAAAGATAAAGAGGGGGTCCAAGGCGATGTTCAGTACGGCGCCCACACCTAGGCCGATCATGGCAAACTGGGCGTTGCCTTGAAGGCGGTGCTGGTTGTTGAGCGTCAATGCCGACATCATGAATGGGCTGGCCATGACGATATAACGCATGTATCCTTGCGCACTATCCATCACGTCGGGCGTAGCGCCCAAGATTCCGACCAGCTGGGGCAGATAAAGTGTGCCTAGTATGGCGGCTGCCAGTCCTATAAGGAACGGCGTTGCCACTCCGACCATAGCCATTTCGGCAGCATCGTCGTATTTGCGGGCGCCGAGCGACCGCGAGATATGGTTGCCCGATCCATGGCCGAAAAAGAATCCCATGGCCTGGATGAAGATCATGTAGGAGAAGGAGATTCCGATACCTGCTGTGGCTTCGGTGGAGAGCTGGCCGATAAAGGCAGCGTCGACCACATTGTAGAGCGCCGTCACCATCATGCTTATCATGGTGGGTACGGCCAGCTTCACCACCAGTTTCCTGACTGGTGCTGTGGTCATATAGACTGTTTTGTGATCGAGTTCTAGATTCTCCAAGTCCTATTTGCCTTTTTCAATATCTTCTGCCTCTATTGGCACGTTCTGCCTCCATGCGCTCGCGCGTCAGGATTTCGGTGGTGCCTTTTGAATTCAGCAGCACCACATCGGCAGCGAAGGTCTTTCCATCGCGTTCGTAGGTGACGGCCACCTTGTCGCCAGGGCTAAAGCGGCCCACTTCTTCCATCATTTCTGAATAGCTCTTGATGGCAACGCCGTTGATGGCCTTGATGATGTCGCCCTCCTTCAATCCGGCACGCTGGACGGCGCAATTGGGCAATGCGACCTCGATCCTGACCCCATTGAGCACCTCTACAACGTTAACGCCTAGGTAGGCACGCTGGACGTAGCCATACTTTTTCAAGTCTTCGCTCACCTTGACGGCCAGGTTAGATGGAATGGCGAATGAGTAGCCGGTATAGTATCCGTTGCCTGAGGCTATTGCGGTAATGATGCCTATCAGTTCGGCATTGCCATTCACCAGGGCGCCGCCCGAATTGCCGCTATTTACGGCAGCGTCGGTCTGCAAAAACGATTCTATAGGGCTCTCCAATCCCTCCACGTTGTCGATGATGTTCATGTTGCGGGCCTTTGCGCTGATGATTCCCGCCGTTACTGTGGAGGTGAGGTTGAAGGGGTTGCCTATTGCCAGCACGGGCTCCCCTACCCTTACGGCATCAGAGTTTCCGAAAGGTATCCATCTTAGGTCTTTGCACTCGATCTTGATTATGGCCAGGTCGGTGGCGGGATCGTTGCCAACCAGGCGTGCGGATACTTCGCGTTTGTCGTTGAGGGTGACAACTATCTTGGCGGCGTCTTGCACCACATGGTTGTTGGTAATGATATAGCCGTCTTTGCTAATGATGACGCCCGAGCCGAAAGCCACGTATTGCTGCTGGCGCTGGCCTCTGTCGATGATGAATCCGAAGAAGGATTCGTACAGCGGGGTGACCTTGGTCACTTCGCATCTAATATGGACAACGGCATCTATCGTGTTTTCGGCAACGTCTGAGAAGTCTGCCATCTTGATTCTTCCGTCAGGCCTTGGGGCGGCCATGCCGGCTTGGGCCAGCATTAATCCAAGGATTAGCACCAATATCTTTTTCATTACTACTAACTTTATTATTGTTAAACATAATGCCCATTGAAGGGAGATAGCAAAATAAAAAAATCCAAATTGAAGCGAACTTTAATTTGGATTTTTTGTCTTTGTGACTCCTGCAGGATTCAAACCTGCAACCTTCTGATCCGTAGTCAGATGCTCTATTCAGTTGAGCTAAGGAGCCTTACTAATCTCTAACCTTTTTTTTGTGACTCCTGCAGGATTCAAACCTGCAACCTTCTGATCCGTAGTCAGATGCTCTATTCAGTTGAGCTAAGGAGCCTTTTCGTTCTCTCGAAAACGGGTGCAAAAGTACTACTTTTTTTGCAATCCGCCAAATATTTTTTTATCTTTTTTCGTTGTGCCGTTCTAACTCTCACATTATCACGGCAACAAAAAATCTATATTTTTATCGCCTAACCTTTATAGTGGTATACATTTTGGTACAAAACGGACTTGATTTCTTCAAATTCGTCGTCATCGAGTTCGTATTTCGACATGATAATCATAGGCAGTGCCAGCTTGTTTTCCCCCTTCTTATATGAGGGCTGCCAATACTCCTGGGTGTTCTGGATTAGACCCATGCTGGCGTAGAATTCCACTCTGTGGTCGGCCTCTTCGGTGTTAGGCAGTTCCACTTCCAGAATGATCTGCTGCGTCTGCTGTGAAAGGAAGTTCAAAAATACGGCTTTTCCTAGGCCTTGGTTTCTTAGTTCCTCGGCAATAGCGAAATGCTCTATATATACTATATCCTCAAAAGTCCAGTAAGTAAGGATTCCTACCGGCTCGTCTTCGGCCAGAGTGGCCACAAGGAAATGAAATTGATCGTTGTTGCGTTTCTTAATCTCCCCGAAAGGAGGTCGTTCTTCGTCGGGAAATGCTGATTCAAATAGCTCTTTGGCAAAATGCGGATGGTCTGATTCCGCTAAAGGGGTTAATTGTATCATTATATTTTTATATGTATTATTGTTCAACTATCATTTCTTTAAGGAGAGCCTTTGCCCTACTCAGCCTGATCTTCACAGTGCCCATCGGTAGCTTAGTCCTTTCGGCGATTTCTTCGTATGACAATTCGTCGAAATACCGCATCTCCACCAGGTCTCTGTATCGAGGCTTCAGCAGTCCTACGAATTCGCGCAGCCTCTGCTTGCGCTGTTCATTCATCATTGCCTCCTCAGGATTTGGGGTGTCGGCAGGGACTGGATACTCAAACACCTCGCTCTCGCTCTTCGTCTGCATGTCGCTGATAGGCACAGTCTCCATTCGCTGCTTTCTGATAAAGTCTAGGCAGTTATTTGATGCTATAGAGAATAGCCAGGTAGAGAATGCATTGGTGGGATTGTAGAGGTGCAGTTGGCAGAAGGCCTTGCCGAATGCTTCGATGGTGAGGTCGTCGGCATCGGCGGGATTCTTCGTCATCTTGAGCAGCATCAGGTAAACGGGCTCTTTGTACATCCTCATCAGGTCAGCATAGGCCTGCTGGTCGCCTTTTTCGCGAGCCATAAGCACGAGCTGATAGTCGCGCTTTGCCTTTTCTGATGTGAGGTTTACTTCCATGCTGCTTTACTTCAATATGGTTTTTGAACTAAATCTGACTACCTATGTAACGTAGATATTCTTAAAATAGTATTTGCAAACCAAAAATATATTTCCATCAATGGGCTCAGCCATGCTACTGCCTTCACGTCGAACTGGCTGCCGAGCTGCCAGAAGCAGATAATCTGCCAGGCCATCTTGACGGCAACGCCGCCCGCCACAAAGTACCATGGGAAGCCTTTTACCAGCAGCAGCACCATGAAGGCATAAAATGCCAAGACCACTAGCGGATACGTCATCCTTTCAACCTTCTCAAGGACTGGATGAAGCTTGAAGGTAGACTCTCTTTGCTTTCTGCGCAGATGCCACTGCTTCAACGTCTTCTTTGCCTCCATCTCAACTCTTGCTTCAGGAGCGAAACATACAGCCGTATTTGCGCTGTCGGCATTCTGGTTCACGAATAGGTCATCTGCGCCAAACTCTTCGGTATAGTGCTTCGTGAATGCGCCTTGGCTGAAGAAAAACTTCTTCTTGTAAGAGAGGTTCCTTCCCGTTCCAGTTGTGGCTTTGCCTCTTAGGGCGCGGCTCAGGTAGTAGGCCGAGAAGCATATATTGTCATACTGCTCCATCATGTTCAACAGGCCCTTCTGCTTGGCAATGCCGCAATATCCCAGCACGATTTTGGTATCTTTATGGCTATAGTTGCCAACCATTTCTCTAATCCAATTGAATCCAGTAGGCTTTGTGTCGGACTCAATCAGCAGTATCAAATCATTTTTAGCAGATCTGATACCGATTGATAGCGGAAGCTTGCGTCCATGGAACATATTGACGTCCTCCTGCATTGCCACACTCCTCAGGTTAGGGTAGTTTTGGCTGCACACCTGGAGGATGAACTTCGTGTCGTCGGTCGACTTATAGTCCACCACTACCACCTCATAGTTAGGATAGTCCTGCTCGAGGAGGTAGACAAGGTTTTCCCTCAGATATTTTCCTTCATTTTGGGCCACCAAGACCACGCTGACTCCAGGCAAGGAATCTTCCGATCTGCCCGATTTCTGCCTCTCCAACTGCGCCTTCAAATCCTTTTTAGTGCGGCCATGACGACCTATTTTCAGAAAAATTACACCATAGTACACGCATAGCCATAATGTCGCAATCGCAAACAGAATCAGCAAAATGAGTGTCACATAGTCATTTAGAATATACGATACATCCATATTGATATCAATTTTCAATTCGCAAAAATACCAATTATTTCCCAAAAAATTCGTAATTTTGCACATTGAATTATCAACAATTAATCAACAAGCCTACTATGCAGTTTGACTTGCTCACCACAGACCCTCACTCCTCGGCACGCGCCGGAGTCCTTCATACCGACCACGGAGACATTCCTACTCCTATCTTCATGCCAGTAGGCACCGTTGGCAGTGTTAAAGCAGTACATCAGTCAGAGTTGCGCAACTCTGTGAATGCTAAAATTATACTAGGCAACACTTATCACCTATATCTGCGTCCGGGCCTCGACATTCTGAGGCAGGCTGGCGGCCTCCACAAGTTCATCGGCTGGGAACGCCCAATGCTGACCGATAGCGGTGGATTCCAAGTATTCTCATTGGCAGCAAATCGCAAGCTTACCGAAGAAGGCTGCACCTTCCGCAGCCATATTGATGGCAGCAAGCACGTCTTTACACCCGAGCGGGTAATGGACATCGAGCGCATCATCGGCGCCGACATCATGATGGCCTTAGACGAATGTCCTCCAGGCACTTCCGACTTCCAGTACGCCAAGAAGTCCTTAGGCCTAACCCACCGTTGGCTCGAACGCTGCATAGCCCGCTTCGATTCCACAGAGCCCCTTTACGGCCATCATCAAAGCCTCTTCCCCATCGTTCAAGGATGCACCTTCCCTGAGCTCCGCCGCCAGAGCGCCGAGTTCTGCGCCAGCAAGGATCGAGAAGGCTACGCCATCGGCGGCTTGGCAGTAGGCGAGCCAACCGATATCATGTACTCCATGATCGAAGTGGTAAATGCCATCCTTCCCCAACACAAGCCCAGATACCTGATGGGCGTAGGCACCCCCGCCAACCTGCTCGAAGCCATCGAGAGAGGCGTAGATATGTTCGACTGCGTCATGCCCACGCGCAATGGCCGCAACGGACTCCTCTTCACCCTTCATGGCACTATCAATATAAAGAATAAGAAGTGGGAAACCTGCTTCGAGCCAATCGATCCAGACAGTCCGGCCGAGTCCGACAGAGTGTATACCCTCGCCTACCTCCACCACCTCATCAAGGCCGAAGAGCTTCTAGGCCTGCAGATTGCCTCCATCCATAATCTCACATTCTACCTCCAGCTCGTCACCATGGCTCGCGAACATATCCTCAAGGGCGACTTCTCCCAATGGAAGGCATCCGTAATAACCGATATCATGCGCAGAATCTAGCCAAAAAGGATTTTTTCAACCATAGGCAGGAAAAATTCATCCCATTTTCGGAATAATCCTGCCATAATGTTCATAACTTTGCAAAAAAAATAAAACACAATCACATATCATGAAAAAGTTAATATTTGCATTAGCAATGCTGCTTGCCACCATGGTGGCCACAGCCCACGAGATCAGGTATTTCAACCTGCCCCAGGTTCAGCGTACAATCCCCGTGCTCAACCAGCAAGACGAGGTGATGATCTACTGCGGCTATTCCGACGAGATCCCAACCTATGCCATCGTCAACGAGTTCTGGGCCGAACAGCTCAATTCCGCCTACTATGAGATCTGGATCTATGCCTTCGACGCATACACCGGAGAAGAGATCTTCATGCCCATCGACCTCAACTGCATTTGGATGTATCGTGGCCACAACTACGTATCAGCAGCCACCTATCTCCGCTTCCACGGCACCCACCCATTCCCTACCTTCAAATGGGCAATGCCAGTCTACCACCACTATGACCGCCACTGCTACCACCACCCACACGACTACTACTGCACCTACCACCACGACATCCATCGTCCAGGCTGGTGCCACACCCACCATCATAACGGACACCACTACCACCCATACTACGACCGCCATCCCAGCGATCCATTCTGCTACCCAACCCACCCATACCATCCTGGCCAGGAAATGCCAAGCTATCGCAGCGACAGAGGCCACGAGTATCTCGGAAACACCAGCGTCTCCTCCACCCGCACAGCGCCTGCCAGCAGTTCAGTGACCGGCACCCGCACCTCAGCCCCAGCAGGAAGCCGCAACAGCCAGAGTGCCGCTCCATCAACCCCAAGCCGCACCACCTCAGCTCCTGCACAAAGCGGCAGCCGCACCTCCACAAGCAGCGACCGTGGCACCAATACCGGCACCACCCCATCTCGCAGCCAGAGTTCCACCGCTACCACTCCTAGCCGCAGCAACTCAACTGCCGCTACCTCCTCTAGCAGCCGTAGCAATACCAGCAGTGCCAGCACTTCTACCAGCAGCTCCTCAAACCGCAGCAATTCCAGCACGTCGGCCAGCAGTTCTTCTTCAAGCCGCAGCACCAGCAGCAGTCGCACCAGCGATTCCAAGACCGACCGCAAATCCACTTCTGCCGCCACCTCATCAAGCAGCACCAGCCGCGGCACAGCCTCTAACGGACGCGGCACCACCACCTCCCGCACTTCACGCAACTAACCCCATCGACATACAAAAAACCAAAAGGCTCGGCAACCCGAGCCTTTTTTTCTTACCCTATTGTGCGCCCTTCGCCCACCTTCAAGCAGAGTCCAACTTTTAGCCTTTCACCCTTCGCAGAAGATTTAATGAGCGATTAGCAGTTAGCAATTGGCCTCGTCAGCCCCTTATAATAGAGTATCGCAGTGACTTACTCATAGCAAAAAGAAAAGCATGGCAAGCACCATGCTTTTCTTTTGTTTGAATTTAATGCAGCAACCAATTATTGCTTTATCAGTCTAAAGTTGTAGCTCACTCCTACACTAACACCCAAGTCGTCTATACCATCGCGAACCACGAATGGAACAATAGCTCCGGCATTATTCTTCTTTCCTTGTTCTCAAACACATCCTCCAGTGCATTTCGGAATATTTCGAAATCAACCACTTTCGATAATCTTTCGAGCGGGTTTCATAATTCGGAGAGATTCTCCTTAGTGTTTTGTGTGTCAAACAGAGTGACCGACCCAAGTCTCTTGTATTTTGCCATAGGTTTCGTTATTAAGTTCAATACAATAACGAAAAATCAAGATATTTATTTTATTGTCAATAAGTTAATTTTTAGAGGTTACCTAACAGTGAGATAATAACGACATTTTTCATTTTGTATAATTTCTATATGAGCCTTAATTACTTTTTAAGATATTGAAAACTAGTACTGGTGCGTTAACTTTTCGCACCTTAATCAAATAAAGTTAGTTCTT